>JAGPIM010000012.1 GCA_018055005.1 Laribacter sp.
CAGGTTTCCTGTTTAATTCGCCACCTCGACGCAGCGAACGCAGCGAAGACGGCCAGGTAGCTCAGTTGGTAGAGCAGCGGATTGAAAATCCGCGTGTCGACGGTTCGATTCCGCCCCTGGCCACCAAAAACACTCAAACAAAAAACCCTTACGAGATGGTCTATCGTAAGGGTTTTTTGTTTTTCTGCTCTTGATGCAAGAGCGTATAAACCCAAGCCCATTGCTGCCATCGATTGATTAGCATCGTGTGCATCAATCAGCAGCAGAGTGCAGATTTTTTGCTGTCTTTGTGATGATTTCGGCTGCGGGAACCTTACTGGTTTTCTGAACAGACCGGCTGCAAACGGTCTTTGCCCCCTGACTGACAGCTCAGCACACTCCAACGACTCGGCTGCCGGTGTACGGGCCGCACAGCGAATGTGACGATCCATTGTTCCTGCTGAAGCTTGGGAAGGCTCACACTTAGCCCTGCATGAATGAAACACAATCGTGTAAAACCGACCGAATCAACAAACCAGCAAGCCGAAACCCGTCCTCTCAAGGCAAAACTGAAACAGGTCACCGAGGAACGCGACATCCTAAAAAAGCCACCACATTCTTTGCCAAGGGATTCAAGTAAGGTATTGCCATCATCCGGCCCGACGCCTATGTCATGTCGGTATCCCTCCAGCGGCTACTACGCCAAGAAAGCGTTCCCGCATTCACTCCGCTCCCGCGCAGACCAGCGCCTGCCGGACAACGGCAATCCTCCCGGTCTACAATCCTGCCTTTGCCTTGCTCCGAGCGTTGCGCCTCATGTCTGTCCGCCGTCTTGCCACGCTGTTGCTGCCCTTGCTGCTGGCAGCCTGCACCACCCAGAAGCCTGCACCGGGTACGCCTGCACCCGGCACACCGGCCGAACCCGCCCGCTACACCCGCGCCAGCTTCAACGACCTGCCCGGCTGGCAACAGGACGATCCACGTCCCGGCTGGCAGGCGTGGCTGGTGTCGTGCCGCACGCTGGCCAAGCGTGCCGACTGGAAATCCGCCTGCCAGGCGGCCCAGCGCGTGGATGGCCAGAACCCGCAGGCCATCCGCGACTACTTCGCCCAGCGCTTCACCGTGTGGCAACTGTCCAGCGGCAGCGCCACCACCGGCCTGATCACCGGCTATTACGAACCGATGCTGACCGGCAGCCGCCAGCGCACGGCACAATCCACCGTCCCGCTGTACGCTCCGCCGCGCGATCTGGTCAGCCGCCCGCCGGAACTGCAAACCGTCAGCAGCGCCGGTCCGTTGCAACGCAGCCGGCGTGACGGCAGCCGGCTGGTGCCCTATTACACCGCAGCCGACATTGCTGCCGGCAAAGGCCCCAGCCCGGCCGAAGCCCTGGTCTGGGTCAATGACCCGATCGAGGCCATCTTCCTGCAAATCCAGGGTTCCGGCCGCGTACAGCTGGCCGACGGCAGCTTCGTACGGCTGGGCTTTGCCGACCACAATGGCTATCCCTACCAGTCGATCGGCCGCTACCTGATCCAGAAAGGCGAGCTGAAATCCCACCAGGCCTCGATGCAGGGCATCCAGGACTGGGCCCGGCGCAACCCCGAACGGCTGCCCGAGCTGTACGCAGCCAACCCGCGCTACGTGTTCTTCCGTCCGCTGCCGGATACCGGCGAAGGCCCGATCGGCGCCATGGGCCTGCCGCTGACCGGCGAAGCCAGCCTCGCCATCGATCCGCGCTACATCCCGCTGGGCACGCCCGTCTGGCTGGCTACCACCCGCCCCAACAGCAGTGTCCCGCTCAACCGGCTGATGGCGGCCCAGGATACCGGCACCGCCATCAAGGGCGCCGTCCGCGCCGACTTCTTCTGGGGCTTTGGCCGTGAAGCCGGAGAAACCGCCGGCCGCATGAAGCAGTCCGGCCGCCTGTGGGTGCTCCTGCCCAACGAAGTCCGGCCACCGGCAGGAATGGATATCCGCTGACTCCATCCCGTTGTCTTATCCTGGCGAAACGCGCACCATACGCGCCTGCCCAATCCGGGCAGGCGTTTTTTCTGCCCGTCGACACGATCCATGCTGCCCCTCCGCCTTCTTGCCGGCCTCCTGGCGCTCGCCCTGCTGACCGCCTGCCAGCGCCCGGCCACTCCTGCCGCTCCGGCATCTCCTGTCCGCCAGCTGGTCCCGCAAGACCTCGCCCATGTCCGTCAGGCCACGCTGACCGACAGCCTGCCGCTCTCCGGCCCCCTGGCCGCCCTCAACGCCACCGTAGTCAGCGCCGAAGTCGAAGGCATGGTGCGCCAGGTATTCGTGCGCGAAGGTGAACGCGTGGCGGCCGGTACGGTACTGGCAGAAATCGACCCGCAGGATGCCCGCTGGCAGATCGACGAAAAAGCCGCCGAACTGGCAGCGCGCCGTGCCCGGCTGGAGCTGGCCGGCAAAAAGCTCGAACGCCAGCGCCAGCTGGCGCAGGAGGGCTTCATTTCACCGCTGGCGCTGGATGAGCTGGAAAACGACTACCGTGTCAGCCAGACGCAGATCGACGCCCAGGCCGCCCTGCTGGCGCGTGCCCGCAAGACGCTGGGTGACACCCGCGTGCGCGCCCCGTTTGCCGGCGTGATCACGGCCCGCCAGATCGACCCCGGCCAGTCGGTCAACCGGCATGCCCCGCTGTTTTCGCTGGCCGACCTGTCGACACTGGAAGTCAGCGCCCGCGTGCCGGCCCGCGACATTGCCCGCGTGGCCATCGGCCAGCCGGCCCGGCTGGTGCTGGACGGCGGCCAGCAGCCGTTCACGGCCAGTGTGGTCCGCATCAACCCGGTCGCCGATGCCGCCACCCGCAGCCATGCGGTGTTCCTGCGGGTGGACAACCGCGACGGCCGCCTGCCCGCCGGCCAGTACGCCCGAGGCACCCTGACGCTGGCCAGCACCGAAGCCGCCAGCCTGCCGCTGGCTGCCCTCCGTGATGCCGGCGAGGCACCGTGGGTGCTGGCCGTCCGCGGACAGCAACTGGTCAGGCAGCCGGTCAGGCCCGGTCTGCGTGATCCGGTCAGCAAGCTGGTGGCGGTCGAAGGCATCGCTGCCGGCACGCCGGTCGTGCTGGCAGCCACGCTGGGCGTCAAGCCCGGCGACCGCGTCCGGCTGGCACAGTAAGGAGCCGGCACCATGTGGATGACCCGTGTCAGTGTCGACAATCCCATTCTGGCCACCATGGTGATGGCCGCGCTGGCCGTGCTCGGACTGTTTTCCTGGCAGCGGCTGGCAGTGGAAGAATTTCCCGACGTGCGCTTTCCGATCGCCGTGGTCAGCACCAGCTATCCCGGTGCTTCGCCGGTGGTGGTGGAAAGCGAAGTCACCCGCCCGATCGAAGAGGCGGTCAACACCATCAGCGGCGTCAAGCACATCCGCTCGTATTCGTTCGAGGGCAATTCGACCGTGGTGGTCGAGTTCGACCTTGCCACCGATCCCACCGTTGCCGTGCAGGACGTGCGCGACCGGGTCGCCACCGTCACCGGCCGCCTGCGCCGGGAAGTCGATCCGCCGACCGTCAGCCGCGCCAATCCAAACGATGATCCGGTGATGACCCTGGCGCTGGCCTCGTCCACGCTGACACCGGTGGCGCTGTCGACCCTCGCCGACCAGCAGGTGAAAAAGCGCCTGATGCAGGTGGGCGGAGTCGGTGAAGTCAAGCTGGTCGGCCTGAGCCGGCGCGAAGTCCGCATCGACCTTGACCCGGTACGCCTCCAGGCACTGGGGCTGGCGGCCAGCGACGTGGTCGAGGCGCTCAACCGCGACAACCTCGACACGCCAGCCGGCCGCGTGCGCGCCAGCGGCCAGGACATCAGCCTGCGGGTCGACAACCGGCTGGGCAATATCAATGACTTCAGCTCGCTGGTGGTCGCCAGCCGGGCTGGCCGCAGCATCCTGCTGGCCGATGTCGCTACCGTGCGCGACGGGGCAGAAGAGCGCAGCAGCCTGGCGCTGGTCAACGGCACGCCGGCGCTGGCCATCGAGATCACCGCCGCACGCGGCGCCAACGTGGTAGCCACCGCCGAGGCAGTCAAGGCGGCACTGGCCTCGATGCAGGCGGCCCTGCCGGCCGGCACCCGCGTGACCGTGCTGCGCAACACTGCCGAACAGGTGCGCCTGAGCCTTGCCAACGTACGCGCCACCCTGTTCGAGGGCGCGCTGCTGACAGTGCTGATCGTGTGGCTGTTCCTCGGTTCGTGGCGCAGCACGGTGATTACCGGGCTGACACTGCCGATCGCCCTGATCGGCACCCTGTTCGCCCTCAAGCTGGCCGGTTTCACCCTCAACGTCATGACCCTGCTGGCGCTGTCGCTGTCGATCGGCCTGCTGATCGACGACGCCATCGTGGTGCGTGAAAACATCGTCCGCCACGCCAACATGGGCAAGAGCCACCGGCAGGCCGCGCTGGACGGCACGCACGAAATCGGACTGGCCGTGCTCGCCACCACGCTGACCGTGGTGGCCGTGTTCCTGCCGATCGGCTTCATGGGCGGCATCATCGGCCAGTTTTTCCAGCAGTTCGGCCTGACCGTGGTAGTGGCCGTGCTGATTTCGCTGTTTGTCAGCTTCACCCTCGACCCGATGCTGTCGTCGGTCTGGCCTGATCCGCACCGCCACGGAGACCGTCACAAGGGCGGCGTGTTCGGGCGGGCGCTGGATGCGTTCGAGCGCTCGCTCGACCACGTTACCACGGCCTATACCCGGCTGATCCGCTGGGTGCTGGCCCACCGCAAGACCACGCTGGCACTGGCGCTCGGCCTGCTGCTGGCCAGCTTTGCGCTGGTGCCGGTCATCGGCGCCGAATTCATGCCCAAAACCGATGCCGGCCGGGTAGCCATCAAGCTGCGCACGGCACCGGGCGCCACGTTCGACTACACCGCCGGCAAGACCCGCGCGGTCGAGGCTGCCCTGCGCCAGTTGCCGGAAGTCCGTGACGTCTACACCAACATTGCCGGCAGCTTTGCCGAAGGCCGCAACCAGGCCACCCTGCGCGTCTACCTGTCTCCCAAGGCCGAGCGCAGCCGCAGCATCTTTGCGCTGATGCCGCTGATGCGCCGGCATGTGGAAAGCATCGGCGGCGTGCAGCTTGACAGCATCAGCGCCGAGGGCGGCCCGGGCGGCGGCGGCAAGCCGGTCCGCATCGGCATCCGCGGCAGCGACTTTGCCACGCTGGAACCGCTGGCCACCCGGCTGGCCGGGCAGCTGGGCCGGCTGCCGGGGCTGACCGATGTGGAAACCAGCGTGCAGGACCGCACGCCAGCCTACAACGTGGCCCTCGACCGCGAGGCGGCAGCCGGTCTGGGCATCAACCTGACCCGGCTGGCCGACACCTTTGCCGTGCTGTTTGCCGGCAAGGTGGCCAGCACATGGGAAGCACCGGACGGCGAAAACTACGACGTGCGCCTGCAAATCCCCGAGGATGCACGCACGGCCGACCTGCTGGACCAGCTCACCATTGCCGGCAGCCGCAACGAGGCCGGCAGCGCCGCCATGACGCCACTGTCGGCGATCAGCCGCATCGAATCCGGCACCACACCGCAGCGGGTGGAACGCTACGACCAGTCGCGCGAAGTCAGCCTGACGGCCAACCTGGCCGGCAGCGACAGCCGGGCGGTGTTTGCCGAAATCCAGAAAATCCTCGACGCCACGCCGCTGCCGCCGGGCTATGCATTCGATTTCGGCGGCGAAAAGCAGGACATGGCCGAGTCGTTCGGCTACGCAGTGCAGGCGCTGGCCATCGGTGTCATCTTCATCTACATGATCCTGGCCGCCCAGTTCCGCAGCTTCCTGCAACCCTTGGCGATCATGGTGTCGCTACCGCTGGCCTTCATCGGCGTCTTTGTGGCGCTGCTGATGTGGCACAGCACGCTGAACCTGTTTTCGGTCATCGGCATCATCATGCTGATGGGGCTGGCAGCCAAGAACGGCATCCTGCTGATCGACTTCATCAACCACGCACGTGCCGCCGGCATGGACAAGGCCGCGGCGATTGTCGAAGCCGGCCAGGTGCGGCTGCGGCCGATCCTGATGACCAGCTTTGCCATGATCTTCGGCATGCTGCCACTGGCGCTGGCACTGGGCGAAGGCAGCGAGGCCCGTGCGCCGATGGCGCACGCCATCATCGGCGGGCTGGTGACGTCAACTTTGCTGACGTTAGTGGTGGCACCGGTGGTGTACTGGTACCTGGACGCGCTGGGCGAGTGGACGATGCGGCGCCTGCGGCGGACACACGGCGGCAATACCGTATAATCCCGTCATTTTCCGCCCTCCGCTTCTGGCCCCACGCATGACGACTGCCCTCAAGAACGACACCTTCCTGCGCGCCCTGCTGCGTCAACCGACTGACTACACCCCGGTGTGGATGATGCGCCAGGCCGGCCGCTACCTGCCGGAATACCGCGCCACCCGCGCCCGCGCCGGCAATTTCCTTGCCTTGTGCAAGTCGCCGGACCTGGCGTGCGAAGTGACCCTGCAACCGCTGGAACGCTTCCCGCTGGACGCCGCCATCCTGTTCTCCGACATCCTGACCGTGCCGGATGCCATGGGGCTGGGGCTGTATTTTGCCGAGGGCGAAGGCCCGAAATTCGAGCGCCCCTTGCGTGACGAGGCCGATATCCGCCGCCTCTGCAAGCCGGACGTCGGCACTGAACTGAAATACGTCACCGATGCCGTGTCCACCATCCGCAAGGCACTGGATGGACGCGTGCCGCTGATCGGCTTTACTGGCAGCCCGTGGACGCTGGCCTGTTACATGGTGGAAGGCGGCAGTTCCAGCGACTTCCGCACCATCAAGACCATGGCCTACAGCCGCCCGGATCTGCTGCACCACATCCTGTCAGTGACGGCCGACACCGTCATCGACTACCTGAACGCCCAGATCGCTGCCGGCGCGCAGGCAGTGCAGATTTTCGACACCTGGGGCGGCGCCCTGTCGCATGCAGCCTACCGCGAATTCTCGCTGGCCTACATGCAGCGCATCATCGCCGGCCTCAACCGCGAAGCCGAAGGCCGTCGCGTGCCCGTCATCGTGTTCACCAAGGGCGGCGGCCAGTGGCTGGAAGCCATGGCCGACACCGGCGCCGATGCACTGGGGCTGGACTGGACCACCGACATCGGCGAAGCCCGCCGTCGCGTCGGCGACCGCGTGGCCCTGCAAGGCAACTTCGACCCGGTGGCCCTGCACGCGCCGGCCGCCGCGATTGAAGCCGAAGTCGCCCGCATCCTCGCCGCCTACGGCAGCGGCAGCGGCCATGTATTCAACCTCGGCCACGGCATCGGCCAGACCGTGCCGCCGGAACACGCCGCCGCCTTTGTCGAAGCCGTGCAGCGCCTGTCGCGGCCGTATCACGGCTAAAGCGGCTTCGTGCCTTGCACAACGCCCCGGTAAACCGGGGCGTTTTTGCGTGTGCTACGCGGGTCATACGCGACGGAATTCGCCCGCTGTGCCGGAAAATTCAAAGAGACGAATCTGCCGGAGATGAGCAAACGCCTGACCGGGCTCAAGCTCATCCCAGATAGACGCAGCGTGAGCGGTTTTCTCCGGTGAAGGCCAAAAGCCGAGATACCACTGCGTGGCCGGATCGTCGTGCGCCTGAATCCATCCGGCTGCCAGCTTGATCCGCTCCTCGATAAGATCATCAGCGCCATCGACGGTCTGCTGATTCAGTCCGTGCAGATAGAGCTTGGTCGCCGCCCTGATGACGAGCAGCTTGCCAAAATCCGCATGCAACGCGGCGGTTGAGGTCTGGCTTTCGCACTCCATCGCCACATGCACTTGCGTGATCGGCGTGTGCGTGAGATCGCCATCGGCGATAACCATATCGAGCAGCCATTCCCCTTTCTGGCGCTTGCCGGTTTCCGGGTCCACCCGGATGTGGTGCAGCGTACAGCCAGGCAAGGACGGTTCCAGCCTCGCATACAGCTTCTCCCCCGCCCGGGAACAAAACAAGGCCGAGCGCAGCCGGTTATCGATATCGGGTATGAGCCGGGCACAGCGGAGGCTGTCGTCCAGGGCGGACTGAAGCAGGGAGGAGAGATCGGAGGGCAGCATGAAGTGTCGTGTCCGGGCAGGTGAAAAACCCGATTATTCTATATGCAGAATTCCGGATCACCGCCTGCCTCGACAACCTCCGGATTGCGCGCCACACTGCCGCTCCCTGTCTTGCTCTACCCTACGATGTCCGATCCGATCCTGCTCCGGGTAGCCCTGGATGTGCCGCTGCCCCGTGAATTCGACTACGCCGCACCGGTCAGCCTGCCGGCCGGCAGCCGGGTCGAGGTGCCGTTCGGACCGCGCCGGCTGGCAGGCATCGTTACCGGTCCCGGTGAAGCGGGCGACTTTACCCCGCGCGAGGCCGTGCCGCTGGCCGATGAACTGCCGCCGCTGCCGGCCGACTGGCTGGCGCTGGTGCGCTTTGCGGCCGGTTATTACGCCTGTCCGTTCGGCCAGGCGCTGTTCACGGCCTTGCCCCCGGCCCTGCGCGAAACCCGGGCTTTTGTGCCGCATGCCGATCCGGTCTATCGCCTGACACCAGCCGGGCGGGATACACCGCCGCCGGCCCGGGCAGCGCGCCAGTGCGCCCTGTTTGCCGCCTTGCAGGCGAGCGACCTGCCGCTGTCGGCGGCCCGGGCACTGCACCCGCAAGCCGCACGCCAGCTGGCCGACTGGCTGGCAGCCGGTCGGGTGGAAACGGTCGAACGGGTCGCGCCGGCTCTGCAAACCGGCCCGCGCCCGCCGCTGACTCCGGAACAGGAGGCGGCGCTGACTGCCTTGCCGGAGTCGGGTTTTGCGCCGGCCCTGCTGTTCGGCGTCACCGGCAGCGGCAAGACCGAACTCTACCTGCGACGGATCGAGGCCACACTGGCCGCCGGTCGCCAGGCCTTGGTACTGGTGCCGGAAATCAACCTGACGCCGCAGCTGGAAGCACGCTTCCGCGCCCGCTTTCCGGCTACGCCGATGGCGATCCTCACCAGCCACCAGCCGGACCGCGCCCGCAGCGAGGCCTGGGTGTCGGCATGGCAGAACCGGGCGCGGCTGGTGATCGGCACCCGGCTGGCGGTGTTCACCCCCCTGCCGGACCTGGGGCTGATCGTGGTGGACGAAGAACACGACGCCAGTTTCAAGCAGCAGGACGGCCTGCGCTACTCGGCGCGCGATCTGGCCATCTGGCGCGCACACCAGGCCAGCGTGCCGGTGATTCTGGGCTCAGCCACGCCCAGCCTCGAAAGCTGGCAGCACGCCCAGGACGGCCGCTACCGGCTGATCGAACTGACCCGGCGGGCCACCGGCGCCAGCCTGCCCGAAGTGCGGCTGATCGACATCCGCCGGCTGCCACTGGAAGACGGGCTGTCCCCACCGGCACGCCAGGCGCTGGTCAGCGCGCGCCAGCGCGGAGAAATCAGCATGGTGTTCGTCAACCGGCGCGGCTATGCCCCGGCACTGGCCTGCACCGACTGCGGCTGGATCGCCGGCTGTCCGCACTGCGCGGTCAAGCTGGTGCTGCACCTGCGCGAACGGCGGCTGCGCTGTCATCATTGCGGTCACAACGAGGCCATCCCGCTGGCCTGCCCCGACTGCGGCAACCCGGACATCAAGCCGCTGGGCCAGGGCACCCAGCGCATCGAAGCCGCACTGCACCAGTTGCTGCCGGGCTCGCGCATCCGCCGCATCGACCGCGATACCGTCAGCCACCGCGATGCCTGGGACGACATCTACCGCGAAGTCCATGCCGGCGAGGTGGACGTGCTGGTCGGCACCCAGATGCTGGCCAAGGGCCATGATTTTCCGGCGCTCTCGACCGTAGTGGCACTGAATGTCGACGGCGGCCTCTACAGCCCGGATTTCCGCGCCAGCGAAATGCTGTTTGCCCAACTGTTGCAGGTCGCCGGCCGCGCCGGGCGGGCCGGCATCCCCGGCACGGTGTGGGTCCAGACCCAGTTGCCGGAACACCCGCTGTACCAGGCGCTGGTGCGGCAAGACTACCCGGGGTTTGCCGCCAGCCTGTTGCAGGAACGGCAGGAGACCGGTTTTCCGCCGTTCTGCCACCAGTTCGTGCTGCGTGCCGATGCCCCGCAACGCAGCGATGCCATGGCATTTTTGCAGCAAATCTCCACCACTTTGCCACTGATCGACGGCGTAACCGTATTCGACCCGATGCCGGCCACCCTGACGCGGCTGGAAGGGCGCGAGCGGGCCGAGTTGCTGGTCCAGGCCGACCGCCGGCCTCCGTTGCGGGCCATGCTGGCGGCGCTGACCGAATGTGCGCCGACACTGGCCAAACCGTTTGGCCGCCACCTGCGCTGGAGCATCGACGTCGATCCCTGCGGCCTGTAGGAGCTGGCAGCACTGCCGCGACCAACCGTACACATGACCGGGCCGGCATGCCCCTCCGGACCGGCCATGCCAACCAAAACGCCGCATATCCTGTGATGTACGGCGTTTTCCGTATTGCAGCGGGCGTGGCGGCTACCGGTCAGACCAGCGCCCGGTAACACGATATCCGCCGGGTTTCCAACGCCGGTCAAGGCGTGGGTTGCGCAAGACACATGCTGCTCATGCGGACACTTCCGGCCCAGATCAGCGCCGGGCCGTTTCTGCCCGGATCGCTCTCCGGCGCTGATCCTCAAGCGAGGCCGTGGCAGCCTCAGCCGGCCAGTCCGCCCAGCAACAGGTACTTGATTTCCAGATAGTCCTCGATGCCGTAGCGGGAGCCTTCGCGCCCGAGGCCGGACTGCTTCACGCCGCCAAACGGTGCCATTTCGTTGGACAGCAGGCCGCTGTTGACCGCCACCATGCCGTACTCCAGCCCCTCGGCCACGCGCCAGATACGGCCGATGTCACGGCTGTAAAAGTAGCTGGCCAGCCCGAATTCGGTGGCATTGGCCATGGCGATCACTTCGGCTTCGGTTTCAAAGCGGAACAGC
Source organism: Laribacter sp. (assembly GCA_018055005.1). Taxonomy (GTDB): domain Bacteria; phylum Pseudomonadota; class Gammaproteobacteria; order Burkholderiales; family Aquaspirillaceae; genus Laribacter. The sequence goes on from JAGPIM010000012.1 coordinate 10,930, forward strand.
GGCGCCAGCGGCCCGAAGGTTTCCTCGCGCGCCACCCGCATCGACTGTGTGACCCCGGTCAGCACCGTCGGCTCGAAAAAGGTGCCGCCCAGCGCATGCCGCCGGCCACCGGCCAGCAACTGCGCGCCGTGCGCCAGCGCATCGGCCACATGCTCTTCGACCTTGCGTACGGCGGCCTCGTCGATCAGCGGCCCCTGCGTCACGCCGGCCTCGAAACCGTCACCGACCTTGAGGCCGGCCACGGCGGCGGCCAGTTTGGCGGCGAATGCCTCGTAGACTCCCGCCTGCACGTACAGCCGGTTGGCGCACACGCAGGTCTGGCCGGCGTTGCGGTACTTGCTGGCCAGCGCCCCTTCGACGGCGGCATCCAGATCGGCATCGTCAAACACGATGAAGGGCGCGTTGCCGCCCAGCTCCATCGAGACCTTCTTGACCGTGCCGGCGCACTGGGCGATCAGCTGGCGACCGACTTCGGTCGAGCCGGTAAAGCTGAACTTGCGCACGATGGCGCTGCCGGTCAGCTCGGCACCGATTTCACCGGCTGCGCCGGTGATGACGCTGAACACCCCGGCCGGCACCCCGGCGCGTTCGGCCAGCACCGCCAGCGCCAGTGCCGACAGCGGCGTCTGGCTGGCAGGCTTGAGCACGATCGGGCAGCCGGCCGCCAGTGCCGGGCCGACCTTGCGGGTGATCATGGCATTGGGAAAATTCCACGGCGTGACGGCCGCGCAGACGCCGATCGGCTCCTTGGTCACGACAATGCGCCGGTCGGCGCCGGGTGCAGGAATGGTGTCGCCGTAGACACGCTTGGCCTCTTCGGCAAACCACTCGAGATAACTGGCGCCATAGAGGATTTCGCCTTTGGCTTCGGCCAGCGGCTTGCCCTGTTCGGCGGTCAGGATGACAGCCAGATCGTCGGCATGCGCCGTCACCAGGTCAAACCAGCGGCGCAGGATGACGGCCCGCTCCTTGGCGGTCCGGTGGCGCCAGGCCGGCCAGGCCGCCTCGGCGGCTTCGAGGGCGCGGCGGGTTTCGGCACGGCCCATTTTCGGCACCCGCGCCAGCACGGCTCCGGTAGCCGGATTGGTAACGGCCAGCGTGGCACCGTCGTCTGCCGCGCACCACTCGCCACCGATCAGGCAACGGTCGGCCAGCAGGCCGGGATCATTGAGTTTCAGCATGACTTCATCCTTGGCGGGCGCTGGCCGCTGCCCGCATGGCGGCAGACAGGATGGCCAGCGCTTCATCGAAAACCGGGTCTTCGATGGTAAGCGGAAACAGGAAGCGCAGCACATTGGAATGCATGCCGCAGGTCAGCAGGATCAGCCCGTGGTCCATGGCAATCTGCTGCACGCTTCTGGCAAAGGCCGCATCCGGCATCCGCGTGGCCGGGTCAAGGAATTCGGCTGCCACCATGGCGCCCAGTGCACGTACGTCGGCAAGCTGCGGCACGACGGCCTCCAGTTCGTGCAGGCAGGCACAGAGGCGGGCGCCCAGCACTTCGGCCCGCTGGCACAGCTGTTCCGATTCGATGACGTCAAGAACCGCCATGGCGGCTGCCAGCGCCAGCGGGCTGCCGGCGTAGGTGCCGCCCAGCCCGCCGGGAGCCGGGGCATCCATGATGTCGGCGCGGCCGGTGACGGCCGACAGCGGCAGTCCGCCCGCCAGCGACTTGGCCAGCGTGACCAGATCGGGCACCACACCGGCGTGTTCGATGGCCAGCCAGCGTCCGGTCCGGGCAAAGCCGCTCTGCACTTCGTCAACCACCAGGACGATGCCGTACTGGTCGCAGATCCGCCGCAGGGCCTGCAGGAAACCCGCCGGCGCGATGTAAAAGCCGCCCTCGCCCTGTACCGGCTCGATCACCATGGCGGCGACCCGGGACGGATCGATGTCGCAGCGCAGCAGGCGCTCCAGCCCGGCCAGCGCGGCGGATTCGCTGATGCCGTGCAGCGTGTCGGGATAAGGCGCGTGGTAGACCTCGGCCGGAAACGGCCCGAAGCCGAGCTTGTAAGGTGCGACCTTGCCGGTCAGGCCCAGCGTCATGTGGGTGCGGCCGTGATAGCCGCCGTCAAAGCTGATCACGCCGGAACGGCCCGTGTAGGCCCGGGCGATCTTGACAGCGTTTTCCACCGCCTCGGCACCGGAAGTGAAAAAGGCGGTTTTCCTGGCGTGGGTACCCGGCACCAGCGCATTGAGCCGCTCGGCCACCTCGACATACAGCGCATAAGGCACAACCTGGTAGCAGGTGTGCGAAAAGCGCTGCATCTGCGCCTGGACGGCAGCTGCGACCTGCGGGTGCAGGTGACCGCTGTTGAGGACACCGATGCCGCCGGCAAAATCGATGTGGCGCCGGCCCTGCTCGTCCCACAACTCGGCGTTGCAGGCGCGATCGGCATAAAAATCACACAGGACCGCCACCCCGCGCGGCGTGGCCTGCTGGCGGCGTTCAGTCAAAGGGGACGACATGTGCTTTCTCCCAGGAGGCCGGCCCGCCGCAACGGAACGGAGGGCCCGGACAACGTACCGCCGCCGCATTGCGACGGACCTGACCTGGAGTGTAGGCAGCTGGCGGCCGGAAGCCGAACCGGCTGCCGGATTTTGTCATGCCCCGGTGGTACGGCACCGGCAGGCCGGACGTGGCCGGCCCGGGCGGGTCAGTGCTTCAGGCAGGCATTGCTGGCGTCGGACACGGTCCGCAGGCCGTCCCATGATTCAAGGCACGGCACGGCCCCCACCTTGCGGTAGCGGCAGGACAGGGCCCGCAACTGCCGTACCTGCCCAGCTGCGTCCTGTGTCCATACCGTCAGCGGAAATTCCTCGCCCTCGGGTGCCGGCGGTTCGCCCTGGTCGCACTGGCGGGGCGACAGGTGCACGGCCAGGGGAGCGGCATCCTGCCCGGGCGTGTCGAACATGATTTCCAGCGTCATGCGCCCTTCTTCCGGGCCGGCATGGCGCCACGGCCCGCTCGACAGGATGGCTTCACTGGCGGCTTCGAGCCGGGCCAGACAGCGTTCGGCCATGTCGCGCGACAGCAGCAGGCGGCCGGCACCCTCGTGACAGGACAGGAAAGCGTAGCCGCTGCGCCCCTTGGGCGTGTCCCAGTAGTTGGTTTCGAGAATGTCCTGCCCCTGGTTGGCAAATTTCAGCATAATGATCCTTTCGGAAGCTGTCAGGCCCGGCTCAGGCGGGCACCTCACCTGTATAGCGGCCCGCTGCGCGGGCGGCGTCCTTCCCGGGACAGCCGGCATGCCGGAATGCAGACGCCCGGCACTCGGCCGGGCGACAGGGCTGCGGACAACACCAGGGCAGGCAGATCAGCCCTGGCCGGCGAGCAGGCGGTTCAGCGCCGCCAGCTCCTCCGGAGTCAGCCGGCCCACCCCCTGGGCCAGTTGCAGCCTGGCCAGCAGGTAGGTGTACTTGGCTTCAGCGAGATCGCGGCGGGCCTGGAACACCTTCTGCTCGGCGTTGAGCACGTCCAGCAGCGTACGTACGCCCACTTCCATCCCCAGCCGGGTCGCGGCCAGCTGGCTTTCGCTGGATGCCAGCACGTTCTGGCGGGCCTGCACTTGCGCGGCCCCGGCCGTCACACCCAGATACGCCGTACGGACGCTTTGCTCCGCCGTCCGGCGCGCGGTTTCCAGGTCATCGCGGGCAGCATCGCGCAAGGCGGCTTTTTCACGCACCTGCGACTGCACACCACCACCGGCAAACAGCGGAATGTTGATGGTGATGCCGGCGGTCTTGCCTTCGCTGTCACTGCTGCCAGGCAAACTGGTTGGCTGGTTGCTGAAGGCTTTCTGCCAGCCGGCACTGGCGCTGACAGTGGGCAGGTGGCCCGAACGGCTGACTTCGATGGATTTTTGCGCAATCAGCAGCTGCTTTTGCCGGATCAGCACGTCAAGGTTGCCGTGCTCGATCCCGGCCAGCCACGCCGATACATCGCTCGGTTCCGGCAGGGTCAGCGGCAGGTTGTCCATCAGCGGCTGCAGGCCGGTAGCCGGCAGGCCGGTCAGGAGCTGGAAGGCATTGCGCTTGACTGCCAGCGTGTTGAGCGCCTGGATTTCCACTGCTACCGCACTGTCGTAATTGGCCTGCGCTTCGCGGGTGTCGACGATGGTGACCGTGCCGACTTCAAAGCTCTTTTTGGCCTGCGCCAGCGCCTGGGCGAAGGCGTCCTTGGCCCCTTGGGCGTAGGTGACCGAGTTTTCCGCCAGCAGTACGTCGAAATATGCTTGCGCCACCCGCAGGATCAGTGCCTGCTCGGCCGCTGTCAGCTGGTCGTCGGCAATCAGTGCCTGCTGGTCACCGATGGCCAGTCCGGCAAACTTGGCCCAGTCGAACAGCACCTGTGTCACCTGCCCATTCATGACCTTGGTGTTGTAGTCGGGCAGGATGGCCGGCTGGTCTGGAAACGACCGGGTATAGCTGCCCGAAGCCCCCAGCTGCGGCAGGAGCGGTGCCCGGCCCTGGGTGCGTTTTTCGATGCCGGCCTCGCGCTGGGCCCGCGCGCTGGAAATGGCGGAGTCGAACTGGCGGGCCGCCTGCCAGGCTTGCATGAGATCGGTGGCACAGGCCATTCCGCTGGCCAGCACCAGCGAGCAGGTCACAATCGGTCGGAACAGGCGCAACTTCACGACAACCATCCTTTAGTCGTTAACCGGGGGCCGCTGGATGCGAAACCAGGCGGCATAAAGAGCGGGCAAGAATAACAGGGTCAGCACCGTTGCGATAAACAGACCGCCCATGATGGCAACGGCCATCGGTCCCCAGAAGGTGCTGCGGGTCAGCGGGATCATCGCAAGGATGGCCGCAGCCGCCGTCAGCATGATGGGCCGGAAGCGCCGCACGGTACTGCCGACGATGGCTTCCCACGGCGGGATGCCGTCGCGGGTGTCATGCTCGATCTGGTCAACCAGGATAACGCTGTTGCGCATGATCATGCCGGCCAGCGCAATCACCCCCAGCATGGCGACAAAGCCGAACGGTGCATGGAACAGGATCAGCGACAGGGTGACGCCGATCAGGCCCAGGGGCGCGGTCAGGAACACCAGCACGCTGCGGCTGAAGCTCCTGAGCTGGATCATCAGCAGGGTCATGACGATCACCAGCATCAGGGGCTGCACCGCACTGATGGCCTGTTGCGATTTCTGGCTTGATTCCAGCGAACCGCCCAGCTCGATGTGGTAGCCCGGCGGCAGGGTCTTCTCCAGCGCCTGCATCTGCGGCCACAGCCTGATCGCCACATCGGATGCCTGCACGCCGTCGCGCACGTCAGCGCGTACCGAAATGGTCGGCAGCCGGTTGCGGCGCCAGATGATGCTTTCTTCCGGCACGTATTCAATGGTGGCCACCTGCGACACCGGCACCATGCGGCCGCTGGCAGTCTGCAGCATCAGCCCCGGCAGGGCGTCGATGTCCTGGCGCTCGTTGCCCGACAGCCGGACCACCACTTCCAGCGTACGGTCGTGGTCACGCAGGTCGGTCACGCCGGCCCCGGAAATCATCAGTCCGAGCTGGCGCGCCACCGACTGCGGGTTGATGCCCAGCACGCGCGCACGCTCCTGGTCGATCTTCAGCCGCAGCGCGCGCACCTGCTCGCCCCAGTCGTTGTTGACATGCCGTGCATCCGGATGCGCGCGCACCATGGCTTCGACCCGGGCAGCAATCTGGCGCACGGTGGCATGGTCGTCACCCATCACGCGGAACTGCACCGGATAACCGACCGGCGGGCCGTTTTCCAGCCGCACCACCCGGCCGCGCACCGTCGGAAAGTCGTTTTCAAACAGCGACTCGATCTTGTGCTTGACCTGCTCGCGTGCAGCGTCGTCGGTGGTCATCACCATCAGCTGCGCATAGTTGAGGTTGGGCTGCTGCTGGTCGAGCGGCAGGTAAAAGCGCGGGCTGCCGTTGCCGATGTAACTGGTGACCGATGCCACGCCCTTGTCGTGACCCAGTGCGGTTTCCAGCTTTTTCACCTCGCGCTCGGTGGCGGCAAAGCTCGCTCCCTGCGGCAGCCACATGTCCACCAGCAGCTCCACCCGGTTGGACGACGGGAAAAACTGCTGCTGCACGAACAGCTTGAACGACACCAGCGACAGCACGAATGCCCCCAGCGTCAGCGCAATCACGGTCTTGCGGTGGTCAAGGCACCACACCACCATGCGGCGGAAGCGCTGGTAGAAGGGCTTGTTGTAGACATCATGCCCGGCGTCCCCGTGGGTCACGCCCGGATGTTCCTTGAGGATCAGGAGACCGAGGTAGGGCGTGAACACCACAGCCACCAGCCACGACACGATCAGCGCGATCGACACCACGGCAAACAGGCTGAAGGTGTATTCGCCGGCATTGGAACGCGCCAGCCCCACCGGCAGGAAGGTGGCGGCGGTGATCAACGTACCGGTCAGCATCGGAAAGGCCGTGCTGGTGTAGGCAAAGGTGGCGGCACGAAAACGTGTCCACCCCTGTTCGAGCTTCAGCGCCATCATTTCCACCGCGATGATGGCGTCGTCCACCAGCAGCCCCAGCGCAATGATCAGCGAGCCCAGCGAAATGCGTTGCAGTTCGATGCCGAACACCAGCATCAGCAGGAAGGTGATGGCCAGCACCAGCGGAATCGACAGCGCCACCACGATACCGGTACGCAGGCCAAGGCTGACAAAGCTGACGGCCAGCACGATCACCACCGCCTCGACCAGCGAGCGCATGAATTCGCCGACAGCGTTCTTCACCACCTTGGGCTGGTCGGACACGGCATCGATCTGGATGCCGACCGGCATGGTGGCGCGCATGTCGGCGGCAAAGGCGTTGAGCGATTCGCCCAGCTTGATGACGTCGCCGCCCTTTTTCATCGACACCGCCAGCGCCAGTGCCGGCTTGCCGTCAAAGTGCACCTTGAACGACGGCGGATCGACAAAGCGGCGCTCGACCGTGGCGATGTCGCCCAGTGTCAGCACCCGGCCACCGGCCGCGATCGGCGTGGCCGCCACGGCGGCTGCGGTGTCGTAGGCACCTTCCACCCGCACGAAAAAGCGCTCGCTGGGCGTGTGGTAGATGCCGGCAGCCTCGACGGCATTCTGGGCGGCAACGGCATTCCAGATGCCCGCCAGGTCCAGCCCGAGGCTGGCGATCTTGGCGGTATCAAGGCTGACGTAAACCTTTTCCTGCTGTTCGCCGATGATGTCCACCTTGGCCACGTCGGGAATGCGGGTGGCCTGCTGGCGGGCATAGTCGACGTACTGGCGCAGCTCTTCGTAGCTGAAGCCGTCGGCGGTAAAGGCATAGATGTTGCCGAAGGTATCGCCGAATTCGTCGTTGAAGAAGGGCCCCTTGATGGTGGCGGGCAGGCCGCCGGTCGCCTTGAGGTCGCCGAGCTTCTTGCGGACCTGGTACCAGGTATCGGCCACGTCGCGGCCGCGCAGGTATTCGTGGGTCGAGAGGATGAACTGCGCCTCGCCGGGCTTGGAGAAGCTTTTAACGTACTCCAGCTCGGGCATGTCCTGCAGTTTTTTCTCGATGCGGTCGGTGACCTGTGCCTCCACCTCTTCGGCGGTGGCACCGGGCCACTGCACCTGTACCAGCATGGCCTTGAAGGTGAACTCCGGGTCTTCCTTCTGGCCGAGCTTGCCATAGGCCCAGACACCGGCCAGCAGCAGGACGACGATCAGGTAGCGGGTGAGCGACTGGTTTTTCAGTGCCCATTCGGAAAGATTGACGCCGCGCATTTACTGGTTACCTGCCTTGCCGTTTTCCTGGCCGGTGGCCAGTGCCGGCTTGCCTGGTGCGGCGCTGGCCAGCCGCCTGACGGCCATGCCGTCGCGCAGCAGGTGCACGCCGGCCGTGACGATTTCTTCACCGGGCTTGACCCCGGAACGGACTTCGGCCTGTCTGGCATCAACCTGGCCGAGGCCGACCTCGCGCTTTTTCACGCGCGGGGTCTTGCCCTCCAGCACCCAGACGTAGTGCTTGCCGCCTTCATCGAGGATGGCCGACAGCGGCAGCTGCGGCACGGCAGTTTCGGGAACGCGGCCCTGTGCGGCCACGCTGGCGCTCATGCCCAGCCGCACCTCGGCATCGGGCTGGCGCAGCGTCAGGCGGGCGGTATAGGTGCGGGTGGCTGCGTCGGCATCCGGTGACAGTTCGCGCAGTTGCGCCGGATACTGCCGGCCACCGGCCCACAGCTGCACGGTGTAGGCCTCTGCGGTACGGAACTCGGCCAGCCGTGCTTCCGGCACGTTGACCACGGCCTCCAGTTCGCCCGGCACGGCCACCTTGACCACCACCTGCCCGGCCTGCACCACCTGTCCTGGTTCGGCGTCGACGTAGGTCACCACACCAGCGCGCTCGGCCGTCAGCGTGGTATAGGCCTGGCGGTTGGCGCTGACCCCGAGGTCGGCTTCGGCCTGCCGCAGTTTTTCGCGGGCGACGGTTACACCGTTCTGGCGGCGGTCAAAGTCGGCCTGGCTGATGAACTGCTGGCCCAGCAATTCGCGGTAGCGCACGAGATCGGTCTGCTGCTGGGTGTAGTCGCTGCGGGCGGCGGCAAGCTGGGCACGCTTGGCGGCCAGCTCCAGCCCGATGTCGGCCGGGTCCAGCCGCACCAGCGGTGCTCCGGCACCGACCTGCTGGCCGACTTCGACCAGCCGGGCGTCGATCTTGCCCGGCACGCGAAAGCTCTGCTTCGATTCGTGGCGCGGCCGGATTTCGGCGGTATAGCGCTGGATGTCCGCCGTGTCGGTCGCCGCCACGCGGGTGGTGCGTACCGGGCGGATTTCTTCCTGGGCTGCCGGCTTGTCGCTGCAGCCTGCGAGGGTGGCAGCCAGCAGGCCGCCCAGACAGATTCGGGTCAGGGAAATGGTCATGGCAAGGTTTCAGGCAGACGGCGCACGGGCCAGCAGGCCGAGCGCCAGAAGATCATCGAATTGCTGCAAATGGGCACCGAGGTCGTGGCGGGACGATTCAAACTGCGGAAACGAGTGGCGCCACAGCAGCGCCATCATGACCGGTGCCATCAGGATTTCCGTGGCATGGTCAAGGCTGAGGCAGGCGCGGAATTCGCCGCTGGCCACACCCTCGGCCAGTACCTGGCGCACCAGTTGCCGGGTCGGCATGACCACTTCGTCAAAGTAAAAACGCGACAGTTCGGGGAAATTGCCGGCTTCGGCCAGCATCAGTCGCACCAGCCCGCCGCCACCGGCACTGTCAACCGCCTCGACCCACAGGCGGACGGCACCGAAGAGGCGCTCGCGTGCCGGCTGGCTGCGGTCGAGTGCCAGTGCTTCGCAGGAATGGGTCAGGGGTACCAGCCCGCGCCGGACCACGCTCTTGAAGATTTCCGCCTTGTTTTCAAAGTACAGGTACGGCGTGCCTTTGGTGACGCCGGCGGCCTGGGCAATGTGTTCGATCTTGGTGGCGGCATAGCCGCGCTCGACAAACAGCGGCAGGGCGGCGTCAAGGATTTCGTCGGGACGGGAAGCCTTGCGACGCTCCCAGCGAGGGGCGGTATCGTGTTCCATGCGAACAGCCTGGAGCGGGAAAAGTGCCACATGGTGCCGCGCCGGACCGGAATGCTCAAGTAAATAACCAGGTTTTCATTAGCCATGAAGCATATTTGTCACACCTCCCGCCTTGCGGGTCGGGCCACTCAGGATTTCATGCCGATATCACACCGCACTTTTTACATAAATGCGGATAGAATTTTCATCTTTCCGACATGAATACCCTGCCAGGAGCCTGACCATGCCGCTTGCAGACGCCCAGAACAAGGCCGCCATTCTCGCCGAGGCCTTGCCCTACATCCGTGCCTTCACCGGCAAGACCATCGTGATCAAGTACGGCGGCAACGCCATGACTGATCCGGAGCTGAAGGCCGGATTTGCCCGCGACGTGGTGATGCTCAAGCTGGTGGGCATGAATCCGGTGGTGGTTCACGGCGGCGGCCCGCAGATCAATGATCTCCTCGCCCGGCTGGGCAAGCAGGGCGAATTCGTGGCCGGCATGCGCGTGACCGATCCGGAAACCATGGACGTGGTCGAAATGGTGCTGGGCGGCCTCGTCAACAAGGAGATCGTCAGCCTGATCAACCAGGCCGGCGGCAAGGCAATCGGCCTGACCGGCAAGGACGGCAACTTCATTCGCGCCCGCAAGCTCTACATCCAGGACGGCAGCGACGAGGGTGTCGACATCGGCCAGGTGGGCGAGGTCGACAGCATCGACCCGCAGGTGGTGCAGCTGCTGGACACGCAGGATTTCATTCCGGTGATCGCGCCGGTCGGTGTCGGCCCGGACGGCATGGCCTACAACATCAACGCCGACCTGGTGGCCGGCAAGCTGGCCGAAACGCTGAGGGCGTCCAAGCTGGTGCTGATGACCAATACGCCGGGCGTGCTCGACCGTGACGGCAACCTCCTGACCGGCCTGACCGCCAAAAGCATCGACGCGCTGTTTGCCGACGGCACCCTGTCCGGCGGCATGCTGCCGAAAATCAGCTCGGCGCTGGACGCCGCCCGTGGCGGGGTGGAGTCGGTCCACATCATCGATGGCCGGGTCAAGCACGCACTGCTGCTGGAAATCCTGACCGCAGCCGGCGTCGGCACCATGATCCGCGCAGCCTGACTGGCAAAGCGCAGCGGCGCCTCCCTATAGTGAAATCTCCGTCACGCCCAGGGAGTGCGCCATGTCCGCCACCGTCCGCCAGCTGCTGCAAGACAAGAACCAGCCGCCACTGATCGCCGTTTCACCGGACTGCACCGTGTTCCAGGCCCTGCAAAAACTGGCCGAGCACGATATCGGTGCCGTGGCGGTCATGGACGGCGCCCGGCTGGTCGGCATCTTCTCCGAGCGCGACTACGCCCGGCGCATGATCCTCGAAGGACGTCAGTCGTCCGGCACGCCGGTCACGGCCGTCATGACCGAACGCGTCATCGTGGTCCACCCGGACACGCCGGCCAGCCAGTGCATGGCCATTATGACCGACAAGCGCATCCGCCACCTGCCGGTGGCCGACAACGGCCGCATCATCGGCATGGTGTCGATCGGTGATGTGGTGCGCTCCACCCTCGCCGAGCAGCAGATCGCCATCGACTCGCTGACCCAGTACGTGATGGGATGCGCCACCATGGGTTGCCGCTAGCCGGCGTACACTGCCGGCTTTTTCCGACTGCGCGCCCAAGCCCATGCTGTGGATTTTCGACCTCGACAACACCCTGCACCACGCCAGCCCCGGCGTGTTTCCCCATATCAACCGGATGATGACCGACTACATCATCCGCCACCTGCACGTTGACGAGGACACCGCCAACCGGCTGCGCCAGCACTACTGGAGCCGCTACGGAGCCACGCTGACCGGTCTCGTGCGCCATCACGGTGTCGATCCCCGCCACTTCCTGCGCCACACCCATCCGCTGGAAGACCTGCTGCCCCTGGTGGAAACCGATCCGCAGGTCGCCTAGACACTGGCCCGCCTGCCCGGACGCAAGGTCCTGCTGTCCAACGGACCCGCGCACTATTGCGCCGCCGTCCTCACCCGGCTCGGCATCGACCGGCATTTCAGCGCCCAGTTCGGACTGGAGCACATCCGCTTTGCCCCCAAGCCGTCCCCGCACGGCTTTCGCACCGTCCTGTCCCGCCTGCGGGCCCGGCCCGGCCAGAGCTGGATGATCGAGGACAGCGCCGACAACCTGAAAACCGCCAAGCGCCTCGGGCTCAACACCGTCTGGCTGGCCCCCGGTGAAGCGCGCCGGCCGGCCTACGTCGACCATCGGCTCAACCGCCTGTCCGATCTCGTCCGGCTGGTCCGCTGAACCGTCAGCGCACCGCACGCACGATCCGCCACAGCGACAGCAGCAACACCACCATTGCCGCCCACGGCCACAGGTCCGATACGTATTCGGCCAGCGCATTGAGATTGCGCAAGTGGCCGTATGACCAGCGGAACAGCACCATGTCGTCGCGCGGTGACGCCTCAAGCGGCCACACCGACGACAGCCAGACACTGCCGGCCAGCGCCAGCAACGCCAGAAAATGCTGCCAGCCACGCCGCAGACGGGTCGCGGCCCATGCCAGCAGCAGGCCGCTGACCAGTCCCAGCGCCACATGGAAATTCATCCACTCGAAAAACGCCATCGGCTTGAGCAGCACGCCGGCGGCCACTACCTTGACGAACCAGGCCGTACCAAGGAACAGCAGGACCGAGCGCACCTGGTAGCGGCGGCTGGCCAGAAAACCGGTCAGGAACAGGAGCAGGGCCAGCAGGTGCAGCATGGCTCCGCCCGCCTCCACCAGCATCAGGAACAGCGCCGGATCGTGCAGCGGCGAAGCAAACGGCTGCGGCAGGCCGCGCGGCAGCGTCACCACGCCAAACAGCGGGATGGCCGGATTGATCTGGGTCAGGAACCAGACGGCCAGCAGCATCAGCGCGTAGTCGGCACTGGAATCCTTCACGAACCAGCGGTAACGCCGCGACAGCCCCCAGCGTCCCAGCCAGCGGAACAGCGGCGAAGTGGCCAGCAGGGCGCCCAGAACGCCACCGGCACTGTTGTAGAGCAGATCAAGGTTGGACGATACGCGTCCGGCAAAGAAATGCTGGCTGACTTCCACCGCCAGGCTGGTACCGGCTGCCACGCAGCAGCCGAACAAAAAGCCCAGCCAGCGCCGGTGCGGCACCCGCGCCAGGGCAAAGCCGTAGGGCAGGTATGCCACCACGTTGACCAGATTGTCAAAGTCGCGCTGGTAGTAGGGCAGCGGATAGAACAGGAAATCCAGCAACGGCTCGTTGCAGCCCTGCAAGTCATACGGATAGAAGCTGACGACAACGATCACGCCCAGCCAGATCAGTGCAAACCAGCGTGACACGAAATGGCGCGCCAGCGGCAATACGGCGTGAGGGTCATCCATGGCAACGAACAGGGAATCTCGCATGTGCCAAGGTTACCCGAGCTCCCCGCCGGGCAAAAGCCGCCGCCGGATTCCAGTCATTCCAACAGCCTCTGCGCCCGCATGACCGGGGCACCCTTTGCCGCATGTCCGCAACATGCCGATACAAATGCAACACGATTTGCATTTGCCATAATTACTCATCGTTCATACAGTGCATCCCCTTCCATGCACCCATTATGGTTTTGACATGACCCGACCTGCCCGCCAGAGATTCTGGAGCGGCCTTCTGGCCCTGTGGCTGGCCTTCTGCCTGACCAGTCTCTGGTGGGCCGAAGCACGCTCGGCCACCCGCCTGACCCTGTGTTCCTCCGTTGCCCGGAAGTAAATCCATGCCTCTCGACTCCCTTTCCCTTACAGATCAACTGCGCCGTCGCGCCGACCGTTTCCTGCTGCTGGTCCTGACCGCCTTCTGGGGCATTACCCTGATCCAGGGCTGGCTGGCCGGCGAACTGGCCAGCGCCGTCACGGGCGGAGCCATCCTGCTGACCCTGCCCGCCCTGCTGGTCTGGCGCGAACCCGGTGCCCTTGTCACCCGGCTGGCCACCGGTGCCGCCGCCATGCTGCTGTCGGCCCTGTCGATCTTCCTGTCCGGCGGTGCCATCGAGGCGCACTTTGCCATCTTTGTCCTGCTGGGCCTGCTGCTGGTGTATTTCGACTGGCGCGTGCTGCTGTTCGCTGCCGCCGTCATTGCCGTCCACCACCTGGGCTTCAACTACGCAGCCCAGGCCGGACTGCCGCGCCTGCAACTGTTCCCGAGCGGGCCCGACCTCGCGCGTGTGCTGATCCATGCCGCCTGTGTGGTGGCGGAAACGGCCGCCCTCATCGTCATCGCCATCCAGGTCGAACGCCAGCTCAAGGCCAGCAGCCGGCTGGCACAGTTTGCCCGCGAGGCCCGCGAAGGCAATCTGGCGCAGCCGCTCAACGACCGGCTGGCCAGCCAGGATGCCATGCTGCAAGCAGCCGAAGCCATGCGCCGCCAGCTGGTCGAAGCCCTCGACCACGTCATCAGTGCCGCTGGAGAGCTTTCCGGCACCGCCCAGGGCGTGGCCGGCAAGGCCCGCTCACTGGATGACACCGCCGGAGCCCAGACCCGTTCAGCCCGTGACATGACCAGCAACGTCCAGGCCATCAGTGCCGGCATCGGCCAGCTCAGTACCGACGCCGAAAACGTGCGCCGGCTGATGAGCGATTCCGGGCTGATTGCCGTGCAGGGATGCGACGTGGCACAGGCCGCCGCCGAGGAAATGGCGCGGATCGACACTTCCATCGCCCGCGTCCACCAGAATGTCGAAACCCTGCGCCAGCGCTCGGAGCGTGCCATGGGTGTGGTGCAGGTGATCAAGGACATCGCCGACCAGACTAATCTTCTGGCCCTCAACGCCGCCATCGAAGCCGCTCGGGCTGGCGAAACCGGACGCGGCTTTGCCGTGGTTGCCGACGAAGTCCGCCATCTGGCGCAGCGCACCCGTGAAGCCACCGATGTCATCAGCACCACCATGGGCGAAATGGAGCGGTCCAATGCCGACGTGCTTGACACCATGGACGATGCCATCCGCAGCGTCAGCCGGGGTGTGGACCGGGCGGGCGCAGCCGGGCGTGCCATCCGGGACATCAGCCGTATCGTCGAGCAGGCCACCGCTTCGGTCGCCACCATGGCCGACGCACTGAACCGGCAGAACGACACCACCCGCAGCGTGGCGCAACAGGTGGAACTGTCCAGCCGGCAAAGCGAAACCACCCGGCTTACCCTGCAAGAGCTGACCGGCGACGTGCAGGCACTGGACCAGGTGGCCGGCCAGTTGCACGCCGCCACCCGCTTTTTCCGGACCCGCTGATCCGGCTCCGGGCAGGCCGCTGCCCGCCGGTTCACTGATCCTGCACGGTCAGGCCGGCTCCTGGCAGGCAGCCGCCAGCTGGCAGCGCTATACGCGCACCGGCGCGTGCGGCAGCGCGTAGTGACGCGCGCACACCACAATGGCCATCACGTAGAACAGCAGGAACACGCCGATGGCGGCAGTAAAGCCGCCGGTCAGGTCCAGCGACCAGCTGAAGCTCTTGGGAATGAAAAAGCCGCCGAACGCCGCCATCACCGACGACACGTTCATCGCCGCCGCGCCCAGGCGCGACGCGCTGGCGTAGACCTCGGTCACCGGCTGGCCGGTACGGCGTGCCGCCCGGCCGGCTTCGACCAGAAAGATCTTCGGCGACATCTGGTAGGACGAGCCGTTGCCAAAGCCGGCAGCAGTGAACAGGACCAGCGCCAGCGCCACGAAGAGGGGATAGATGCCGCCGTTGCCGCCGGACGGGAAGCTGAGCGGCAGCGCTGCTAGCGCCAGCGCCATCACCAGGTAGGCAAGGCAGGTCACCACGCCGCCGGAAATGCGGTCGGACAGCCAGCCGCCCAGGGGACGCGCCAGCGCAGCCAGCATCGGGCCGACAAACAGGTAGCCCGATGCATCCTCCAGCGGGAACATGGCACTCACCAGCAGCGGAAACGCAGCGGCAAAACCGAGGAAAGTACCGTAGCTGCCCATGTAAAGCATGCATACGCGCCAGGTATGCGGCACGCGCAGCGCCTTGAGCTGCTCTTTCGGGGAAATGCGCGCACTGGCCACGTTGTTGCCAAAGCGCCACGCCGCCCACGCCGCCAGCAGGATCATCGGCACCCAGACAAAGCCGGCATTCTGCAACCACACCAGCCGCACCTCGTCACCGCGTCCCCACACCTGCGGCGCTCCGCCCAGGCTGCCGAACAGCGGCAGGGTGATGGCGATGGGAATCACCAGCTGCGCCACCGAGACGCCCAGGTTGCCGATGCCGGCATTCAGCCCCAGTGCGCCGCCCTTTTTGGCCGCCGGGAAAAAGAAGCTGATATTGGCCAGATGCGAAGCCGAAGCGCCGCCACCGATCCCGCACAGGCCGGCCATCAGGAACAACACCCAGTAAGGTGTGGCAATATCCTGCACCGACCAGCCCACGCCCAGCGCCGGCACCAGCAGGACCAGCGTCGACAGGGCCAGCCAGTTGGCCCCGCCGATCCACGACCACGCCATCGAATAGAGGATGCGCATGACAGCCCCCACCAGCGGCGGAATCGCCACCAGCCAGAAGCGCTGGTCGGTCGACAGCTGGAAACCCACCGCCGGCAGGTTGACCACCACCACGCTCCACATCATCCAGATGTTGAAGTTCAGGTGCAGGGCAAATACCGAGCAGGCCAGGTTGCGGCGCGCCACAAAGCGGCCTCGGGTGAGCCAGAAGTCGAGGTTTTCGGGATACCAGCGGGTGAGCGTCGCAGCCATGTCAGATGCCAGGAGTCGGCGTTCGGGTGTTTATCAAGGGACGGATTCTGGTGGCAAGCCCGGCCGGACACCAGCATTGCCCCCTCTGCATGTCGCGTTTCTAGCTGATACAGGGCGGCCCTAATCAATTCAATTTATTAGTAAAAAATGAAATTCAAACATATCAGTGACAAGTCTCACAGCTGGCTGCGCGCAGCGGGCCTCGTTGCGGGCCTGCTCGGCCCGGCCGGATGGGCAGTGGCAGCACCGGCCCTGCCCGGCGTACCGGGCCTCTCTGCGCGCGACCTCTCTGTCTGGATCGCGCCGGTGGAGGGCGGTGCACCGTGGCTCAGCCACCGGGCCGATGTGGCCGTCAATCCGGCCTCGACCATGAAGCTGGTCACCAGCTTTGCCGCCCTTGACCTTCTGGGGCAGGATTACCGCTGGCGCACCCGCTGGCTCAGCCCGGCTGCCATCCGCGACGGCCACCTGACCGGCGACCTTTACTGGCAGGGCAGCGGCGACCCGGCTTTTGACCGTGACGCACTGGCCGACATGGCCCGTACCGTCCGCGCCCGCGGCATCGGACAGATCGACGGCCGGCTGCTGCTGGACGGACAGGTCTTCCGCACGCTGGGCAGCTCCAGCGAACTCGATCCCGACGAAGGCCGCAGTTATCAGGTCGGGCCCGACGCTCTGCTGACCCAGTTCAAGACCGTCGAGCTGACCCTGCTTGCCACGCCGTCCGGCTGGGCCGTCCGTCCGGCCCCGGCCCTGCCCGGCCTGCAGATCGACAACCGGCTGCAACGCGACGACAGCGGACGCGAGTGTCCGTCTGCCGCCCGGCTGGTCAGCCAGACCGTGCGTGGCCAGGAGGTCAGCCTGAGCGGCCGCCTGCCGGAAAGCTGCGATGGCAGCCACCTGTACGTACCGGTATTTGACCACGCCCGTTTCCAGAGCGAAGCCTTCGCCGCCGCCTGGCAGGCTGCCGGCGGACAGGGCCAGCCCGCCGCCGCCAGCGGACGCACCCCGGCCGGCGCCCGCGAGCTGGCCCGGCATGATTCGCCGCCGCTGTCGCAGGTGCTGACCGACCTCAACCGTTACAGCAACAACGTCATGGCCCGCCAGGTGTTCCTGACACTGGGTGCGGCCAATCCGCAAAGCGGTGATACCGCCCGCGATGCCGCCAGTGCCGTGCGTGCCTCGCTGGCCCGCCACGGCATCGACACGCAGGGCTTTGCCTT
>JAGPIM010000123.1 GCA_018055005.1 Laribacter sp.
TTGTGGCCGGCAGCTTCCAGTGCGTGGATGACCTCAAGCAGACGGCTGGCACCGTCGCGGGTGTCGAGGCTGATGGCAAGCTGTTCGTAGCCCAGCGGGGCCAGCCGCTCGACCGTGTCGGGCACCAGGGTCAGTGGCAGGTTGTCGATGCAGGAATAACCGCTGTCTTCCAGCACGTTGAGGGCAATGCTTTTGCCGGAGCCTGCCAGACCGCTAATCAGGATCAGCTGCATGGTTTTCCTGCTCGCGCAGCATGCGCGTCTGCCGTTCGATGAAGTCGCGGGTGCTGTCGATGCCGCGCAGTTGCAGGATGTAGTTGCGTACCGCAGTTTCCACCAGCACGCCAAGGTTGCGGCCGGCTGCTACGGGAATGGTGACCTTGCGGACCTTGACCCCCAGCACTTCCTGCGTTTCCGACTGGATGGCCAGCCGGTCGATGTCCTGCATGATCTGGTCGGTAGCCTTGACCAGATGGATGATCAGCTTGAGCATCTTTTTCGGCCGGACCGCTGTTTCGCCAAACACGGTGCGGATATTGAGGATGCCCAGCCCGCGTACTTCCAGGAAGTCGCGCAGCATTTCCGGACAGCGGCCTTCGAGTGTTTCCGGGCCGATGCGGTAGAGATCGACGGCATCGTCTGCCACCAGGCCGTGACCACGCGAGATCAGCTCCAGTGCCAGTTCGCTTTTGCCCATGGCACTGTCGCCCGTGATCAGCACACCGACCTCCAGCACGTCCAGAAAGACGCCGTGCAGGACGGTCGAGACTGCCAGTACCCGGGCCAGATAGATGCGCAACACGTCCATCAGGTAGGGGGAGGGCTGGGCAGAAACGACCAGCGGTACCCGATTCTGCTCGCAGGCAGTCTTGAGCGATGGCGGAACCGCCTGACCGTTGGCCACGATGATCAGTGACATGCGCAGCTGGAACAGCTGGGCCAGCGTGTCATGTACCCGGTCCGGGGTGAGGGCATTGAAGTAGTCGCACTCGGCGACGCCGAAAACCTGGATGCTGTTGGGATGGATGAAATTCAGGTGGCCGACCAGTGCCAGCGTGGGGCGCTGCTCGTCGGTACTGATCAGGTTGTCGATGCCACTGGATCCGGCTACCCAGCTCAGGCCGAGTTTCTGGCGGTTGTCCTGGTAAAGCTTCCTGACCGTTATGCTAGGCATGGCTGTCCTGTGCGGGAGTAAGCAGCTGGTAGATGGTCTTGGCATCCGGTGCGGCCAGCAGGGCTTCACGCAGCTGTCGGCGGCTGAAGAGCTGGGCCAGCTCGGACAAGACCTGCAGATGCAGGTCGGTGGCCTGTTCGGGAACCAGCAGGACAAACAGCAGGTTGACGGGCTTGCCGTCTGGCGCATCGAAGGGGATGGGTTCCTTGAGGCGGACAAAGGCACCGGCAACATCCTGGAGGCCTTTGGCCCGGCCATGCGGAATGGCTACGCCGTGACCGAGGCCGGTGGAACCCAGCTTCTCGCGGGCAAACAGGCTGTCGAATACGGTACTGCGGGCAATGTTGTACCGGTTTTCAAACAGGATGCCGACTTGCTCGAATACGCGCTTTTTGCTGCTCACGTCCAGATCGATCAGCAGATGGTCGGGGCCGGGCAGGATTTGGGCGATCAGGCTCATGACGGTTTTGGAACAGGCGAAAGGCACAATCCGTCATTCTAGAGCGACTCGCCCGGCCGGTCACGACTCCTGTGTGATTTGCCCATGAAAAACGGGAACCGCAAGGGTTCCCGTTCAAACAGGCCTGAAGGAAATCAGGCTTCCGAGCCGGCCGACAGTTCGTTGGCTTTGTGGGCCTTGTCAGAGAAGTGGGTCGTTTGTTTTTCCTTGTATTTCAGAACCTGACGGTCGATTTTGTCGATGACGAGGTCAATGGCGGCATACATGTCACTGGCAACTTCTTCGACATGAATATCTTTCCCCTTGAGATGCACGTCCACTGCAACTTTCTGGTCCAGCTTGTCGACAGACAGGGCAACGTTGACAGCAATCACGTTGTCGACGTGACGGGTGACGCGGTCAAGTTTCTCGGTCAGGTAGTCGCGCAAGCTCGAAGTGACCTCGAGGTGGACGCCAGTAATGTTGAGGTTCATACCCTAACTCCTTCTGGTGGGGAACGTGTCTCCATGCTGCTGGAAGACACCGGAATGTGCATTGATGCACGTTAAAACATCAAATCATCTTGCGCTGGCTGGCAGGAGGAATCAGCAAGGCTTCGCGGTATTTCGCCACGGTACGGCGGGCAACCTGGATGCCTGCTTCTCCCAGGAGATCGGCAATGGTGTTGTCTGAAAGCGGCTTTCTGGTGTCTTCTTCGGCGATCAGTCGCCGGATGCGGGCCTTGATTGCCGTAGCCGAGCACTCTTCGCCGGAGTCCGTATCAAGTGCGGACCCGAAAAAGTACTTCAGCTCGAAAATGCCGCGCGGACACAGCAGGTACTTGTTGCTGGTCACACGCGAGATGGTGGATTCGTGCAATCCCAGTTCCTCTGCAACATCACGCAGCACCATCGGTTTCATCAGCAGCTCGCCCTGCTCGAAAAACCCCTGCTGGCGCTCCACGATCACACTTGACACCCTGAGTATAGTGTCGGCCCGTTGTTCGATATTGCGGATCAGCCATTTGGCTTCCTGCAAGCGTCCTGACAGCTCGCCCCCCTCTCCCCGGCAACGGCCGAGCAGGTTGGCGTACATCTGGTTTACTTTTAATCGGGGCTGTGACGCGGGATTCAAGTGTGCCTGCCAGATTCCCTGACGGTCGCGCCGCACGATGACGTCTGCCATGACGTAGTGCGTGTCGCCACTGGAAAAGCCGGCTGCCGGTCGCGGGTTGAGCGAAGCGATCAGTGCCTGGGCCTGTCGCAGCGCTTCGTCGTCAGCGTTGGTGGCGCGGCGCAGGCGGGTAAAGTCACGATTGGCCAGCAGTTGCAGATGGTCACGCACGATGATGCGTGCCAGTGCGCATTCGCCAGTACCGGTGCGGGCCTGCAACTGAAGCATGAGTGACTCGGTCAGGTCGCGTGCGCCCACGCCAGCCGGTTCGAACTGCTGGATCAGCCGCAGGGCGATGGCCAGCTCGTCCAGTTCCACTTCCAGTGATGCTGGCAATTGCTCTGCCAGCGACTCCAGCGAAGCAGGCAGGTAGCCATCGTCGTCGATTTCCTCGACCAGAAAGGTGGCAACCGCCCGGTCGCGTGCCGACAACGGCACTTCGGCCAGCTGTGCCAGCAGGTGTTCGCGCAGTGACTGCGGGCGGATCAGGTTGGCATGCGGATCCCAGTCGTCGTCCTCGTCGGAGCCGCGAATGCCGCTGCTGCTCCAGTCGTTCAGCGTGTCCAGGTCGCGGGCACTGTCATCGTGCTCGCGCGGGTCATCAGAACCGGCGTGCTCGGCCGGAGCCATGTCCGGCAGTTCGTCAGCGCCGGTGGCTCCGTCATCGTGTTCGCCGTCTTCGACACGCTCCAGCAGGGGATTGTCGGCCAGAAACTGCTCGACTTCCTGCTGCAAATCCAGTGTCGACAGTTGCAGGAGCTTGATCGACTGTTGCAGTTGCGGGGTCAGCGTGAGTTGCTGGCTGAGTTTGAGCTGGAGGCTTTGTTTCATGAAGGGATCACAAGTGGAAGTGCTCGCCGAGATAGACCCGGCGGACATTTTCGTCTGCGACCAGTACGGCGGGGTCGCCCGTGGCAAGAACACTGCCGGCGCTGATGATGTAGGCACGATCACAGATGCGCAGGGTTTCGCGCACGTTATGGTCGGTAATGAGCACGCCGATGCCGCGCTCTTTCAGATAGGCAATGATTTTCTGGATGTCGATGACGGCAATCGGGTCCACGCCGGCAAACGGTTCGTCCAGCAGGATGAAACGCGGCCGCATGGCCAAGGCCCGGGCAATTTCGACCCGGCGGCGTTCACCACCGGACAGTGACAGCGCCGGGTTTTCGCGCAGATGGGTGATGTTGAGGTCATCCAGCAGCAGGTCCAGTTCGCGACGGGCTTCGTCGCCCTT
This sequence comes from Laribacter sp., assembly GCA_018055005.1. Taxonomy (GTDB): domain Bacteria; phylum Pseudomonadota; class Gammaproteobacteria; order Burkholderiales; family Aquaspirillaceae; genus Laribacter. The sequence continues at coordinate 4,023 of JAGPIM010000123.1, forward strand.
GAGTCCGGACACCTCGAGGATGGCGAGGATGTTTTCCTCGACCGTGAGCTTGCGGAAGATCGATGCTTCCTGAGGCAGGTAGCCGATGCCAAGCCGCGCCCGCTGGTGAATGGCGAGGTGAGTGGCGTTGGTACCGTCAACCCAGATTTCTCCTGCATCGGCCGAAACAAGGCCGACGATCATGTAAAAGCTGGTGGTCTTGCCGGCCCCGTTGGGGCCGAGCAGACCGACCACTTCCCCGCTTTCGATGTCCAGCGAGACATCCTTGACCACCGTGCGGCTTTTGTAGCGTTTTTGCAGGTTGCGGACCTTGAGATGGCTGTGCGGCAGGCTCATTTCGTCCCCTGTTGCTGCTGGCGCGGCTGGATGGTGACGGTGACCCGTCCCTTGCCCTGCGGTTGTCCGTTGGGGCCGGCCTGCTGGCCGCTGGCTTCGAATTGCTCGGTCTTGGCGTTGTAGACGATGTAGTTACCGGTGACGACGTCGCCGCCGCGGGTAACACGGCCGTTGTCCCAGATGCGGACGAGATCCTTGCCGCTGTCGTATTCGATACGCTGGCCCTTGCCGTCCACCCATTCCACCTTGCCGTCCTTGTCTGCATCCAGGCGCTGCTTGAAGGTGGCCGGGTTGCCGTAGACGTTGGCAATCTGCTGTTTGGTGTTGTCCTCGGTGACTACCAGCCGGTTGCCGGTAATGCGGGCCGTGCCCTGGGTCAGGATCACGTTGCCTTCGTAGACCGTCACGCCCTTGAGCTGGTCGAGATTGGCACGGTCGGCTTCGATCACGATGGGCTTGCTGCGGTCGGCCTGCTCGGCATGTGCCGGGACAGAAAGGCCGGCCAGACCGGAGATCAGCAGGAAGCCGGCAAGATTATTGCGGGACATGGGTCATCCTTACTCGCGACTTCAGCGTCAGCTGCTGGGTCACGTCGTTGTAATGCACACCGGTTGCGGTGACGCGGTCCGCACCCTCCTGGTAGACCGTGGGGGCGTTGGTGTCGGCGGTGCGTTTTTCGGTATTGACAGTCAGTTTGCTGGTATCGACCGTGGCAACGTTCGGGCGCGTGGGCGTGGGTTCGCGGCGCAGGTGGACGTCCTGGTCCAGAAAGGCAATCTTGCTGTCGCTGTCGTAATGGCCGGTTTTGGCCGATACCGACAAGGTGCGCTTGCCTTCCTGGTATTGCTCGAGGGTCGAGTCGGAAAAATGGATGCGCTTTTGCTGCGGGAACTGCCACAGCTCCTTGCCAAAGGCTGACTTGTCGATTTGTCCGCGAGCATCGAAGGCCGTGCTGTGGTAGTCGGTCGCCAGATACTCGACCGTATCCTTGTTGACGCTGTTCTGGCTGCTGGGCAGGTTCGTGAGCAGGTATTCCAGCCAGAATGTCAGCAGGACCAGGATAACGGCCAGCAAGACCGGAAACAGGCGCGACAGGTTGCGATGCATCTTGTCCTAGCCCTCCAGATAAGGACGCAGCGCGGCATCCAGCCGGCCCTGCGCCTGCAGGATCAGCTCGCAGACTTCGCGCACGGCGCCTTCGCCGCCCTGGCGGCCGGTGACGTACTGGGCATGGCTGAGGACGATGTTCGGCGCTGCCGGCACGGCGACCGGAAAGCCGACCCGGCGCATGACCGGCAGGTCGATCACGTCATCGCCGACATATGCACATTCTTCGGCGGACAGGCCGGTCTTTTCCAGAATGTCGAGAAAGGCCGGCAGCTTGCCTTCCGATCCCATGTAGAGATGGTCGATGCCCAGGGCGCGCGCGCGGTGTCCGGTGGCGCCGGATGCGCGGCCGGTGATGATGGCCAGCTGGACTCCCTGGCCCTGCAGCATCTTGAGTCCGTGACCGTCGAGGGTATTGAAGGCCTTGATTTCCTCGCCTTGCGGGTTGAACCACAGTTTGCCGTCGGTAAGGACACCGTCGACATCCATGATCAGCAGCCGCACGCGGGCGGCCAGAGTCAGTACGTTCTGCATAAGTTGCTCACACTACGCCGGCACGAAAGAGATCGTGCAGATTGAGGGCACCTTCGACCCGGCCCTGGTTATCCAGTACCAGGAGTCCGTTGATCTTGTTCTGTTCCATCTCTTTGACGGCCTCGGTGGCCAGCCGGTCGGAAGCGATGGTTTTCGGGTGTACGTGCATGACTTCGCCGACCGTCATGTGGTGAAAGTCCACCACACCGCGGTCGATGAGCCGGCGCAGGTCGCCGTCAGTGAAAATGCCCAAGGGCCGGCCATCGGTATCGACAACGGCGGTCAGCCCCAGTCCCTTGCGGCTGATTTCCATCAGGGCGTCACGCAGGCTGGCAGTTGGCGGGACGCTTGGCAGGTCGTCGCCACCGCGCATTACGTCGGCCACCCGGACCAGCAGGCGGCGGCCGAGGCTGCCGGCCGGATGGCTCATGGCGAAATCTTCCGCACGGAAATTGCGGGCATCGAGCAGCGTGACGGCCAGTGCGTCGCCCAGCGCCAGGGCTGCCGTGGTACTGGAAGTAGGCGCCAGACCCAGTGGGCAGGCTTCGCGCTCGACGGCGGCATCCAGATGGATGTCGGCTTCGCGGGCCAGGGTAGAGCCGGTACGGCCGGTCATGGCGATCAGGGTGACCTGTTTGCGGCGCATGGCAGGCAGCAGGGCGATCACTTCGTCCGATTCGCCTGAGTTGGACAGGGCCAGCACCACGTCGCCCGACAGAATCATGCCGAGGTCGCCGTGCGCGGCTTCGGCCGGATGCACGAAAAAGGCCGGCGTGCCGGTGGAGGCCAGTGTGGCCGCAATCTTGCGGGCAACATGGCCGGACTTGCCCATGCCGGTAACTACCACGCGGCCGGTTGTGGCCAGCATGGCGTCCACCGCAGCCAGAAATGTCCCATCAAGTCGGCTCGACAGTGATTCGATGGCCTGAGCTTCGGTGCTCAGTACATCACGGGCAAGCGCAAGACGATGGGCGGATAAGTTTGCATTCATGCTGATGATGAACGGCGATTTCATGCCGGTGTAGATGGAATTAGGTGGGCAAGTATACCAAGCGTTAAACTCGCCTATCCTTAGTCGTTGCTGTCTTTTGCTCGGACACCCTTCTTTATCGATGCATTCGCTCGCTCCGCTCGTTGCCATCCTGTTTGCTTCTGTCGTCGTGATCACCCTGTTCCGGGTCGCACGGATTCCTGCCATGCTGGGTTATCTGCTGGTGGGGTACATCGTCGGCCCGGGCGGGCTGGGTTTGATTTCGGATTCGGCCGAATCGCAGTTTTTCGGTGAAATCGGCATTGTTTTCCTGATGTTCACCATCGGGCTGGAGTTCAGCCTGCCCAAATTGCGTGCCATGCGGCAGATCGTGTTCGGGCTGGGCGTCGCACAGGTCGGCGTGACCCTGCTGGTGGTGATGCTGCTGTGGATGCTGTTTGGCGGCTCGATGCTGACCGGTTTTGCCCTGGGATCGATCGCGGCACTGAGTTCGACCGCGATTGTGTCCAAACTGCTGACAGAGCGGCTGGAACTGAACGCACCGCACGGACAGATGTCGATCGGCATCCTGCTGTTCCAGGATCTGGCCGTGGTTCCGCTCCTGATCCTGCTGCCGGCCCTTGCGGGGGATTCAAGCGCGCTGCTTTACGATCTGGCGCTGGCGCTGGGCAAGGTTGCTGTCGTGATGGCGGCCTTGTTCTTTGTCGGGCAGCGACTGGTGCGTCCGTGGTTCCATCTGGTGGCCCGGCAGCGCTCCAGCGAACTCTTCATGATCAACGTGCTGCTGGTGACGCTGTCGGTGTCGTGGCTGACCGAAATGGCCGGCATCAGCCTGGCGCTCGGGGCCTTTGTGGCTGGCATGCTGATCAGCGAAACGCCGTACCGTTACCAGGTTGAAGAAGACATCCGGCCGTTTCGTGACATCCTGCTGGGGTTCTTTTTCATCACCATCGGCATGCGGCTGGAAATCGGCGCGCTGGCCGAGCGCTTCTGGCTGGTGTTTGCCTTTGTCGCCGTACTGATCCCGCTGAAGCTGGGGCTGGTGTACGCCATTGCGCGGGCTTTCAAGTACCGCGCCAATGACAGCCTGAAAACCGCTATTGCCCTGGGGCAGGGCGGGGAATTCGGTTTTGTGCTGATTGCGCTGGCCGGCAACCTGCGCTTTCTGCCGCCAGCGGTGGAGCAGGCCGCCATTGCTTCGGTGCTGATTTCCATGCTGGCCGCACCTTTCCTGATCCAGCAGAGTGCGCGATTGGTTCGCCTGCTGATCCGCTCGGACTGGGAAACCCAGGCGGCAGACCTGCATTCGATCCTGGTGTCGAGCATGATGCGCAACGAACACGCCATCATCTGCGGCTACGGGCGCAGCGGTCAGGCGCTGGCCCGTTTGCTGGAAAAAGAAGACATGCCTTTTTTTGCACTGGACACCGATCCCGAACGGGTGCGGGAGGCGGGTGCGGCGGGCGATGCGGTGGTGTTCGGACATGCTGGTAAGAAAGAGGTCCTGCT
>JAGPIM010000261.1 GCA_018055005.1 Laribacter sp.
ACCTGCGGTCCCAGTTCATGGTTGAGAATGGCCTCTCCCATCTGGGATCGGCATGAATTGCCGGTGCACAGCACCAGTACGGTCTTGCAGGAAGTCATGGGATCACTCACCGGTTTCTTTGGACGGGCAGCGGCGCTTGGCCGTGGTGTCACATGCAGCAGTTTTTGGCAGGCAGGCTGCACCCTGGCAGCAGTTACGGGTCAGGAAGGCAATCAGTTCATCCATGGTGTCGTAGGCGGCGGAATAGCGGATGAAACGGCTGATCCGTTCACCCTTGATCAGGCCCACCCGGCTCAGGTGGGCAAGGTGAAACGAGAGTGTGGCTCCGGGCATCCCGACACGTTCGCCAATGGCGCTGGCATTCATGCCTTCCGGGCCGGCTTCGACAAGCAGGCGAAAGATGGCGAGGCGGGATTCGTGCCCGAGGGCGGCGAGAAGTTCGGCGGCGTTTAATGTTTCCATATTTCGATAATAATGGAAATATGGGGATATTGTAAAGATTGAGTTGTGTTGAGCCGTATCACCCGAAACGGTTATGTACCTTGGTCTGTCAAAACATGCTGACATTAGACCCCTTCTGTTACCTTCGCGGATCAGCCAGTCGATAGGACTTTACGACCCGTCGCCCCCGTGCCGCTGTTCTCTCGACCATCCCGGTTTGCACCAAGCCGATTTTCCTCAGCCTGACCATGGTGGCTGACAGCTCGTTCAACTCACGATAGCCGGGGAGGTATTGCTGTATCTGGCTCAGGGTAAGTCCCCGCCCAGCGTCGGACAGTAGCATCACAACCTCTCCTGCCAGTCCTTTGGGGATCATTGCCTCGGCTTTTGCCATGTCCTGTTGCTTCCCTTCCTTTTTTCAGGTGTCAGGTTTGTCAGTGCTGGTTGTTTGGGTATTCGTCAGACCAGTACCTGACATGACTTTCGGATGCCTTGTTTCACCTGTTTTTCCCACATGTCCAGTGTCCAGACTGATTCGTATCGCATGCAGCAAAAAACCCGCCGTGGCGGGTATGGCTGTGACTGGCCGGTTGGCTACAAGCCCTTTGGCTCGGTCGTCCGGAAGCACTCGCCACTGCCTGGAATGATGGGGCCGTAGAAGAACTTTCCGGCGATGTCTTGCAATCTCAGGCGCGGCAGCTCGGGTTGCGGGTTCTCCGCGACCCAGCGTGCAATCTCGTTGCCCTCGTCAAACCGGCTTGTACCGCGACGTGTACGCTCGCTGATGATCTCGCGTATTGCATGGTTGTTTCCTGCAAGATCATCGGCATAGATTTCAACATCTTCGACAGCCAGTGCAATGCGACGTGCTGCCTGGAGCATGCTGCCGAAGCTCGGCACATCAGGCACTTCGCCGGCATCTGGACGCAGTTCCAGCAGCTTCCAGAATTTCCCCTGAACCGTGTTGTCTCGCACCTGCTCGATTTCGACAGCCAATGCATCAAGACGCTTGGCAATGCTGTCCACCCGTGCGGCGCGTTCCGCCATGCATCTGGACAGCTCCACGGCAATTTCCGTGCGCTGATTGGCATTTGCTTCACGGTCTGCGGCATCGATGGCCTGCAACAGTGCAGCCTCTCGAATCTCGGCACGGCCAGCGATTTTCAGCGCATCGGACAATTGCGCCTCTAATGAATCGGCGATTGCATCGTCGCCATCCATCAATGCAGAGGTCAGTTGACTCCGGATAAGCTCGATCTCTGCAACACGATCCTGTGTCCTGGATCGAAGCCCAGCCAGTTCCGACCGAAGTTTGTCTGCACTGCTGATACCCGAATCCTTGCGTTGCCTGCTCATGCGTCCACCTTGCCTGATAATTTGGCTACCCGTGCAGCCTGATTCTTGCGTCCGGCCTTCGCCAGCTCCTCGCGGTATCGCGCTTCGATGGCCTCGATCCTGATGGCAAACATGCGAATGAATGCTGCCTTGTCGTGCTGGATGACCATCTTCCTGAAGTCCTCGCGGCTCATCGTGCGACCTCGACCTGCACAACCTTGTGCCCGGAACGCTCAAGCATGCGTATCGCCGTATCCAGCCCGCTAAAAATCCTCGCGTAACCAGCGGCGGTTTTCATGGGAGCGCCTCCGATCCAGACACGCCAATAACCCGGGTAGCCACGAATTTCGACAGAAGTCATAAATCCCGAAATCAATTGTTTCGACTTGTCAATTATCCACAGGAAATAAACATCACGCAATGCTAAATTACGTTTATATCCATATGGATAATGAAAAATAATAACGAAAAAGATTAAAAAGAAAACTTGTCCAGTTGGCTGATTATGCTGGTTGCCCAGCCCGTAGCGGTCCAGCCCAGCCCAGCAACCGAAACTGGCAGGCCGCATCAGGGACATGGCTGGCCCTGCATGCCTCCTGCTACCGTCCCGCGGCCTGCTGCTCAGCCATGACGTGGAATCGCACCACGGCGGTAAACAGGGCATCGGCCATCGCTTGCCCCTCACGGATGGTCCCGGTATTCAGCAGGAATGCGAAGGTATGGCACAGGCAGTCAAATACGGCTTCGGCGTCTATCTCGGCATCCGCCATCGGTGCATGCCTGGCGACCTCCCGTGCATTCCGGGCGACTTCCTGACTGGTGACTGGCAGGTGTCATG
>JAGPIM010000124.1 GCA_018055005.1 Laribacter sp.
GCCGGTGGCGCCGGCATCAGCACCAGCCGCCGAACCGGATCCGTTTGCCGACCTGCTGGATAACGGTACGCCCTTGCCCCTGCCGGCACAGTCTCCCTCCACCGTTTCCGCAGCCTCCACACCGGCCACCGATGAGCAACAGGACACGGCGCAACCGGCTGATCCTGCGGACAAGACACCGGCCGGCCTGCTGCACAACCGGCTGGCAGCAGATGGTTCCCGCCTGATCACGCTGCACGGCGAACCCGATGTCGCCAGACTGCTGCCACCGGTCCCGCCAGCCCGGATGCAGGCAGCCGCTCCGGCCAGCGGCCAGGCCGACGTGCAGGCCGCGCAGGAGGCCATGCAGCAAGGCGACTGGATGCAGGCTCAAGCGCACTGGTTTGCCGCCGTGGCCGCCGCTCCCATGCAGCCGGATTACCATTTCAACCTCGCCGTGACGCTGGACCGGCTGGGCGAAACGATCCTCGCCGCCCGCCAGTATGCCGAAGCCCTGCAACTGGCCGAAACAGCCGGTGCCCGCTTTGACCGGACGGCCGCCCGGCGCCGGCTGGCCGAAATCGGAGAGCAGCCATGAACGCGCCGCGCCTGCCGCTGGGCGAGCTGCTGGTCCTGCGCGGACTGATTTCGCAGGATCAGCTGGCCATCGCCCTGACCGAACAAAAACACAGCGGCGCCAAACTCGGCGAAATGCTGATCCGGCTGGGCTTCATCACCGAAGCAGCCATGCGCGAAGCGCTGTCGGAAAAAATCGGCACCCGCACGGTCGACCTGTCACGACTGGTGGTGGACCAGTCCGCCCTCGGATACGTGCCGCGCGAGCAGGCCAAGCGCCACTCCCTGTTTCCGCTGGCATGGGATGACGCGGCGGGCCAGCTGACCCTGGCCATGGCCAATCCGAACAACATCGTGGCACTGGACCAGATCCGCCTGCAGGCCGGCCACCGCCTGCGCCACATCGTGCCGGTGCTGGCCAGCGAAAGCGACATCAACCGGGCCATTGACCAGTATTACGGCTACGAGCTGTCGATTGACGGCATCCTGCGCGAGATCGAAACCGGCGAAGTGGATGCCGCCAGCCTGGCGCTGGGACAAGGCGAATACAGCCAGCCGGTGGTCCGGCTGATCGATGCCCTGCTGGCTGATGCCGTACAGCGCGAAGCCTCCGACCTGCACTTTGAGCCGGAAGAAAGCTTCATCCGCATCCGATACCGCATTGACGGCGTGTTGCGCCAGATCCGTTCGCTGCACAAGACCTACTGGCCGGCCATGGTGGTACGCCTGAAGGTCATGAGCGGCATGAACATCGCGGAAACACGCGCACCGCAGGACGGGCGCATTTCGCTGTTCCTCAGCGGCCGCACCATCGATTTCCGGGTGGCCGCCCAGCCCACCGTGCATGGCGAAAACCTGGTACTGCGCGTGCTGGACCGGCTCAAGGGCATCGTGCCGCTGGACCAGCTCGACCTGCCGCCCGGGCAGCTTGACCAGTTGCGGCTGATGATGGCACGGCCGGAAGGCATCATCCTGGTAACCGGACCGACCGGCTCGGGCAAGACCACCACGCTGTATTCGGTGCTCAACCACCTCAACAGCGAATCCGTCAACATCATGACGCTGGAAGACCCGGTGGAATACCCGATGGCGATGGTGCGCCAGAGTTCGGTATCCGACACGGTCAAGTTCGATTTTGCCAGCGGCATCCGCTCGCTGATGCGCCAGGATCCGGACGTGATCCTGGTCGGTGAAATCCGCGACCACGACACCGCCGAAATGGCATTCCGCGCTGCCATGACCGGCCATCAGGTGTATTCCACCCTGCACACCAGCTCGGCGCTGGGTGCCATTCCCCGCCTGCTGGACATCGGCGTGCTGCCCGACATCATGGCCGGCAACATCGTCGGCGTGATCGGCCAGCGCCTGTTGCGCAAGCTGTGCCAGCACTGCCGGGAACCTTATGCCGCAGAAGAATACGAAGCACGGGTGCTCGGCCTGGAGGCCGCCGGCGCCTGCCTGTACCGCGCACGCGGCTGTCCGGCCTGTCACTACAGCGGCTACCGCGGACGGCTGGCCGTCATGGAAATCCTGCGCATGACGGCCGGGCTGGACGAACTGGTCGGCCGTCGCGCCACCTTGCAGGAACTGAAGCGGCACGCACTGGCCCACGGCTTCCGTACCCTGGCCGACGACGCCTGTGCCAAGGTGGCAGCGGGCCGGACCACGCTGGAAGAAGTGGCCCGCGTGATTGACCTGACAGACCGGATCTAGGAGCCGCGCCATGCAGTTTTCCTACCGGGCGGCACGCGCCGATGGCCGCATCGTCAAAGGCATCATGGTCGCCACCAACGATCTGGACCTGGACCAGCGCCTGACCCGGCTGGGACTGGTCACCCTCGACGCCCGCCCGCAGCGGCCCGGCCTCCTTGACTGGCTGCGGCGCAGGGCCCTGCCGCGGCAGGAGCGCATCCATTTCTGCTTTTACCTGGACCAGACCCTGCGGGCCGGCGTGCCGCTGCTGGAAGGACTGGCCGACCTGCGCGACAGCGCCAGCTCACCGCTGTTCCGCGAAATCCTCGCCATGCTGGTGCTCGACATCGAAGGCGGCAAACGCCTTTCCGAAGCCTTGGCCGAACATCCGTCAGTGTTCGACAGCGTGTTCGTCAACCTGGTCGCCGCCGGTGAAACCACCGGCGCCCTGCCGGACGTACTGGCCCGGCTGGCAGACCAGCTCAAGTGGCAGGACGAGCTGATCGCCCAGACGAGGAAAATCCTGCTCTATCCGGCTTTCGTCGGCACCATGCTGCTGGCGGTGATCATCTTCCTCATGACCTACCTGGTGCCGCAACTGGTGGATTTCATCCGCGACATCCAGAAAGAGCTGCCGCTCCAGACCCGCATCCTTTTGGCCGTTTCCGATGTTTTCGTCCACTTTGGCTGGCTGATGCCTCTGATACCGCTGATGCTGGTGGCAGCCTATCAGGCACTGCGCCGGCGCTCGGCTGCGGCAGCCTTGCTGTTCGACAGCTGGAAGCTGCGCCTGAAGCCGGTCGGGCCGGTTTACCAGAAAGTCATCCTCGCGCGTTTTGCCGCCACCTTCGCCCTGATGTACAGCGCCGGGGTGCCGGTCCTGGCAGCGTTGCAGGTCTGCGAACAGGGTGCCGGCAACCTGCGGGTGGCACAGGCACTGGCAGACAGCCGCCGCCGCATCACCGAAGGACAGGGCATTACCGACAGCATGGCGGCAAGCAGGCTGTTTCCGCCGCTGGTGCTGCGCATGCTCAAGATCGGCGAGCAGACCGGCGCGCTGGATACGGCGCTGGCCAACGTCGGCTATTTTTACGACCGCGACGTCAAGGAGTCGATCGACCGGTTGCAGGCCCTGATCGAGCCCATGCTGACCGTAGCCCTCGGCCTGCTGCTGGCGCTGGTGATGAGCGCGGTCCTGGGACCGATCTACGACATGATCAGCAACCTTTCGAGATAAGCCATGGCGGCCGAACGCTTCCTGTACCTGAACAGCCATGGCGCCAGCCTCTGGTCCGCCGGCCCGGCCGCTCCCGCACCGGAAATCCGCTTTGCCGGTGATGACCCGCAAGCTCCCGGCCAGCTGGCAGGTTATCTGGTCCGGCATGCTCCGGATGCCGTCATCCGGGTCGTGCTGGACCTGCCGGGCGAAATCCTGCATGTCGATACCGCTCCCAAAGTCGGCCTGCGCGACCGCCAGCGCTGGGGCCTGCGCCGGCTGGCCACCCTGCTGCCCCAACCGCAACTGCGCACCCTGCGCTGGCGGCATCAGCGCGGGATGCACCGGGCGCTGCTGGCAGGCTTTGCCGATCCGCAGGCCGTGCTGGACTGGCTCGAACCGCTGCTGGCGGCCAGCATCCCGATTGCCAGCGTGCAATCGCTGGCATTGCTGGCAGACCACCTGCCCGGCCGGCTGGGCCTGCGCCTGCCACGACTGCTGCTGGTCAGTCATACCGGCGACGGCTGCCTGCGCTACGCCTGGTTCCGTGACGGCATCCTGCATCTCGGCCGTCTGGTACAGCTGGAAAACGATGACGCCATCGAGGCCGGTCTGGTCCGAGAAACCCGCGTCGTCCTCGACTATCTGGCCAGCATCCAGCAGACCGGCCTCAACGACCGCACCACGGTACTGGTGCTGACCGCTCCCGGCCTGCAACCGGCCACCGGCATGCAGTTCGGTGACCGCATTGATGTCGTGCATGCAGGCATCGGCGAATGCGCCCGCCGGCTGAAGCTGCCTGCCACCACCGACAGCCGCGCCTTCTGGCTGATGCTGGCGCGGCAAGGCCGCAATGATTACGGCCGGTTTGCGCTGCGCCGCTACTGGCAATACCGGCAGCTCCGTCAGGGGCTGACCATGACGGCAGTCATTGCATGCGGCATGGCTGCCGGTATCGGTGCCATGAGTACGTGGTACATCCGCCAGCTGGATGCCGAGCGTCAGCAACTGGCTGAACAGGCCCTTCAGGTACAGCAGACGGCAGCCGCCATCCGGCTTCCTGCCCGCATCCCGGCCGCAGACGTGCGGGCACTGGTCGAAAACAGCCGGGCGATCCGGCAGCACATGCCGCTGCCGGATGAGCTGATGCAAAGGCTGCTGGCCGTGCTGGCAGACACACCGGCCTTCCGGCTGGTCTCGCTGGACTGGCAGCCCGATCATCACCAGCCGTTGTCCAAAGGCCAGCCCGTTCCGGCCCTGCCGGAACTGGACCTGCGCCAGCCACTGGGCAACTGGGCACGGCTGGCCCTGCAACCTGCCCGTCCGGCTGCGCCGTACCGCGACCAGCTGGCCGGATTCGCCAGCCTGCAGGCCCGCCTTCAGTCCGCAGGCTTGCAGGTCCACCAGCCCTCCCCTCCGATCAATGTCGCACCGACCGCCGTGCTGGACGGGCGGCATCCGCTGCTGGATGCCCAGGCCCGTTTCATGCTGACGGTGCGCCTCCCCCCTGCCACCCATGCCAAAACCGCTCGCTGATTCCCTGTTCAGCCGTACCGGCTGGCCGCACTACCGGCACCAGATACTGGCTGCCGGTGCCTCGTCCGGATTGTTGCTGGCAACCCTGCTGACCGGCTGGCACGGATACGAACAGGCCCGGGACGAACGGGATGCCGCCCGGACCGCAGCACAGGCCGTCGTGCAATCCTTGCAGCAGCGCCAGCAGGATCTGGTCCACTGGCAGCAATACCAGCCGGCTCTGACCTACCTGGCGCGCCAGCGCTGGTTGCAGCCACAGGAGCGCATGCAACTGGTCAACCTGCTGGAACACCAGCCCCTGCCACCGCATGGCTACCGGATCGGGATACAAGAGCAACCGGCGTGGGCCTTGCCGCAAACCATGCTCACGCTGCGGCTGGAAGCCAGCCCGCTCCAGGTCACCACCCGGCTGGCCGGTCCTGCGGCCCTGCCGTCTTTCCTGCACCAGCTGGATACCCTGCCCGGTGCCGTGCGCCCGTGGCGTTGCAACCTGCGACAGGAGCAGCCGGTCACTGCCGGACAACCAGCCCTGCCGGCAGCCGGCGAACCGGGCTGGCTGGCCGATTGCCGGCTGGCATGGGTCAGCTTTTCCCGCCCGGACGAACATGCCCGATGAATGCCGCGTTGCCGGCAAGGCGTTACAATGCCCGCTTCACGCTTCAGGACCTTGCCATGCGCCACCATCTGATCGTTCAGGCTCCCAACGATCCGGCCCCTCACCTGGATACCCTGGTCCGGCTCAGCCGCGCCTCCCGCATCGAAACCCTGGTACCCGGCCAGGCCTACCGCCTGTGCGATGTCCACACCGACAGCCGTCTGGAAATCGATGCCTTCTGCGAGGCTTATCCGGTCGACTGCGCCTTTGTCGAGGACGGGCGCCGCTGGGAAGATTTCCGCCTGCTGGTCAGCGACATGGACTCCACGCTGATTGCCATCGAGTGCATTGACGAAATCGCCGACATGCAGGGCATCAAGCCGCAGGTCGCTGCCATCACGGCCCGCTCGATGGCCGGCGAACTCGATTTCACCGCTTCGCTGCGCGAACGGGTGGCCCTGCTGGAAGGCCTGCCGCTGTCAGCGCTGGAACAGGTCTACCGCGAACGGCTGAAACTGATGCCTGGTGCCCGCGAACTGGTCCGGGCCTGCCGTGACGCCGGCATCCGCACCTTGCTGATTTCCGGCGGATTCACCTTCTTTACCGACCGGCTGCGCGACGAACTCGGACTCGACCACGCCGTGGCCAACGAGCTGGAAGTGGTCAACGGCCACCTGACCGGCCGCCTTCTGGGTGACGTGATCGACGCCCAGGCCAAGGCTGACTGGCTGGTGCGCCTGCGCGACGAGATGGGCCTGGCGCCCTGTCAGACCATTGCCATGGGGGATGGCGCCAACGATCTCAAGATGCTGGCCGTGGCGGGCCTGGGCGTCGGCATGCACCCCAAACCGGTGGTACGTCAGCACGCTGATGTTTCACTCCGTTATGTCGGACTGGATGGTTTGCCGCGTTTGTTTGCACCGGCTGTCAGTTGAAACAGCCAGGCAGACGACGGCTGGCAAAAAATCACATTTTCGTTTTCGAACAAAAAAGGCGCAAAAAAGCGCCTTTTTTATTTCCTCCTGTTTTCGATTGATTGGAAAAACGTTTCGCCTTTCGAAAACAACAGGCAAATCAAGCCAGATAACCGGTCAGACATGACAAATGCCATGGCAGCCGTTTCAAAATTTATTGTTCCGTAATGTTCTAATTTTCAAATTCTCCTGTTTATAATCCGCGCCTTCCGGAATGAGCCAGAAAGCGCCATTCCTGCCAATTCCGTCCCGGCCGCCTTGCGGCCACCAGCTGAACGAGAAGGAACAACCTTGAACGCGAGCCTTACCCGCTACGACATGGAATGGGTTTTGACCCTGTTCGGTACGGCCATTGGTGCCGGCATCCTGTTTTTGCCGATCCAGGCCGGGCTTGGCGGCATCTGGCCCATGATCATCCTGACGGCCATCATCTTCCCGCTGACCTATTACTCGCACCGCGGCATCACCCGTCTGGTTGCCTCGAACGAAACCGCCACCGACATTACCGGCGTGGTGGAGCAGGACTTGGGCCGCAATGCCGGCTTCATCGTCAGCGTCCTGTACTTCCTGTCGATCATCACCATCTGCGTGGGCTACGCCACCGGTGTCACCAACATCGTCAGCTCGTTTCTGGAAAACCAGCTCGGCATGGGCAGCATCTCGCGCCCGATCCTGACCGGCATCCTGCTGACCGGCCTGACCGGGGTGATCCTGGCCGGTGAAAAAGTGGTGGTGAAGGTCACGTCGATCATGGTGTATCCGCTGATTGCCATCCTGTTCGCGCTGTCGCTGTACATGATTCCCTACTGGAATTTCTCCATGTTCACCGCACCGTTCGACGGTGGTCTGGTAGCCAAGAACCTGCTGCTGACCTTCCCGGTGCTGGTGTTCGCCATGAACTTCTCGCCGATCTGCTCGGCGCTGGGACGCAACTACCGCGAGCAGGCCGACAATGCCGAAGCCGCTGTGGCCAAGACCGACCGCGTGGTGTTCTGGAACAGCCTGATCCTGCTGGTGTTCGTGATGTTCTTCGTGTTCTCGATCGTGCTGTCGCAGACGCCCGAGAGCATGGTGGCAGCCAAGGCCAACAACATCGACGTGCTGACCATGATTTCGCTGCAGGCACACGAGCCGTGGCTCAAGTTCCTGATCCCGCTGGTCGCGTTCATCGCCATTGTCAGCTCGTATTTCGGCCACTTCATCGGTACCCGCGAAGGCCTGGACGGCATGATCTACCGCGTGGCGACCTGGAGCGCCGACAGCGATGCCAAGGCCCGCTTCAACCACAAAAAGCTGCGCCGCTACACCACGATCGGCATGATCATCGGCCTGTGGCTGCTGGCCGTAGTCAACCCGCCGATCCTCAAGATCATCGGTGCCATGTCCGCCCCGATCATCGCGCTCTACTGCTACATCATGCCGGTGCTGTTGATGAAGCGTGTGCCGCGACTGGCGATCTACCGCACCCGCTGGGCTGCCTTGGTGTTCCTGTTCGGTCTGGTGACCATCGTCGGCTACGGCGTGGCAGAATTCCTGTAAGCCTCCCGGCATCTCCTGCACAACCCGCGCATCCCTTGCGCGGGTTTTTGCTTCCCGGCTTCCAGACCGCCGTGGTGTATGTTGAAACAACCAGCCGCGACCTTGCGTCACCGGCAGCTCTTTTAATCTGGATCACGGCTTTCACGTGCACATCTGGCAAGCGCGCTTCTGGCGCCGGGCTTTGTCCCCGTACTCGATCTACCGCCACTATCCGGTCCTGCACGCTGTCCGGGTCGGACTGGCATACCT
>JAGPIM010000013.1 GCA_018055005.1 Laribacter sp.
CTTTCATGACCGAAATCATCGGTGACGGTGCCTTCCGTCGTCCGGGCCTGTACGGCTCCACTATCGAAAACACCTACGCCGGCGCCCTGTCTTTCATGCGCCGCAACTACACCCGCGACCTGACCGGTGTG
Organism: Laribacter sp.; assembly: GCA_018055005.1. GTDB lineage: Bacteria > Pseudomonadota > Gammaproteobacteria > Burkholderiales > Aquaspirillaceae > Laribacter. Next base: position 132 of record JAGPIM010000013.1, read on the forward strand.
GATGTTGCCGTCAGCGGCATTCCGCTGGATCTGGCCGTCACTTTCCGCCCCGGTGCCCGTCTGGGACCGCAGGCCGTACGGGCTGCCAGCGTGCAGCTGGCCGAGCTCAAGCCGTTCCCGTGGGGATTCGATCCGTTCGAAGACCTCGCCGTGGTGGACTATGGCGACTGCTGGTTCGACGCCCACAACCCGCTCACCATCAAGGACAGCATCGTCAACCATGCCCGCACCATCATCAATGCCGGGGCCCGCATGCTGACCTTTGGCGGCGACCACTACGTCACCTATCCGCTGCTGATCGCGCACGCCGAAAAATACGGCAAGCCCCTGTCGCTGATCCACTTCGACGCCCACTGCGACACCTGGCCGGATGACAGCCCGGACAGCCTGAATCACGGCACCATGTTCTACAAGGCAGTCAAGGACGGCCTGATCGACCCGGCCCGCTCGGTGCAGGTCGGCATCCGGACCTGGAACGACGACTTCATGGGCATCCAGCGTCTGGACGCGCCTACCGTGCACGAAATCTGCATCGATGAAACCATCCGCCGCATCCTTGCCATCGTGGGCGACAACCCGACCTACCTGACGTTCGATATCGACTGTCTCGACCCGGCCTTCGCTCCTGGCACCGGCACGCCGGTTCCCGGTGGGTTGAGCAGCGCCCAGGCCCTGAAGATCATCCGCAACATGGGCGACGTGAACCTGGTCGGCATGGACGTGGTGGAAGTGTCGCCGCCGTTCGACCAGAGCGAAATCACCGCCATTGCTGCTGCCCACATCGCCTGTGACCTGTTGTGCATCCTGCGTAACCGCAAGCTGGCCGGCAAACTGTAAGACTTTCTGCCGGAAACAACGCCCCGCATCGAACATGCCGATGCGGGGCGTTTTGTTGCAGGGCAACCGGTTCTGTACCAAAGACGGTGCCAAGTACAAGAGGCTAATGACTTGAGCGACGCATGTCACCATGAGACAGGTCTGGGGCTGAATCCTGCCGGGCGAGTACCGGTTTTCCCGGATGCATGCCTTGGTCGTTCTCGTCATTGATGTTTTTGCCAGTCAGGCCGTTGGCTTGCGTGTTTGTCGTCTGATGAGTACGGGCTTCGTGCCAGATACCCCGGAACAAGTGCTTTACATTCGTCTGCTGAGCGGGATACCCGCCTGATCGAACCATGTTCCGGACCGTTGGCCGGGCTTGCATCAGGTTTTCCGTCAGCAGCCAGGGCGACAGTAACCCTTTTTGGCTGGCCGGTCAGACCTGTACCTGTACTTGACTCCGGAAGGTGCTATGAAAATGAGGGTGACTCGGAGGCATGTTTTTCTGTGATCAACATGATTCATGGCTATGCTAAATCATTATGTGGCAAATGATTTCAAGTGAGCGGCAAGATCATGCTTTTGCGTTTGCCGGCATTGTCCGGTTTGTGTTCATGAGCCGGCAATGAACGAATCCCTTCCACCTGCTGGTCCGGATCCGGATCAAATGCCGGCTCTGGATGACAAGGCTCTCGGGCGGCTGGAACAGCGCCTTGCTCCTTCCCCCCGGAAGCTGGCGTGGCTGCGAGTGCGATTCTTGCTCTGGCGCATGTCAGGCACGATGGGGACACGCATCAAACGAGGGATTGACGTCTCGGTAGCGATCTGTCTGCTGATGCTGGTTTTCCCTTTGCTGCTCCTTGTCGCATTACTGGTCAAGCTGACAGACGGGGGGCCGGTACTGTTTTGGCAAATGCGGGTGGGCAAATGGGGTAAGCCTTTCCGTTTTCCCAAGTTTCGTTCGATGGTAATCAATGCCGAGGAGATTCGTGCCCGGCTGCTGGAGGCCAATCAACACGGCGATCAAGGCATTACCTTCAAAATGAAACGTGACCCGCGAGTGACGTGGATCGGCCGCATTATCCGCAAGACCAGCATTGATGAGCTGCCACAGTTGTGGTGCGTGATCCGGGGGGACATGTCGCTGGTCGGGCCGCGCCCGGCACTGGTGAGCGAAGTTGCACGCTACACGCTGGAAAACCGCCGGCGGCTGGATATCAAACCGGGCCTGACCTGCATCTGGCAGGTATCCGGTCGCTCTGACATCCCGTTTGAAGAGCAATGCCGGCTGGATGCACAGTACATCGAAGAACAGAGTCTGTGTGCTGACATCCGGTTATTGCTGAAAACCATCCCGGCCATCATTACAGGCCGTGGTGCTTATTGACTCGGTGCAGGGGTGCCAAATGTTTCAACAGGAAACGGACACGGGCATTCTCGTTTGTGAGTGGCACGATAGGCTGCCCGGAGAAATTCCGGCAGGCATGACAAACATCCTGACCCCCATGCTGGACAAGCCGTTATTGCAGCGGGCCATTGAACAGCTGGTGCGACTGGGATGCCGGCATGTCCATGTATTGTTGGGAATCACGCCGGAGCCGGTCAGGCGGTTTCTGGCTGATGGAGAGCGCTGGGGCATTACGTTGCGGTATCACTATCGCTGGTCTGACCGTGATCTGGCTGACAACCTCAAGCCCTTGCGCCTTTCTCCTGCATCCAGTTACTGGCTGGCCAGCGCCGAAACAGTCCCCGCCCTTGCATCCGGCGAATACCCAGGGAGGATTTTCTGGCGTGCAGGTACGGCCATGCATTGGAGTGGCTGGGGCTGTTTTTCCGGAGATTGGCTGGCCGGTCTGAAGGGCGTGGCTTCGCGCGAGGCTCTGGAGGCCTTGCTGCTGGCACAAGAGTCCATCTCCGGGCGGATTGGTCCGGCTCCGCTGTCAGCCTCCAGTGATGAGGAATTTCTGGCCAGCTGCAAAGCCTGCTTGCTGCAATTGGCTCCGGAAGATGCTCCGCAGATACTGCTGGGAAAAGGTGCCGTTCTGCATCCGTCAGTCCGGATTGAGGGCCGCTGCCATATCGGCCCCCTGGCTCGCATCGAGGCACGGGCCAGTATTGGTCCGGATGCCGTGATCGGAGAGGGTGCCGTCATTGACCGTGGCGCCACGGTTGCAGACAGCGTGGTGTTGCCGGATACCTACGTCGGCATCGAGCTTGAACTGAAGCATGCAATTGCCGCACCGGGGCAGCTGTCAAGCGTAGCCCATGGTGTCTTGCTGACACGTCTGGAGCCAACCCTTCTGGCCGCAGTCAATCAGTCTGCGGCCACCCGGAAGGGGCTTTCACTCAGTCAACGATGTGGTGTCCTGCTGTTGCAGGTGTTGCTCCTGCCGCTTTACCTGCTGGTACGCCGGCAGCCGGTCGGAACTACCCGGTCAATAGAGCTGTGCCTGCCGGGTTATCCCCAATGGCAACAGACGGTTTCACTGGCACCCGCCATCTCGACAGGCAAGCCGGGAGAACGGCTGCTCCGGCATTTTTCCGACACGTTCTACCCCGGGCTGGCCTTGCTGCCCAAGGGGCAACTGGTCTTGTGCGGGCTGACATTGCGTGATGCTTCCGACGTACAGCTGCTGCCGGATTACTGGCGTGAGCTGTATGCGCATTACCGTTGCGGTCTCTTGAACGAGGCTGTGCTTCTGCCGGCTGATGAGGCGTCGTCATCCAGGCACTATGCCTGTGATGCCTATGCATGCGTCCATGGACATTCCGGATATGCCGTTCGCCTGCTGTTGCGCTATCTGTATCAGGTGACTGGCGCTGTCTTGCGATCCGGCATGGCCTCTTGGTCAGGTTCTGGCCGGTGACTGATTTCCAAACCTCTTGCAGGGAAATGACATGCAACTTGACATCACTCCTTTGGACGACGGGGCCGGCGTATTGGTGACGATTGACGGCGAGCATCTGGATGCCGGCAATACCGTGGCTTTCAAGGCGCTGATCCAGCCATGCCTGGATCAGCATGCGCTGGTGGTGGTTGACATGAGCCGTCTGCGGTTCGTAGACAGTTCAGGGCTGGGAGCCATGCTGTCCTGTCTGCGCCACATGAACAACAAGCAAGGACAACTGATGTTGCTCGCACTCAGCAAACCGGTGCGTTCCTTGTTTGAGCTGGTGCGGATGCATCGCATTTTTGCGATTTATAACGACCTGAACGAGGCGATGGCCTCGGTGGCTCACTGATTTCAGGCTGTCTCCATGCCTTCGCGCCATTTACCCGGATTTGAATCATTTTTGGCGAGCCACACACGTGCCACAGTGCTGATTGTCAACCATGACAGGGGCAACAGGCAGGTTTGCCGTACGGCCATTGAGGAGATTGCCGACATCCTTGAGGCTGCTTCCGGTGCCGAGGCGTTGGACATGATTGCTGCTGGCCGGCCTGACCTGATTGTGCTGGATGTCAGCCTGCCGGACATGGACGGATTCGATCTGGTATGCCGGTTGCGGGAGCGGTCACAGGCTGCATGGATACCTCTGGTGTTCCTGACCACGCTGACCGATACCGCTTCCCATCGGCGCGGGCTGGAACTGGGAGCGGTGGATTTTCTCGGCAAACCTGTCGACAGCCATATTCTGCGGTTGCGTATCGGTAATTTGCTGGAGCGCGAACACTTGCGGACAGTCGCGCTGGAATACCAGAAGAAACTGCATGAAACGCTGATGGCACAAACCGCCAGTACCCGCATGCTGGAGGCCATCTTCAATGCATCAAGTGATGCGCTGGTCGTCATTGATGCCAATCAGTACATCGTCCAGGCCAACAGCAATGCCGACAGTCGTTATGGTGGCGGTACATCGCTGGTTGGCCGCTCATCAGCCGGTTTCGGCTTCAGGGATAACGGGCAGCAGCCGGTTTTGCTGACTGACCTGGCGCAGCAGTCCAGACCGGTCGAATGCATGTTGTCGACCCCGGAGGGACGGCAGCTGCCGGTATCTGTCGGGGTGCGGGCTTTTCTGGCGCATGGCGAACAGCAGTTTTATCTGCTGGTACTGGAAGACATCAGTGAGCAGCTTGCCTTGCGGGCGGAGAAAGAGCGGGCCGATGCAGAATTGCACGCTCTGGTGGCCGAGCTGGGCAAGCAGAAGTACGCTCTGGATGAACATGCCATCGTCAGCATCATCGACCTTCACGGCATGGTGACCTATGTCAACCAGAAATTCTGCCAGGTTTCCGGACATGCCCCGGAGGAGCTGGTAGGGCAGCCCTACCGAATGCTCAATGGACGACTGGGTCCTGACGGTCAATACGCCGATCTCTGGCACATGCTCCGGCACGGGCAGACGTGGCAGGGAGAAATGGTGCATGCGCGGCGTGACGGTCAGCCGTACTGGGTCGAGACGACCATGGTGCCGTGGCTGGGAGCTGACGGGCAGCCATTTCAGTTTGTTGCCATCAGTACCGACATCACGGCACGTCACGAAGCAGAAGCTGCACTACAGCAGGCCAGGCAGCGGGAACTGGAGATCGGAGAGGAAATCCAGCAACGCTTGCTGTTCGGACAGCCGCCCGGAAAGCTTGCGGGCCTGTCGATTGCCAGTCATACAGAGGGGTCGCTGGGTATAGCTGGCGATTTTTATACTTTTACCCGACTGGGTGAACACACCCTGGAAATCCTGACTGGCGATGTCATGGGCAAGGGGGTCAATGCCGCACTGATTGCTGCTGGCATCAAAAGTACCTACCGGCAGGTATTTGTCGAACTGGCAGCTACCCACCGGGAGGCGCCGTTGCCATCGCCGGCAACCTTGATGAACAGCATTCATACCCAGTTGACCGGCGAACTGATCCGGCTTGGAGTATTTGTCACCATGTCGTTGTTGCGCTTTGACCGGCTGGCGCAAACCGTGACATGGGTCAATGCCGGCCATACGCCAATTTTGCTGGTACGGGCAGCCAGCCACCACGTCGAGGTGCTGCAGGGAGACAGTCTGCCGGTTGGCGTATTGCAAGAAGAACACTACACCGAACAGACCACCGTGCTGGAGGTGGGAGACACTTTGCTTGTGTATTCGGACGGGCTGTCCGAATCGATGAATGCAGAGGGCGAGCAGTACGGAACAGACCGGATGTGCTCGGTCCTGGAAAAGGCCAGCGCGTTTGGTGCTTCTCCCGCAATGACACTGGGTTCGTTGCGAAGCGATGTCCGCTTTTTCTCCGGAGCCGATGGCAGGCACCGGGATGACAGTACGGCCGTACTGATCCGGCTGCACCCGATGCGCCAGCTGTCTGATGGCAGCATCAGGGACCGCCGGGCTCCAGCATGTTTCGAATTGCCGCGCCAGCTGGACCAACTGGCTCCTTTGCGTTCACGGATCGCCTCGATGTGTGCAGACCAGCCGGAATCCTTTGTACACATGTTGTCATTGGCGGCATTCGAGGCGGCAACCAATATCATCCGTCACGGTGGCGAAGCGCTGAGAGGAGCGCCGCTTTGCATAGCCCTGAAACGTGATGACACTGCCGCCTGTGTCGAGTTGCTGTATGACGGCTTGCCGTTTTCGGCCATTGCTCCCGAGCCTGATCTGAGCGGCGCCAGTTCCGGCGGGTTTGGCCTTTTCATCATGGAAAATGCAGTCGATCGCGTGAGTTACGATGTTCCACTGCCAGGCATGGTCCGCATCAGCCTGTACAAGGCATTTTTTGCAGAAGAAAACCCGGCCATGGACGGACATGGCGACAAGGAGCATTACCGCCCATAACTGTCGTCAAACCGTACGATATCGTCCTCTCCCAGGTAGCTTCCCGTTTGTACTTCGATGATTTCCAGTGGAATCGTGCCCGGGTTGAACAGCCGGTGGACTTCCCCCAGCGGGATATAGGTACTCTGGTTTTCAGTCAGCAAAATGGTTTTGTCGCCATTGGTGATTTCAGCCGTACCCTTGACGACAATCCAGTGCTCGGCCCGGTGAAAGTGTTTTTGCAGGCTCAGGCTGGCATTGGGCTTGACCTGGATGCGCTTCACCTTGAAGCGTGCGCCGTCATCAATGCTGTTGTACCAGCCCCATGGCCGATGCACCTTGCGATGCAGCAGCGGCTCATCACGTTTTTGCTGCGTCAGTTGCGTGACGATTTCCCGCACATTCTGGCTGCTGGACTTGTCTGCAACCAGAACGGCATCGGCCGTCTCGACGACCACCAGTTCCTGGACTCCGACGAGGCTGACCAGCCGGCTACTGGCATGTACCAGCGTATTGCGACAGTTCACGGACAGTACGTCACCCATATGGCTGTTACCGGTTTCATCCTTGCTTTGGGCATTCCAGACCGCATCCCAGGCACCCAGATCGCTCCAGCCGGCATTGAGCGGCACCATCTGCAATGGAAAAGGACTGCCGGGGCAATGTTCCATCACGGCATAGTCGATGGACTCCGCCGGAATGCGGGCAAAGGCTGTCTTGTCCGGCCGGATGAAGCTGGCATCACAGCGCCGCTGTGCCCAGGCTTGCCGGGTCGCTTCCAGAATGTCGCAGCGGAAACACTGGAGAGCAGAGAGCCAGACTGATGCCCGCACGACAAACATGCCCGCGTTCCAGTAGTAGCCACCCTGATCAAGATAGAGCCGGGCGGTAGCCAGATCGGGCTTTTCAATGAATGCCTCGACTTTGCATGTTCTGGTATCGGGATGCGTGGCCGGTGCCTTGATATAGCCGTAGCCGGTTTCCGGCCGGGTGGGCGTGATACCGAGCATGACGATGGCGCCAGTGCTGGCTTCGTGAATGGCATGCTGCATGGCAGCAGAAAATGCCGTTGGATCAGCGATGGTCTGGTCCGCGGGGGTGACCACCAGTACCGGATCCTGCTCATTACCGGTGGCATGCAGGGCGGCCAGCGTCAGGGCCGGCGCCGTGTTGCGGCCAACAGGTTCCAGCAGAAGGGCCTCTGCATCAATACCGGCTTCACGCAGTTGCTCCTGTGCCAGAAAACGGTGTTCCTCATTGCCGACGATGACAGGTGCGGCGACTGCCAGACCACAATCGGCCAGGTCGGCAAGCCGTTTGACCGCTTGCTGGAACAGGCTGTCCTGACCGGTGAGGCATAAAAACTGTTTGGGAAAACCCGAGCGTGACAGTGGCCACAATCGGGTTCCTGATCCGCCACACAGAATGACTGGGGTAATGGACACCATGGTAGAGGCAACCTCGCTCCTGTTTCAGCGGCAATGCAAGATCACTCCAGCCATTGCCGGACTCCACCTGCGTCCGTCATCCGGCCGCTTGGGTTTGTCGTGATGTCATCACTATAGAAATGCCTTGTGAATATGAAAGAAGGTTTCCGTACGGGTTTGTCAGGGAGGGGACGCCGCTTCGACAATCAGGGCGCGTAACCGGAATCCGCCCTGTTCGGACCGGGTACGCAGCCGCAGGGTGTGCAGCCCTTGCTCCAGGAGCAGTGTGACCGGCTGACTGGTCGCCGGATGGCCCCAGCCGCCTGCCGGCATGGACATGGCGGATGACCACGGCAGGCCATCTGCGGCAACTTCCAGCGCATTGCCCGGACTGGCGGCCTCTGCTTCTATGGACAGACGGTAGTGGCCGCGCTTCGGTGCCAGCAGCAGGTAATCGACGAATTGCCCCGGATGCAGATAATCAATCCGCTGACGGGCAGCGGCCGGGCTGGACGGTACGCCGGCAAAGGCAAGTGCATCGATGCGGCCGGGCACGCGGTTACGTGCGGTCAGGGAAGGACGCGGGGCAGCCAGTACATGATCGATGCACCGGATTTTCGGCGTGTCGGCACGCGCCAGATCGGTCGTGAGTTCCCATGTGCCAAAGCGGGTGTCCCAGTTGCCGGCTCCCGCCGTAAACCACATGAACAGGCCGCCGCCCTGCGCCAGCCAGAGATCAAGGTAACGGCGGCAGATGCCTTCAAGCTGCGGGTCGAGGCTGGCTGCATGCTTGGCGGCAAGGCTGCCGTCGCCAAACGTGTCAGATCCTCCTTCGTAGGCCAGGTAGGGCAGCCCGTACCAGCGGGCCAGCGCCAGGTTTTGTTCCAGATGACTGGTTTCAGCCAGCCCTGTAACCGAGTCCTGCATGGCGTGCAGGACTTGTGCCGCCGTCAGCCCGGGGGCCGTCTGCTGTGTCCCCAGGTTGAAGTACGGTGCCCCGGCCAGTGCATAAAAATAGTGGCGGGGCGGGCCAAAAGCAGCCGCAACGGCAGCCAGCCCCAGTTCGGTGACATAGGGCTGCACGACCTGGCTGGCAAATACCGGCCGGATGATTGTCTGCATGGCTGCATCACCGTATACGGCCCGAAAAATGTCGCTGATTTCCTTCAGGCGTACGGCAATCCGGCGGAAAGCCCACTGGTCGGGATTCTGGCTGCCGTCGAAGACCAGCGGCGAGTCCGGATGACGGCGCACATCATCAATGGCCAGTTCACGGTTGACGGCAAACTGGCTGAATTGTGCATTCCACAGTTCGTTGCTGTACTCGACATACACCTTGATGCCGGGGTGGAGCGAGGCTTTCAGCAGCCGGGCGAGGTGAAGTACGTAATCGTCGTCGGCCCGGACCGGAATGTTGATCCAGATGTCCTTTCCGGTACTGTTGGCCAGGGCAATCACGTGCTCCCAGGGTACTCCTGCTGCCGAGGCATGGCGGGTATTGAGAGGGGTTGGGCGCTGTGGCCACGGGCGGGCGGGCTGGTCGCGATTGGTTTGCAGCCAGTCCATGAAACGCAGCGTGCTGAAGCGGCGTACATGTGCCAGAAACGCCCGGGTAAACAGGGGCGGGGCGTCGCCGGTGTAGCCAGGGCGCAATACGCGCAAATCGCGAATGCCCGGTCCGGTCCGGGTAAAGGCCAGGGCCAGTTGGTCTGCTCCTTCCGGCATGTCCAGGGCAATGGTGGTGCGGTTGCGTGCTGCGTCATAAACAGGCTGTCCAAGACGGGCAGGAGAGGCCACGACACTGACGCTGGCCTGTCCGGTGAACTGCACCGTGTAACGCCCGGCAATGCCTGAGACACCACGCTGGCCGCTCATCAGGAACACGCCGAAATCACCCGTCGGCCAGCCGTCATCTCCCAGCAGGGCTTTTTCGTCCCATGGCGCTTCCGGTGTCCCGAAACGACGGGCCTGATGCAGCAGGTCGACGTAGACCGGTGTCCGGCTGTAATCCGAAATGGCTGGCAGGTTGGCGCCGATGGCAACGCCGGACATGGCCTGCTGCAGACGGTGGTCGGCCTCGGCGTATCCTTGGAGGGGGAACACATTGAGCATGGTTCCCAGCAGCAAGGCAGTCAGGCAGCGGAACATGGCGGGCTCCCGGATCAGGACAGGATGCGACGGAACGGAAGGGGAGGCAGGGCAGGCTGGTCATGCTCGGAAATGCCTGCCAGCTGTTCTTGTGTACGGTTCTTGATGCTCTCGCCCCAGCCCAGCAGCAGGAAAATCATCGGTTCGGTCTGTGCGCCCATGTAGACGGTTGAAAAAGCGATCAGGCAGGCCAGATAGATGCCGGAAAAGGTAAAGCCGATAGGCGGCGTACCGGGAGGGGTACGCAGGCCGAAACGGATTTGCGTTGTGATGGCGTAAAACAGGATCAGCAGAAACATGGCCGGTGCCAGCAGCCCGTGCTGCAACGCCATCAGGAAAAAAGCGTTGTCGACTGATTCCATGCCATGGATTTTCGGTACGGTGGTCAGCCCCCAGCCTGTCCACATCCTGTCCATCAGGAACGCCTTGTACTGATCGACCATTTCCTTGCGGTACAGCATGGTCTGGGCTTCTCCGCTGAGGATTTCGCCGGCCTTGGGCGTGATGTAGGCGGTGAGCAGCAATTGCCCGGCCACGCCCGCCACGATGAAAAACGCAATGACGAACATGAGTGATTTCCGGCGCTGCCGGGTATTGCCGGCCGCAGTCAGGATGGCTCCGGCCAGCGCACCGATCCAGGGTCCACGGGAAATGGTCATCAGTGCCATCAGGATGAGCACGAGGGAAATCTGGTTCTTGAAAGCCATGGGCAGGCGGCGTGCCTGTCGTTGCAGGATGCCGGCCCAGCCGGTTTGTGGCCGGTCCCACTCTCCCATCCAGCACAGCCAGCGGTGCAGCCGGTAAACCGCCACGATCATGATGCAGGCAAGGATCGGGTGTTCAAACGTACCGGCTGTCCGCGCCAGTCCCCAGCGGATCGACAGGCCGCTGGACGCATCGGGGAAAAATCCGGAGAGCAACCTGAAAACGGGGCTGACCCAGAACTTGGCTTCATACAGGAACAACGGGAAAAACAGCAAAAACATCAGCACGAACATGCGGGCGGTATCGATATCCATGCGGCGGCTACGGATCAGGTAGCGGCCCAGCAGGTATGGGCCGACTACGGAATACATCAGGTAGATCGAGTAGTTGCGGGCATCCGGATAGCCCCGGCTGAGAAAGTCACAAAAAACCCGGATGACTATGTAGATGGCCAGCATCGACTCCATGGGGCCGAACTGCAGCGCGGACTGTCTGGTCTTCAACAGGATCAGCAGTATGGGAATGCTGGCGGCTTCCATGAAGGTGTGCACCGGCAATCCGGGAATGATGAGCTTGAACGCTGTTGGCATGGACAGGAATACCGGAATCCATACACAGAGAAATGCCTGGTCGATTCCGCGGTACATCGATACGTGGACCGATACCAGCATGGCAACAAAGATGATCAGACCGGTCATGGGATCCCTTGATCAGGGAGAAAAGGCATCTGGAAGTCGTTTTTTGATTATTGGCTATGATGAATCCAATGAAAACGACATTTTCAGGCTGGGAAATGATGCGTTATGCCGTGGTGGCATGGCTGACATTACCGGTGATGTCTGCCTGTGCCACACATCCTCTGCCGGGACTGGAGTCCGGATTCCGTCCGCCGGAAAGGGCGCGGGAGGTAGCCATGCTCAGCAAGGAAGACCTGGCCTTGCTGAATGATCCGGTAGACCCGGTCTATCGCCTTGGAAGCGGCGACACGCTGCGGCTGAGTGTTTTTGGCCGGCCGGAGGTCAGCGGGCAGTTCCTGATCGGGCCGGATGGCGTGGTGACCATCCCGCTGATCGGCAACCTGATGCTCAACGACTCCACACGTGAAGAAGCACAGCAACGCATCAGCCAGCAGCTTCGCGGCTATTTCACCAGGCCTTATGTCACGCTGGCCGTTGATGATTACGGCTCAAACCAGGTCACCGTGCTCGGACGGGTACAGAATGCCGGCCGGCAGAAATTTCCCGCACCGCCCACGCTGGCCGAAGTGCTGGCCAATGCCGGTGCCATGCCGATTCTCGACAAGCAGGCGACGCTGACCCGCTGCGCAATCATCCGTGGGCGGGAAAAGCTGATCTGGGTGGATCTCAAGGCGCTGCTCAATGGTGATCTGGCCTACAACATCGTGATGAAGCGTGGCGATATCGTCTTTATTCCCGATTCGTCAGAAACGGCCGTGTATGTACTGGGTGCGGTACCCAAACCGGGTTCATACCGGCTTTCACCGCACATGAGCGTGCTTGATGCCCTGGCGCAGGCCGGTGGACCGGACGAAAACGCCAAACCGGAAGCCATCGGCATTTATCGCGCAGGTGCCAGACAAGTGGAAACCATCAGTTTCAATGACCTGATTGCTCCGCAGCGTGCCGTCAATTTCGGGCTGGAAGACGGCGATGTGGTTTTCGTCCCCCGCTCGGGAGTTGCCGATCTGGGCTATTTCCTGCGACAGATCACCCCGGCCGTTTCCGTTTTGACCTTTGGCCTGACCGCCAATGCCCTGATGAAAAACCAATGACCATGCTGCCTGAACTGTCACCGGTGACGATGCCTGCCTCTTTCGTCGCACCACAGGTATCCGTAGTGGTCATCGGCCGCAACGAGGGCGAGCGCCTGGTGCGCTGTCTGGCGTCCGTCTTGGCGGCAGACTGGCATGGCATCTCCCATGAGGTGATCTATGTCGATTCCTGCTCCCGGGATGACAGCCTGATCCAGGCCAGACGCCAGGGCGCATTGGCCTTGTTGCTGGATGACGCTTCGCCTTGTGCATCCAAGGCCCGTAATCTGGGGTGGCATGCCGCACGTGGTGACTGCATCCTGTTTCTGGATGGAGATACCGAGCTGGATGCCGGGTTTGTCAGGCTGGCCTGCGCCACCTTGCAGGCTCATGAGGATGTGTGTGCAGTCTGGGGACACCGGCGTGAGTCTGATCCGCAGCAGTCATGGTTTACCCGGGTTCTTGATCTGGACTGGGTGTACCCGGTCGGGCCTTCACTGTATTTCGGCGGCGATGTCCTGATTCGCCGCGAAGCCCTGCTGGCGGCAGGAGGCTTTGATCCGCAGCTCAAGGCCGGCGAAGAACCGGAACTGTGTGCCCGGCTGCGTGCAGCCGGCTGGAAGATCATGCATGTTGATGCGCCGATGACGCGTCACGATCTGGCCATCCGGTCGTGGCGGGCCTACTGGCTGCGGGCTTATCGTTCAGGCATGGCGTATGCCGAAGTAGCCGAGCGCATGCGCAGGCAGGGGGATCCGCTGTGGCAGCATGAAGCGCGGCGCGACTTCCTGCATGGCTGGCTGTTTCTGGCGGCGGGTGCCACCTGGCTGGTCTCGTGGTTCTGGTGGCCCTGGATGGCTGTCGGCCTGACCCTTGCCGGGGGATTGCTGCTGGTACGTACCGCCTGGCGCTGCCGCTGGAAGGCACCGGGCCAACCCGGCCTGTGCTGGCTTTATGCCGTGCATGTGCACTTGCAGAAAATTCCGTCCCTGTTCGGCCAGCTGCACTGGCGATGCCACCGGCAGGCCGGCGGCAATGGCCTGGTCGATTACAAGCAGTCGCCATCCCGGTCGCCCCGGCGGGTCAAATCCTGGCTGGCGGACGGACTGACGCCGCTGGCACGGCTTTGGCAACGCTGGGGTCTGGCCCGCTGGCTGCGTGTATGGAGCGTCGCGCGTTTGCAGGCGGCGACCGGCCGGCGGGTCGCACCCTCCAATGTCGTGCTGGGCCCGGTGGAGGTCCGGGGGAGCGGCAACATCCGGCTGGGGGAGCGCGCCCTGATTTATCCGGGTTGTTATTTCGAAACCCAGGGTGCAGGCCGGATCGAGATCGGTGACGATGTCGTGCTGTCCCGTGGCGTGCATATCGTGGCTTTTGACCGGGTCACGCTGGGGGCGGGCTGCATGGTGGGTGAGTACTCCAGCCTGCGTGACGCCAATCATCGCCCCGGTCCTGATGGCATCAGGCACAGCGGCCATGACAGTGCTCCGCTCGACATTGGCCGCAATGTCTGGATCGGCCGTGGTGTCTCTGTGCTGAAGGGCGCCCGGCTCGGGGACAACTGCATCGTGGCGGCCAATGCCGTGGTCAACCGGCCGGTTGCCGCTGGCGAAAGGGTGGGGGGACTGCCCGCCCGTCCGCTGACCCGCCATCCGCAGGAGGAAAGCTGACATGAGCACTGCCCGACTGGCGTATCTCGTCAGTGTCTACCCGGCTGTCTCGCACACGTTCATCCTGCGGGAAGTCACGCGACTGCGTGAACTGGGGCTGGAAATCGTCACGGCCTCAGTCAATCGGCCGGACCGTGAACGGTCGGTCATGGATGACTGCGAACGTGATGAAGCAGATGGCACCTACTGCCTGAAAACCGACGGGATGCGCGGTGCCTTGCGGGCACTCGGATACTGGGGAAGCCGTTCACCGAAGCAACTGCTGACGGTTTTCCGGCTGGGGCTGGCAATGGGAACCGGAAAGCGCCGGTGGGTCGGGCTGGCCTATGCCGTCGAAGCCGCCATGGTGGCGCGCTGGATGAAACAGCAGTCCAGCCGGCATCTGCACGTGCATTTTGGCAATGCCGGCGCCAGTGTCGGCGTACTGGTGAAGGTTCTGAACGGCTGTCATCTGTCGTACACCATTCACGGACCGGACGAGTTTGATGATGTGCCGGGCCAGCAACTGGCACTCAAGATGCAAAAAGCCGATGCGGTGGTCTGCATCAGCCAGTTTGCCCGTGGCCAGCTGATGCGCATCAGCGTGCCGGAACACTGGCCGAAACTCCGTCTTTGCCGGTTGGGCGTGGACCCGGACCGGTTCCGGTTTGCCTTGCGAAGCGGACGCCACCGTCCGGTGACGCAACTGCTGTGTGTCGGGCGGCTGACGCCAGCCAAGTGCCAGGTCCTGCTTGTCCAGGCATGTGCCCGCCTGCGGGATGCCGGCCTGGCATTTCACCTGACCCTGGTGGGGGCAGGGCCGGATCTGGAACGTATCCGGCAAGCCATTGCCCGTGAACGGCTCGAGGCGCACGTCACGCTGACAGGTGCCCTGACCCAACAGGCTGTCCGCGACCAGCTCGACCGGGCCGACATTTTCGTTTTGCCCAGTCTGGCCGAAGGGATTCCTGTGGTGTTGATGGAGGCGATGGCCAGCGGCGTGCCGTGTGTCAGCACGCCCGTCAACGGAATTCCCGAACTGATCCGTCACGGACAGACCGGATTGCTTGCCCTGCCGGGCGACGTTGACAGCCTGGTCGAGCAGCTTGAACGGCTGATCCGTGAGCCTGCGTTGCGTGACGCCCTGGCTCTGGCTGCGCGTGACAAGCTGATGGCTGATTTTGACCTGGGCCGCAATGTCATGCAGCTGGCGCAGATTTTCAGGGCATTCCCCGCTCATACAGACTTTGAGAAGCCGGCTGGACCATGAATCTTTCCATCATCATCGTGACGTACAACTCGGCACGGCTGATTGGCGCCTTGCTGGATCACCTGCATGCCGACATGGCCGCCCTCGGGGCAGAAGTCATCGTTGTGGACAACGCTTCGCGCGATGACACGGCCGGCCTGATCCAGCGGCAATACCCATGGGTACGGCTGATCGCCAGCCGGATTAATCTGGGATTTGCCGCAGGCAACAATCTGGCTGCCTTGCATGCCCAGGGACGGTTTTTCCTGTTGCTGAATCCGGACGCCATGCCTGCACCCGGCGCCCTGGCACGCGGGCTGGCCCTGATGGCGCAGCATCCGCAGGTCGGTCTGGCCGGCGGGGAATTGCGCGGTACCGATGGCAGCCGGCAGCCATCGGCCCGGATGTTTCCCACGCTGCGTGACGAGCTGTTCACCCTGTCCGGTCTGGCCGGACGCTATCCGTCCAGCCGGCTGTTTGCCCGGCTGGACCGGCGCTGGGCCGACCCGGAGCAGGTGGCGCAGGTGGACTGGATTCCGGGGGCCTTTGTTTTCATTCCCGCCGCACTGTGGCAGCAGCTGGGCGGGTTTGATGAGCGGTTTTTCATGTATTACGAGGAGGTCGACCTGTGCCGCCGCATGCAGGCTGCCGGCTACCAGGTGATGTACTGGCCGGAACTCAAGGCCATGCATATTGGTGGCGAGTCGGCCAGAACGGTGCAACAGGCGAGGGTGTCCAGAGCCGGATCGCAGCTGGAAAGCTGGCGCATGCGGAGCGGCCTGCTGTACTACCGAAAGCATCACGGGTGGCTGGGCGCACAGGGACTGCACTGGATCGAATGGGGATGGCACCGGCTGCGCCAGATCAAGGCCCGATGGCGCCGCCAGCCAGACAAGGCCGCCGACATGGCCTTGCACTGTGCCCAGCTGGATGCAGCATGGCGCGACACACTGGGTGGCACACACAGTCCTTGCCGGCCATGGTGAGTCTGACTACCGGGGCACCCTCGCTCAAGGTGCGCATGCTCAAGGCGGCAACCTGGCTGGTGGGGGGGAACATTTCGTCACAGTTGCTGCGTCTGGTCAGCTCGATGGTCCTGACCCGGCTGCTGGTTCCCGAAGCATTCGGCCTGGTCGCGGCCATCAATACGCTGTATTTCGCCCTGGTGATGTTTTCTGATCTGGGCGTATGGCAAAGCGTGGTGAAAAGTGATCGTGGTACCGACATGCGCTTTCTCGGTACGGCATGGTCGGTACAGCTGCTGCGGGGACTCTTGCTGGCTGCCATCGTGCTGGGCCTTGCGCTGGCCCTGCATGTGGCGGCGAGGGCAGGAATGTTTGCCGACGGCACGGTCTATGCTGATCCGCGCCTGCCGCCGATGATGACGCTGTTTGCCTTGTGCGCGCTGTTGCAGGGCATGGAATCGATGAGTCTTGCCAGCGCCCAGCGCGAACTGCTGGGCGGGCATCTGGCCCGGCTCGAAATTTCCACCCAGTTGGGCGCCATGCTGGTGACGCTGCTGCTGGCATGGTGGACCCGGTCCGTGTGGGCGCTGGTGACCGGAACGGTGGTGGGAGCGATGCTGCGGACATTGCTCAGCCATTTCTGGCTGCCTGGCATCCGTGTGCGACCTTGCTGGGACAAGACTTGCGCTGACGAGATCATCGGGTTTGGCAAGTGGATATTCCTGTCGTCTATCATCGGCTTTCTGGCTGCGAACGGAGAAAAGCTGATCCTGGGTGGCAGCCTGAGCACGGCAAGTTTTGGCGTGTTCTCCATCGCCAGCACGCTGCTGGCCGCCGTGGTGGGGGTGTATGCCAGCCTGAACGGACACGTGATCTTTTCCAGTCTCAGCCATGCGTTGCGATCGACCGATCCGGTCGAGGTCAAGCGGGTCTATGTCCGGGTACAGCAACTGGTTGACCTGTTGCTGGGCGGGCTGGCCGGGGGCTTGCTGATCGCCGGTCACTGGCCGGTATGGCTGCTTTATGACTCGCGCTATCACGATGCCGGCTGGATGTTGCAGTGGCTGGGGCTGGGCTTGCTGGCCATGCGTCACCAGGTTGTCGAGCAGTTGATGTTTGCCCACGGCAAACCGGCGTGGGTGAGTGCAAACAATGCCCTGAGGGCAGTCAGCCTGGCCGTGTGCATTCCGGCCGGCCTGGCGGCCGGCGGTGAGGCCGGTGCCATTGCCGGCGTCGTGGTCAGCCAGTTTGCCGGGTGGCCAATGTCACTGTGTTACAAGCGGCAACAGGGCATCCTGACATGGCCGAGCGAGCGCTGGTGGCTGCCGGCGCTGGGAGCCGGGGCACTGGCCGGCTGGCTGGTCGATACGCTGTTGCTGCGCGTGCTGGGATGAGGAAAACGCCAATGCGGATTACGTTCATCATGCCTGCCGATGACCTGACCGGAGGCAACCGGGTCGTGGCAACCTATGCCCGGCTGTTGCAGGCCCGCGGCCATCGGGTACAGGTGGTATGCAATGCGCCTGATCGTCCCGGCTGGCGGCAACGCCTGCGCCTGCTGCGTCGCGGCGCCTGGCAGCAGGCCTGCCGGCCGGCAGGAGCGGTCCCGTCCGGGCATGTGTCCCGTGCCGGGGTACCGTTTCACGTACTGGAACGACCGCGACCAGTGCGTGCGGCCGATCTTCCTGATGCTGACGTGCTGGTTGCCAGCTGGTGGGAAACCGCACGCTGGATGCAGGACATGCCGGCCAGCAAGGGATGCAAGGTGCATCTGCTGCAAGGATACGAAACCTGGGGCGGTGGCGATGTACGCCAGCAAGTCCAGGATACCTTGCGCTTGCCGAACTGCAAGATTGCCATTTCAGAGAGCCTGAAGCGCGAGATTGAGGCCGACCTGGGATCATTGGGCATGTTTGTGGTGCCGAATGCCGTGGATTTGCAGCTGTTTGATGCGCCACCCCGCCAGCGGGGCATGCCGCCTGTTGTCGGGTTTATCTATGCCGGTTCGCCCGTCAAGGGCAGTGACCGCTGCCGGCAAGCCATCGAACTGGCCCGCCGGGACCTGCCGGAGTTGCGCGCTCTGGCCTTTGGTGCCGATCTGCCGACAGCAGACTGGCCTTTGCCGGCCGATTGCCGGTTTGTTCATCGACCGGAACAGGCGCAACTCGCAGCATTGTATGCCCAGTGCGATGTCTGGCTGTTTGCCTCGCGGCTGGACAGTTTCGGCTTGCCGATCCTGGAGGCCATGGCCTGCCGGACGCCGGTGGTGGGGGTGTCTGTCGGCGCGGCGCCCGAGCTGCTGACGGCTGAAACGGGTTGTCTGGTGGCGGACGGGACGGATGCCGGGCTGGCTGCCGGTATTGTCCGGCTGTGCAGCCAGCCCCCGGAGCAGTGGTTCCGGATGTCAGGGCATGCCCATGCCAAGGCTCACGCCTACTCATGGGATGACGCAACCGACCGGCTGTTGCAAGTACTGGAGACGTTGCATGACTGATCCTGCTTCGCGCGTGATCGGTCTGGCGGGCGTGCCGCTGGACATGGTGACGATGGCTGGTGCCGTGGCGCGAGTGCGTGATGCGGTGCGCTTGCGGCAACGGCTGTTTGTCTCGACACCTAACCTGAATTTCCTGATTACCTGCCAGCGTAATGCCGTTTTCCGCCAGTCGGTAATCGACAGCGACCTCTGCCTTGCCGATGGCATGCCGCTGGTGTGGATGTCGCGCTGGCTGGCGTCCCCACTGCCTGAACGGGTCACCGGCTCCGGGCTTTTTGAGGCTTTGCAGCAACCCGTGCCCGGGTTGCCACCAGTGCGGGTGTATTTCTTTGGCGGGCCTCCTGGCGTTGCTGCGGCTGCCGCACGGCAGGTCAACGCGGTTTCCGGTGGCGTGCATTGCGTGGGGTATGCCGATCTTGGTTTTGGTTCGCTGGAGGCAATGAGTTCAGCCGGACTGCTGGCCGACATCAATGCCAGTGGTGCGGATTTCCTGATCGTGGCGCTGGGTGCGGCAAAAGGGCAGGCATGGATCCAGCGCAATGCTGCGGCTTTGCAGGTGCCGGTCATCAGTCACCTGGGGGCAGTGGTGAATTTTGCTGCCGGTACGGTGCAGCGGGCGCCGGTGTGGGTGCAGCGCAGCGGCCTGGAATGGCTGTGGCGCATCAAGGAAGAGCCGGCCCTGTGGCGCCGTTACTGGCGTGACTCGGTGGCTTTGGTACGTCTGGGAATCATGCAGGTATTGCCTTATGGCCTGTGGCTGCGGCGTTCGCACGAACGGGCCGGACCGGTCATCTCCTGGCACAACGAAGGCGGATGGGGGAGGCTGGTGTTGCAGGGATGGCTGCCGGACCGGCTGGAGCCTGGCCAGCAAGCCGCTGTCCGGCAAGCGATGGAGCATGATGGTTCATTGCAGCTGGATTGCCATTCACTCACCGGATTCGGCCCGCAGTGGGCTGGATGGCTGTTGCGGCTGGAATGCCGGCTGCGGCGGCATCCGGACCGTGCGGTGCGGGTAGCCGGGTTGTCTCCCGACATGCAGCGTCTGTGGCGCTGGAACGGTCTGACGTTTTATCTGGCACGCATGGTTTGACTGACTACGGTTTCTTGCGTTGCTGCCGCATGGTTCGCCATTGCCTGATCCAGTTCCGGGCAGCCTGACGGCGAGGGCGCTTCTGTGCCCATACGGCCCGCAGCATGTGCCATTGCAACTGCCAGTAGCGGGTCGAGGCAAAGCGCCGCATGCGTCCGTGCGTCAGCGTAGCAGCAATGATTTCACCCATGTAGCCGCTGCCGCGGAACAGGGTCACGCCATTGACAAAAAGACCGACGGCCTCGGGGTCGAGTTTTTGCAGCAGCCGTTTGGCCCGGATGACTTCGCCACGTCCGGCATGGTCGGCTTCCACCACCAGAAAAACCTGTCCCAGCTGCTCGATCAGTATCTCGGCATCTGCACTGAGCAGGATGGGGGGCAAGTCCACCAGCACGTAATCGCAGGTCGCAGACCAGTGCCGGACAGCGTCCTGTAACCGTTCCAGGTGCTGCAATCCGGTGCCGTGATCCAGACCTGCGCCAATCACCTGCAGGCGCGTGTCTTGCTGCATGTAGGCCTGTGGCAGTGTTTCCAGCCCGGCCCGGCCGGCAAGGTAGTCAAGCAGCCCGGGCGAGAGGGATGAAAATCCGGCAAAAGGACGGAAGGTATTGGCTTCTACCAGCAATACGCTGGCACCCAGGCGTTGCAGGGCGCGAGCGGTATCAAGAATGACGGTTGTGGTGCCGTTGCCTGCCGTGACAGAAGTAAAGGCAAAAACATTGCGCTGGCTGCGGGACTTGTTGCGTATCAGGGTTGAGGCAAAACGGCGAGTCTGTTCTTCTGCGTACATGCGGGTCGGCAGGTCTTCCTGCCGGATCTGCCAGCCGGCGGCAGGAACGCCCAGCAGCTTTTCGGCCTCGTTGACGCTGCGGATGCGGCGGCCAAGCATGTCGAGTGCCACCGGGACAGCCAGCATCACGGCGAAGGAGGTTGCCAGCAATGCCAGCAGCAGTTTGGTCTTGCCGATGCCCATGGGCAGGTCTGGTGGCAGCGCCGGGGTTACCAGCCTGACAAAGCCGATGGCATTGCGTTCGGTTTCGATATAGTCGAGCCGGTCCTGTACCTGCTTGAGCCGTTCGTTCTGCTCGGCAATCTGCCGGGTGAGCGACATGGCCTGCTGGAATTGCTGGGCAAAGGTGCTGGCCTGCTCTTCCCGCTGGACAAGGGACTGTTCCAGTTCCTGCGTCAGCCGGGTTTTCTGGTCCAGCGTGGCCTGCAACCGGTGAAGATAGTTTTCGCGGACATGCTGGTCGAATTCGTTTTCACGGGCTTGCAGCCGCTGGGCAAGCTCCTTGATTTCTGCCAGCGCCGGGCCGCGTGCCGGGTGTTTGTCCTCCAGCCCGGCAATGGACTGGTTGAGCTGCTCGGTACGTTTGGTGACCTCGTTACGGAGGGCTTGCAGGCCGTTGTCCTGCAAACGCATTTCCAGCAGTGAGCGCCCCATGTCGGTCGGTATTTCACCTCGCTCGGTAAATGCCTGGAGAGCAGCTTCGGCTCGCCAGCGTTCGATTTCGGCCTGCTGGTATTTTTCACGTGCCTGTGCCAGTAACGCATCGTACGGATTTTCGGTGTGCTCGCTGAAAGTGGTCAGCCCGAGTTTGTCGGCCAGAGCCAGGCGCTCGGTTTCCAGTCCGGTGATCTGGCGGTGCAATCTGTCTGCACTGTTGGCCAAGGCGTCGAGGCGTTCGGCAGAGCCATAGATCTGCTCGGATCTGGTTGTCTGCAAAAACGCCGACATGACTGCGTTGACAAGCTGGTCCAGGTGGGCCTTGTCTGTGCTTTCAATGCCGATTCTGACCATGTAGGTGTCAGCGACTGGCCTGACATAAATCTTTTTTTGCAGTTGCTCGATGTATTTGCGTTCGTTCAGCCCTGCTGGCTGCAGGTTGATGCCTTTGGTTTTGAGCAGGGCCAGCGCCCGTTTCAGGACATCGTAGCGGGTGACGGTACTGGATAGCTGGTTGACGAATTCCCGGTATTGCGAATTGGACTGGAATTCGACTTCCTTGTCCGATTGCAGGGTTTTCATGTAGTTCGGCGAGACTTGAAACACGGCCTCGGCCGTATAGCTGCTTTGCCCGAAAATCCAGACCAGCGGCAGACCCAGCATCAACACCAGCAGTCCGGCCATCAGGCCGGCACGGGCATGCCGCTGGAAGCTGAGGAGTGGCTTGATGCCGATGCCCGGCAATGACTGGATTTCCATCTCATGACGTTCATGTGGCGCAGACATGCTAAAAGGATAGATTACAGTGTGGCTTATGTCCGGGTTGGCTGGCTGAGCCGGAATCTTTGTCCCGGCAAGGAAAATCGCGGATTTGAACAGGGCAGGTTCAATGATCGAACTATTTCTGGCATTACTGGTTTTTCCTCTGCTGCTTCCTGCATTTTCCCTGCTGTTGCTGACACTGGCAGCACTGGGGGTGCGGCATCCGGCGAAGCCGGACCTCCCGGTGGCCTCAGGTTTTTTGCCCCGGGTGGCGGTGCTGGTGCCTGCACATAACGAATCAGTCCATGTGCTGCCGACCCTTGCCTGCTTGCAGGCCCAGTTAGGTCCGGCAGACCGGCTGGTGGTCGTGGCAGACAACTGCCATGACGATACGGCGGCGTTGGCCCGTCAGGCAGGGGCTGAAGTGGTTGAGCGGCAAGACGGGACACTGCGCGGAAAGGGCTACGCACTGGCCTGCGGGATCGAGTGGCTGCGGGCTGATCCGCCGGATGTGGTGCTGGTGATCGATGCGGATTGCATGGTGTCTGACCATGCCGTGGCGGCCATTGCGGCCGAATGCCAGCGTAGCCGCTTGCCGGTTCAGATGCTGGATCTCATGCAGGCCGGACCGCAGGCCGGACTGAAACTGCGGATTCTGGAATTTGCCATGCTGATGAAAAACCTGGTGCGTCCGCTGGGAACCTTCCGGCTGGGGCGGGCCTGTCACCTGATGGGCACCGGCATGGCATTTCCCTGGCCGCTGATTGCAAGTGCCCGGCTGGCTGATGGTCATCTTGCCGAGGACATGAAGCTGGGTGTTGCCCTGACCAAGGCCGGCTTGCCGCCACGTTTTTTGGCCAGCGTACAAGTCAGCAGCGCCTTTGTTCAGGACAGTGCTGCAGCAAAAGTACAGAAATCCCGTTGGGAACATGGGCATCTGGCCACCATGCAGGAGGAGCTGCCCGGTTTGCTGGCTGCAACGCTGCGCCAGCGTACACCGGAGCTGCTGGTGCTGCTGCTGGATCTGCTCATTCCGCCGCTGGCGCTGTATTTGCTGCTACTGGCCGGCTTGTTGCCCATGCTGATGGTCATGGCCTGGTACCAGTCAGCCTGGATTCCGGCAGCCATGCTGGGCGGGCTGGGCGGACTGGCATTCATGCTGTCCGTTGGCCTGAGCTGGCTGTATTTCGGCCGCCAGTTGCTCAGTTGGCGCGAGCTGCTGGTTACGCCGCTTTATGCGGCATGGAAATTGCCGGTGTATGTCGCTTTTGCGGTCAAGAGGAGATCAGCCTGGATACGTACCCGCCGGAGCGGTGAATGACGAAGGGGGTTGTTCAGGCGGCAGAGGCCGACGCGGCTTGATGACCGCCGGAACCCCAACGGCGATGGAGTTGTCGGGGACATCGCAAACCACTACGGCATTGGCGCCGATATGTACATGATTACCGATGCGGATATTGCCAAGCAGGACTGCGCCGGTGCCGATGTCGACATCGTTGCCGATCTGCGGAGCGCAGGGTTCTTCTACTCTGGCGAGTCCGACCACCACACCGTTGCGGATGCGGCAATCATCGCCAAAACGGGCAAAACCGCTGATGACGATGCCGCCTGAATGTTCGATGACAAAGCGCTTTCCGATCGGTACTTCACACGGTAATTCAATGCCGGTGATGATCTGCACCAGCTTGAATGCCACCTTGTAGAACAGGGAAAAGGGCTTGCGGAGCAGACCGGGCCGGATCGTGTAGCGCCAGCGGCCAAAACGGTATACCAGCAATGCCCAGAATCCCTGTGCTGCCCAGTTGCCCTGATGTGCAGCAAGGTCGTGCCGGATGTTTTTGAACATAACAGGAACCCTTGGTGGAACAGCAGGGAAATTGCCCGGATCGTTCATGTCATTCGTATCTGGTCTTTTTATACGATAACTGTCTGGTGTGTGGTGCTTGGCGGGATGTCTCTTGATGAAATTATCCGTTCTGTGTGCAGGCATGGCCGAACCTCATGCCGGATGGGCTGCAATTGATGAGCTGGCAGAGTTGCTGGTGCATTACTTTGATGCCGAACTGCTGTCCCCGAAGCCATGGCCGTCTGGCTGGAGTTCTCGTTGGCTGGAGCGTATCCGTCCCCACTATCAGCCTGTTGATACGGCGGGAGGGGATGTGCTGATGGTCGTGTGCCGCGGCCCTGCTGACCTGGCACTGATCAGGTCGGTTCCCGACTTCCGGCATCGTTTCCAGCGTATTCATGCATGGGTGACGGACAGTTATTTCCAGGCGGGTTTCGGGCGGGAAACCGCGCTGTACGATGGTATCAGCGTGACTGCGGTGGAGGATGCGGCATTTCCACATGACCGTTTTGGCATTCCGGTCGTCCAGATATATCAGGGGGCCGACTGCCTGAAATGGGCACCACGCCACATGCACGCACGAGACATTGACTTGATTGGCTATGGCCGTACGCCTCCCGGATACCAGGCATGTCTTGCACGCCGGTTTCATTCTGCGGCCTCACCCTACCTGTATTTGCACTCTCCTGTCGGTCATGTCACGGGCAACAGTGTCCATCTGGAGCGCGGGATGTTGTTCAAACTGTTGCATCGCACCCGCATTTCACTGGCGTTCCACCTGTATGTCGAGCCACAAGGCCAGCGTCCGCGTTCAATGATGGTGACCAGTCGCTGGCTGGAATCCTTGCTTGCAGGCTGTGTTGTGGCGGGCAGGCGACCTGTGTCGCGCATGGCGGATGAGATGCTGTTCTGGCCGGGGGCGACACTTGAACTGGCAGAGGACCCTGAGCAGGCTGCGGATCAAATCCAATTCTGGCTGCAACATGACGATAACTGGCAATCCCAACGTTGCTGCAATATCCGCCACATGCTGTTGCATCACGACTGGCGCTGGAGGTTGGTCCAGATGTGTCAGCTATTCGGTTGGCAAGTGCCACGGACATTACATGATGACATTGCCAGCATCGAAGAATTAGCCGGGCGGTTTGCTTGAGAAAACTGGTTGCCCTGGTTCTGGCAGGGTGTGCCGCTCCGAGCAGTGTCGGGCATATCGAATCCAATGGTGTGGTGGCTGATGCCCATATCTATCCGGGTGGCTCGGGCGGCACTACTGGAAAGCCGAACCGGTGAGGTGGCAGGGCAGCGATGACAAAATCATTCGGCAGGTCGTCAGGATCAATATTACAGGAGGCATAAGCCTCGTTGGTACTGGTGATGTTGATCTTGCCGCTAGGCTTGCGCAGCAACTGCTTCACAACCAGACCGTCGTCAAGCTTCAGGACATACTGCCGGGTTTTCAGCGCGCGTTGTCGGTATGGTTGATCAGGATGACATCCCGGTCATTCGGCACTCTTCCATGAAATCGCCCTGGACCGACAGGGCAGACAGCTCATGCGGGTCAATGTGCGGGGAGTTATTAATCCTGTAACACCTGAAAAGTATTGAAAAATATGGATTTCTTTCCTTTTTCATCCAAGGCGTGTCCAGCAGGTGCCTTGAGGTGGTAACGCGAAAAAATGCGAAATCTTCAAGGTCTGGTTTGCCGGATTGCCGAGTGCGCTTACGTATGGACAAGGGCTTTTCCTATCAGGCACCACAGTTGATCAAACAGGTATTGATCGGCCTTGCCGGAGGGTAGCGGCCCTTCCAAAGAGGAGGCTATTACGACATGGGATCCGGCATTCACCCGCGAAGGTCTCGTATCAGGAGACAGGTCAGGTGTTAAACATAGTGTTGAGTGCCACGAGCGCGGTGCCAAATGTCCCGCAAAAAAGGGATAAAAACTGCGCCACGTTACATGTGGAGCCGATCTGTGGTTTTTGCTCGGACTAAAAAGAAAAAGCCCTGAATAATCAGGGCTTTTTCTTAGTGTTCTGGCGGAGAGAGGGGGATTCGAACCCCCGTCAGGGTATTACCCTGAACACGCTTTCCAGGCGTGCGACTTAAACCGCTCATCCATCTCTCCGCTGAGATGAGTCGCGCATTCTATGGAGGAATATCCGTGTTGGCAAGTGTTAGGGCAAATTTTTTCCGGCCAACCAATGATTGCGTGGAATGAATCCTGATGTATTGCCGCCATGAGTGCCATTCCGGTGTGCGGAATATCGCCAGTACTGGCGAGATTGCATGCGGTATTTCGCCATGGCGTGGCTGGTCGTGATCGTTAAATCCATAAAAATCATCTGGTTATGATTCATGTTTCCTGGCATGCAACGTGCATTTGCAGGCGTGCGCCATGCAAATGGCACTTACAACAATATCCAGGAGAAATCATGACCTCTATCAAGATGCTGGTTGCCGGTCTGGCTGCCGCGTTCGCCGTATCAGCCCAGGCTGAAGACATCATCCGCCTTGGAAACCTGAAATTCGCCCACTACGGTGCCGTGTCGTACATGAAGGAAGTGTGCCCCAGGTACGGCATCAAGGTAGAAGAGCGCATGTTCCCCAAGGGACCGGACATCATGCCGGCCATTGTGGCCGGCGAGGTCGATCTGGCCGCCCTGGCTTCGGACGGCGCCATTTCCGGACGTGCCAACGGCGTGCCGATCTATACCGTGGCCGGTTTTGCCAAGGGCGGGGCGCGCATCGTGGCGGGTGTGGACAGCGGCATCAAGGACATCAAGGGACTCAAGGGCAAGAAAGTCGGCGTGACCCGTGGTGGCGCGCATGAACTGCTGCTGTACGCCGAGCTGGAAAAGGCCGGCCTCACCTGGTCGGACAAGCCGGGCAAGGACGTCCAGATCGTGTTCCTGTCGTTTGCCGACCTGAACCAGGCGCTGGTGGCCCGGCAGATCGATGCCATGTGCCAGTCCGAGCCGCAGTCCTCGCAGGCCATCAACAAGAAGTTCGGTGTGGAAGTGATGAAGCCCTACACCACCGCCATGGGTGAGCCTTACCGCCTGCTGGTGATGACCGAAAAGCTCTACGCCAACAAGGACCTGTCCCAGCGCGTGATGAAATGCTTTGTCGAGTCGACCGCCACGTTCAACAAGGACATGAAGCTCGCCGAAACCTACGTACGCGACAAGATGTTCAAGGGCCAGATCAGCTCGGACGACTTCAAGGACGCGATGGACAACGCCGACTACACCTATGACGTGACCCTCCAGCACGTCGATGTCACAACCGGCTTCATGCAGAAATACGGTGTCGGCCGCATGCAAAAGCCGCCCAAGGCCGCCGAGTGGGTCAAGCTCGACCTGCTGCAAAAGGCCAAAGCCGATCTGAAGGTGAAGTGAGCCGCCCATGTCGCTGAAGCTGAAGTCCGTTGTTGAAGGCGCCATCGTGCCGCTGCTGGCACTGGTGGTGTGGGAGGCCTGCGCCCGCGCAGGCCTGATGAGCGCGGTCGTG
>JAGPIM010000014.1 GCA_018055005.1 Laribacter sp.
ATCGCCGTGAAAGGGCGGTGTCCTAGGCCTCTAGACGATGGGGACAGCTGGCGCACCCGGAGCGATTCGAACGCCCGACCCTCTGGTTCGTAGCCAGATACTCTATCCAACTGAGCTACGGGTGCGTACAAACATCAACGATGTTGTATTACCCACCAACCAACCACCCAGTCAATCAATCCAACCAAGCGCCGATCAGCGAGGAGGCGAATTATGTACTTCGTTGCATGCCATGTCAACAGTAAGCTGCAAAATTTCGCAGCTATCAGGACGGTTTGCTGCGCGGGCAACACACCTGTCCTTGCCTCGTTCCGGCATGCCTCCATTACCAGGCACAGAGCGACCGGGAAAAGCCGGTGACGGCCATGTACGCCCCTGTTCCCGCCCCCCACGGGAGCCGGCAAGCGTGCCTTCCTGCTTCGCCCGTCACCGGGAAAACCTGTCAGCCCGTGGACCGTGGGCAGTATCCGGGATTAACCCTTCACCTCATCCGTGCCCTGGATCACGACTACCAGGCGCCAGCCCCGCCGGGATGATGCGCCCCAGACCAGATACCGGCCGGAGGCACATCACCAGGCGAGCCTGATAGCCAACGGCTAGAGACTGAAATTGCCGTGAGCCACCAGATAAAGGGCGCAGGCCGCCAGCGTCACCACGACTCCGGCACAGATCCTGTCAGCCGTGCCCTCAAATACCGGCTTGCCGCGTTCCAGACGGGCCTTGGCGTAAAAACCCAGCCCCAGTGCGTACAGGATCATCGACAGCAACAGGAACGACAGCCCCCCTGCATAGATCAGCCACAAACCGTAGCCGGTACCCAGTGCCGTCAGCGCGATCAGGGTCGTGTTGCGCACCTCGGCCTTGATCGCCAGCTTGAGGCCAAAAGCCGCGCACAGGAGGTACGGGATCAGGGCCATCGACGAAGCCAGCTGGATCAGGATGTTGTAACCGGCATCGTTCAGGTGGTTGATGACCAGAAACAGCGCAATCAGGCTGTTGGTCAGCCACAGGGCATTGGCCGGTGTACCGTTGGCATTCAGCTTGCCAAAGCAGCGCGGCGCGGTGTTGTGCTCGCCGCGGGATGCCAGATACAGCATCTCGCTGGAAATCAGCGTCCAGGCCAGCAAGGCTCCGCCCACGGACAGGATCAGCCCGATATTGATCAGGACGGCACCCCACGGACCCACCGCCATGGCCATGACTGCTGCGGCCGACGGATTTTTCATCTGCGCCAGCTGTTCTTGCGGCACCACGCCCAGCGACAGCACCGATACGCAGACCAGCAGCAGGATCGTGATGAAAAAGCCGAGGATCGTGGCACGGCTCACCGTTGCCATGTCACGCGCGCGGCTGGCGTACACGGTGGCACACTCGATGCCAAGGAACACCCACACGGTATACAGCATGGTGTTTTTCACCTGATCGCCCACGCTGCCCAGCTCCGGGCTGCCCCAGAAATCCGTCTGGAAACTCTCGACCTTGAAGGCCAGCAGCACGCAGAGGATGAACAGCCCCAGCGGCACGATCTTGGCAATGGTCACCACGATGTTAAGGAAGGCCGCCGACTGCACGCCTCGCAGCACGAAACCATGCAGGACCGCCAGTACGGTCAGGCCGCACAGCAAGGCCGGCAGGGTGCTGCCGCTGCCAAAAAATCCCAGTGCCTGAAACGATCCCAGCGCACTGAACATCACCACCAGATAGCCAACGTTGCCCACCCAGACCGAAATCCAGTATCCCCAGGCCGCATTGAAGCCCATATAGTCGCCAAACCCGTTGCGGGCATAACCATAGACACCGTCACCAATGTCCGGCCGGTTGACAGACAGCCACTGGAAAATCCGGGTCAAGGCCAACATGCCGACAAAGGTGATCGCCCAGGCGATCAGGATCGCACCGGCCCCCGCCCCCTCGGCCATGTTCTGCGGCAGGCTGAAAATGCCGCTGCCCACCACTGCGCCGACCACCAGTGCAGTCATGGCGACAGTGCCCAGTTTCTTCTGTTGTGACCCGCTCATCGTTCATTCCCCCTGGACAAAAAAAGGGCCGCCCGGCTTGCTCGCCAAGACGGCCCCAGTCACTCACGGATGGTGTCGATCACACCCCGTCAGAAACGCAGCGACATGCAGCTCACACCACCGTCCACCTTGCGGTATTCCGAGGTATCGACCTCGATCACCTCGTAGCCGAGTGCAGCGATCTTGGCGCGGGTTTTCGGGTAGCCGGAGGGCATGATCACCTTGCCGTTGACCCAGATGCAGTTGGCGGCGTAGATCTCGTCCTCCGGCAGCTCGACGATGTTGTACTTCTGGAATTCCGGCTTGGTCAGGAATTCGCCAGCCGCCATCAGGTTGTTGTTTTCCAGATAGGCCAGGCCGGTCTTGAGGTGCAGCACTTCCTTCATTTCAACGACCGAACCGGTCATGCCGTATTTCTCCAGGATGGCGATCAGCTGACGGGCACCCTCGGCGTTGGTCCGTGCCGAGTTGCCGATGTAGTAGTGGCTGCCCACCATCATCACGTCGCCGGCATCCAGCGTGCCCGGAGCCTCAATGCGTTCCACGTGCTCGTAAAAACGCTTCAGCACCGGCTCCATCAGGGCGGCTTCACCACGGCGGCTGTCGGCGCCCGGACGGGTGACGATGGCGCAGTGCGGCGTGCACAGGGCCGGGTCTTCGACGAACACCGAATCCGGGAATTCTTCAGCCGGCGGCAGGATGGTGATGTCGACACCGCAGGTCTGCAGCGCACGGATGTAGGTGTTGTGCTGTTCCAGTGCCTTTTCGTAGATCGGCTTGCCGAGGTTGGAGGCAGACAGGCCGTCAACAAGGGCGCGGCAAGGGGTACGGGCAATGATGTGCTTGAACATGGTAGGGCTCCTGTAAATATCAGAGAGAATTGCTTGCCCATACCGTATAGCGAGAAGCGTGCCAGCTTTTTCGGATTTTTGTTCTTGAAACCGATAAAAACATGGCGATTTTATCGATGAAATATCAAAAATCTGGCTTTTAAACCGTCAAATAGGTGAAAATCCATATCGCGCCTGTCAGCTTTTTGACAGGTGTTGAAAAACTGACAGGCCGATTCACAAAGTGTGTTCAGGCCATATGTCAAAAAAAGGACAGGTCGTGCCATGAAAGAGATTGACTGGTTCGCTCGCAACCTTGGCGAAGCACTGAATACGCTGGATCAGGCGATCACCATCGTCGACAAGGCGGGCCGGTTCGTTTACTACAACCGGGCCAGCGCCCGGATGGATGGCCAGGATGCCGACAAGATCCTCGGCAGGCACGTTCTGGAGATCAATCCGTGGCTCACGGAAGAAGACAGCACGCTGTTGCGCTGCATACGGGACGGCGTCCGGTTTGTCGACAGCTATCAGGCCTACAGCGGCACCGGCGGCGAAAAACTGCATTACCTGCACAGCGCGATCCCGCTGTACGGGCAGAAGGGTGAGCTGATCGGTGCCATCGAAATCGGCAAGATGCTCACCGCCGCACCGGCCCACCTTGGCCACCATGCCGCTCCGCCGGACATCGTCGGAGATCATCCGGCGCTGCTGGCCCAGATTGCCGCCGTTGACCGCTTTGCCCGCAGCATGCTGCCGGTGCTGATCCAGGGAGAAACCGGTACCGGCAAGGAGCTGTTTGCCCGCCGGGCCCATGCCATGAGCCCGCGCGCCGGTCAGCCCATGCTGTGCCTGAACTGTGCGGCCATTCCGGAAAACCTGCTGGAAAGCACCTTGTTCGGCACGACCCGAGGTGCTTTCACCGGTGCCGAAAACAAGAAAGGCCTGTTTGCACTGGCGCACGGCGGAACGCTGTTTCTTGATGAACTCAACTCCATGCCCATGGCGCTGCAAAGCAAGCTGCTGCGAGTCTTGCAGGATGGGACTTACCTGCCGCTGGGCGCCGAACGCCCCCTCAAGGCAGACGTACGCCTGGTGGCCGCACTGAACCAGAATCCACTGGAAGCCATCCGTGATGGCCGCCTGCGGGAAGACCTCTACTACCGGCTGAACGTGGGCGTCATCACCATCCCGGCGCTGCGCGAGCGCCCCAGCGACATTGCCCTGCTTGCCAGGCGCTTCATCGCCCGCGACGCGTGCGAGCTGAACAGTGCCATTACCGGCATCGCCGACGCGGCACTCGCCCAGCTGATGCAGCACGACTGGCCGGGCAACGTGCGTGAACTGGAAAACGTCATCCGCCGCAGCCTGCTGCTGTCGCAGGATGTTGGTCTGCTGTCGTCCATCAACTTTTGCACCGGACCGCTGGAAGCAGCCCGGTCCGGTCCTTCGGCACTGGCAGACGGACGTCCGCTCAAGCAGCAACTGGCCCAGGTCGAAGCCCGGCTGATCAGCGAGGCGCTGGAACGCCTCAATGGCAATGTCGCCGCAGCGGCCCGCGAACTCGGCATTCCGCGTACCACGCTGATGGTCAGAATGAAAAAGCTGCGGCTCGCCAGCCCGGCCGTGCCCGCCTGAAGACAGATGATGGCCGCATCCAGGACAACCATCGGAACGGAGGCTGTAGCGTTTGCAGAAACTTTCCCGGACCCACTCGGGTAAACGATCGTTACCGGTGCCTTGACGAAATGATCGTCCGGGATGCAATGGTCCCGCATCGTTTCAGGCCCGGCCTGCATCTGGCTGTCACGCCGGAACGGTATCTGCGGCACGGCCAGCAGTACTGCTGCTAAAGCACCGGACACCGGACCAGCCCCGGAAGGCTTGACAGAAGCAGCAACCGGATTTGTTCAAGAAACCTTGTTGGCAATCATCCGGACTGGATACGCAGCAGGCCGTTTCATCAAGCGCCAAGTCATCATCGCTGATGCGGCCCACGGGGTGATTGCCCTTGTTCCGGAACATTCGATTGGCGGAACGCAGTTCTCGCAGACGCTTGATCAGCCCGGCCAAACCCGCGGACAGACCAAGGCCGGCGGGACAGAGACCGGTTACGTCTTGCACCTGCCGGCTTGCTTCCCGATTTGCCGGCGGTTCATGACTGGTTTTGTTGCCGGCGCTTAAAACAGCTGCCATGCAAAGCGGCCGGTTTCGATGATCAGCAAAAGCATGAACAGCCTGCGGACCAGTGTATTGCCGCCTTTGCTGACAAACCTTGCTCCGACCACCGTACCTGCAATGGAGCAGATTCCCATCAATATCCCGGTTTCCCACAGGAAGTAACCGTACCAGCCAAACCAGATCAATGTAGCGAGGTTCAGGGCATTGATCAGTATTTGAGCGTGATGTGATGCCCTTTTGAAATCCAGTCCGAAAAGGCGCACAAAAGCCAGGATGGTAAAACTCTGGGCCGCAGGCCCTATCAGCCCCAGATAAATGCCGATCAGGCCGCCCCAGCCAGCTGACGCTGCCGGTACGGCTTTTCCGTGCACCAGCGGTTCGGTTTTTTCCTGCCCCAGCTGCTTGTGGCGAAACGTGTAAATCGCCAGCAGAATCATGATGACCAGCAGCACAGGCTTGTACCAGCTTTCGGAAATCACCAGCAGCAAGGATGCACCCAGTGCCGCCAGTGGCGCCCCGAACAGGATGCCCGGCCAGACCAGTGACCAGTCCGGTGGTGTTTTCCTCAAGACACGCCAGACATTCCCCAGTCCGCCCACACCGAAAACGAGACGGTTGGTTCCCAGGATGGTGACGGCTGCGGTACCCGGGTAGGCATTGAACAGCGCCGGGATCAGCAGCAACCCGCCCCCTCCGACTGATGCACTCACGATGCCGGCGAAAAACGCCACGATGGCAAGGTAGATGTCATTCCACACGGCACGGCTCCGGTTCGACATGGCTATTCAGTGTAGAAACAGTTCCATGGAAAGCGCTGCCACGCTTGCACGAATGAAAGCCAGCGGGTCGTCCGGCGAGTCCGGGGCACGCGTCCGCGACAGGTCTCCGGACACCAATGAACCAGTGGCGGCCAGCTTCTGAACGGACCTGTTCACCGCTGGTGAACTGCACGAGCGGCATGCTGTGCCGGATGGCTATAACGATGACAGTCTGCCTTGCCACAAGGAGCATCACATGACCCGCCCTGTCGATTCCGATGATCCGACCGCCCTGCTTCCCTTGTCTCCGGAGCGTGTCATTGATGCCCTGGCCCGGGCCGGGCGAGCACGTGTGCTGGATTACTCCTTTGGACAGCTCGCCGTTCTGGGGCTGCTCGGCGGAGCCCTGATCACCTCCGGAGCCTGGTTCATGGTGCTGCTCTCCAGCGGTATCCACAATGAAGGGCTTGCCCGCCTGCTGGGTGGATTCGGCTTCTCGGCCGGCTTTTTTCTGGTCATCCTGTCCCATTCGGCCCTGTTTACCGAAGTCAACATCATCCTGCCGCTGTCCCTGCTGAGCCACCAGTTGCAGTGCCGCTGGCGTGATGCGTTCCGGTTCTGGGGGCTGACACTGGTAACCAACCTGATCGGGGCCGTCTGCTTTGCCTGGATGGTCAGCGGCGCCCAGCATTACTCGCCCGAAACATTGCAGACGCTGCGCGACATCCTCGGACTCAAGCTCGCTTACTACCAGCATGGCGGCTGGCTGGAATGGTGGCGCATCGTCTTGTCAGCCATGCTGGCCAACTGGATGGTCGGGCTGGCAACGGCATTTGCCTTCATGGCTCCGACCATTCCCGGCAAATACATACCGGTATTCCTGGCCGTGACATTCTTTGACGCTGCCAATTTCCAGCACAGTCCGGCCAACATGGGCTTTTTCTCGCTGGCTTCCGCCGCAGGTGTTGGTGTGCCATGGGATATCGCGCTTGGCTGGAGTATCCTGCCGGCGGCACTGGGCAATATTCTGGGGGCAGTCCTGTTTGTTGTCCTGCCCCTCAATTTTGCCTTCCGTCTTGTGCCGCCACCTCCTTCATCCTGTGCAGCCAGACCCGACGAACCTCCTGCTCCCTGAGCCTTCCATTACCAGGCGACATGCCGTTTCATCCGTGTCCGAGCAGCAACGGACCACGGGTCCGGCCTGTGGTCTGGCGGATTGCAGCAGGGATGGCCGTTGTGGTCCGGGTCTGTCTGTGAAGCATGATGGTCATCAGGAGCTGGGCCTGTCGCATTTGCAGAAACCGCCCCCCTCGGGCAAGGGGCAGTTTCCAGATGCATTTTCAAGGATGACCGTCCGGGAGGTGACAGCCAGCGATGGGTGCACTGGAAAATCCATCCCTCCGCTACTCCCGCCTGACTTCGATTTTTTCGTAGTCCTTGTACTTGTACACAAGCATCGAGATCAGCCACGAGGCAATGAATACGGCAATGATGATGTAGCCCAGCGTGCCGAAGTTGTCATTCAGGCTGTTGACGGAATCCCAGATGCCACCGGACAGGCCGAACTGCCCGGAAAGCAGGCCAAGGGTTTCGATTGAGCCGATCACGATGGCAACCAGTGATGAAACCAGCGTGATGCTGAGGTTGTAGTAAATCTTCCGGATGGGTTGCATGCGTGCCCAACCGTAAGCACCAAGCATCAGGTGTCCGTCCAGGGTATCCACCAGCGACATGCCGGCCACAAACAACATGGGGAAAACCATGATGGTCCAGATCGGAAGCCCCTGATTGGCCTGGCTGGCCGAAATGCCCAGCAAGCCGACTTCACTGGCCGTATCAAAGCCCAGCCCAAACATGAATCCAAGAGGGAGCATGTGCCAGCTCCGGCTGATCAGCTTGAATGCAGGCCGGAATATTCTGGCCAGGAATCCCCTGTTGGCCAGCAGCATGTCAAAATCATCCTCCCTGTAAATACCCCCGTTTTTTACATTTATCCATGATTGATAAATGGACGAGAAAATAATCAGGTTCATGATGGCAATCAGGAACAGGAAAGAGGCCGAAACCGTTGTACTGATAACCCCCCCTGCTGCCTTGAGCCATTCAAAGTTTTTGGTGATCTCAATCGTGGTAATGGCAATGAGTGCCGATGCAATAATGACCACCAGGGAGTGTCCGACCGAGAAAAAAAACCCGACGGCAACCGGTTTTTTGTCTTGCTGCATCATTTTCCGGGTAACGTTGTCGATGGCCGCAATATGGTCAGCATCGACGGCATGTCGCAGGCCGAAGCCATAGGCCAAAAGAGCCGTCCCGAGCAATACCGGATAATGCCGGAAAACAATCAGTACATATCCCCAGGCCCCGACATTCAAAACCAATAAAGCCAGATAAATACCGATTAGCCGTTGTTTGAACGACCGGTCCGAATTGTTAACAATATTGACCATTTCCCTGAGCATGGCAAACCCCTTGTACGAGAGTGGAAATTCACTTTCATTGGGTATAGCAATACTTCCCGGCCAATCAAGATGCGGATCGGTTTTTATTTGGCAGAAATAAATCCAGTCTGTCTGAATGATTGAATACCAATGACTGGAAAGAGGTTTTCATTTCCCGAAAAACGGTTAATCAGATGGCACAACATACCAGAAACCATCAACATCAAAAATTATGGATTTTGATTTTTTTACAAATCAGCCACTATCAAAATAAATATATTTCAACGATCATTACCATTCATCCATCACGCCTGTCAAATTCAAAAAAAACCTCCAAAAATCGATGAGGCAGGATAAAGGGCCGTGAAATGATTGTCCCTGAATCCTGTTTTTCCTGCACAGGAGGACATAAAGAATGAGCGAGAAATTTTACAAGGCGGTGCTACAGGCAGTTCGTGCACATGCCCCTACTACCTTCGAGGTCAGTGACCTGCCGCTATCCGTTCCACAAAGCCAGTACGAGGCTTATACCCATGTGGTTCACGATGTGGGCGGGCAGCCTGACGGCCCTTTGGACAGAAGCCTGCACGACCCGGATCCCTGGGAAATCTACACTCACTGCACGGCTGAATGCCTGGCCTGGCGAGGCTACTGGTGCAGCGAGGAACGGCGTCGACGGGAAAACGACCTGGGTGAAACCATTTATTACGGTCTGCCGTACTACACCCGCTGGCTGCTGGCATGTACGCACATGCTGGTCGAAAAGGGACTGATCACCCAGGACGAGCTGTCGCGCAAGCTCGAAGAGATCAAGGCTCGCCAGGAGGCACAGAAATGACTGAGACCACTCAAGCCCGGTTCAAGCTCGGCGATCGCGTCCGGGTACAGGATCGCGAAACCCTGTTTCATACCCGTACCCAGGGCTATACCCGCAACAAGGTCGGTGTAATTGTCAATGTGCGCCCGAAATGGGTCATTCCTGAGGATGAAGCCTGGGGCAAATGGCAGGAAAACAAGGGGCGCGTAGAACAGTTCTACATTGTCCGCTTCCAGATGCTGGAACTGTGGGCACCAGATTACGGTGGCTCGCCGATCGACAGCCTTGAAACCGAAATGTACGACAGCTGGCTTGAGCCCGTTGACGATTAATTCCCGCCCGGCAGGAGTCTCGACATGAGCGAACACCATCACGATCACGAAGGCAAGTGCGTCGAAAAATCCGACGATGCCGAAGGCTTTGGCATTCTGGAGCTGGCCATCCGGGAACTGTGCATCGAAAAGCACTATTTTTCGGCAGAGGACCATCGACGGTTTGTGGAATTCATGGAAGGTCTGACCCCGAACCATGGAGCCCGCATTGTTGCGAAGGCATGGACCGACCCTGAATTCAAGAAACGGCTGCTTGAAGACGCCACCAAGACATGCCTGGAGCTGGGCATCGACTGGATGAAGCCAACCGGCTGGGGTACGCCCAGTGACTTTACTTATCTCTACGCGCTGGAAGACACGCCCAAGCTGCACAATGCCATCGTGTGCACCTTGTGCTCATGCTACCCGCGCCCGATCCTCGGCATTGCGCCTTCGTGGTACGAGCGATCCAACTACCGCCGCCGCATGGTGCGCTGGCCCCGTTCGGTCCTGGCCGAGTTCGGCACCATCGTTCCGGAAGACGTGGAAGTCCGCATTCATGACTCCAATGCCAAGTCGCGCTTCTTTGTCATTCCATTGCGACCGGCCGGTACCGAAGGCTGGACCGAAGACCAGCTGGCCAAGCTGGTGACGCGTGACACCATGATCGGCGTGTCGTTCTGCAACAAGGACTGGACGGTGGATTCCACCCCGGGCAACCTGTCCTGGCAGCGTGATGGCTGATCCAGTCGGGTCATGACTTTTCCGCTGCTGTCACGGGGCAGCAGCGGTTTTCCTGATTTATGCCTGAATCCAAGGAGTCATCATGGCTGATTTTGAAAAGCGACTGGCCTGCGTCATCAAGGCTGACGGCGGAGTTGTCCGCGGTTACCTGATCGACGGTTGCAAATTCAATGGCGTCAACGAGTACATCGTTACCTGGAAAATTCCCTTGCAGGGTCCCTGCAAGACCAACTTTGCCGGCACGATCGGCAGCGCAGAAACCGAGCCGGTCGAACCGGGGCTGATCACGGTCGGCCTGACGGATGATCCGATGCAGTTGCGTGTGCATACGTACGATGCGGCAGGCAAACCGGCAGCCCGCTCCTTCCATATTGCCTGCTTCCGCGACCAGTAAATCCCACTCTCCCGGCTGCCCATCCGAAGTTTTACCGGTGGGCAGTGAGGGTATATGCAGCATGCCAATCCAGCCGGTCCGGATGCTGTCTTGCCAGTACGTTCCATTGCCGGGACTGAAGCCATCGGACTGGCGCACAGGCGACCTGAACAGCAGGCGAGCCAACGAGTTGCGCTTTTTACTTGCTGCCAGCCGTGCTGGCTCTCCTGCTTTGCCGTTCGGCATGACCGATGCCGGCTGTTCCCCTGTAAATGACTATCGAATTTGAACGGGAGTTCACAAGATGCACATGGCTGACGCACTGCTGTCACCTGCGGTGGGACTGGGACTTTATGCCGTAACCGGTGTGGCACTGGTCATCAGTGCCCGCAAGCTCAAGCCCGAACTACAGAACAATCCATCACTGATGGCATTGATGGGAGTATTAGGTGCCTTTGTTTTCGCGGCTGAAATGGTCAACTTTTCCATTCCGGGCACCGGGTCGAGCGGTCATCTGGGCGGAGCCATGTTGTTGGCCATCATTTTGGGGCCATGGGCCGGATTTGTAGTTGTGGCTTCTTTTCTGCTGATCCAAGCCCTGTTTTTTGGAGATGGCGGTTTGCTGGCCTGGGGAGCCAATGCATTTAACCTGGGCGTGATGTCATGTTTTGTCATCTATCCATTGGTTTATCGCCCTCTTGCCGGGGATGGAAGCCAGCGCAAGCGGGTTACGCTGGCCGTGATCGTGTCTTGCACGCTGTCGATGGCTTCGGCAGCACTGGGAGTAACCGTCGAAACCGAACTCAGCGGAATCACAACCATTCCTTTCATGCCGTTCATGATGCTGATGGTGCCGGTTCATCTGGTAATCGGACTGGTTGAAGGCGTAATTACTGCCGCCATCCTGTCGTATGTCGCCAGGACCCAGCCTGATCTTTTGCAGAGGCAAAGCATGCCGGCGACACCCTGGCGTTCCGGACGAACTCTGGTGGGTGGATTCCTGCTGGCCGCTGTCTTGACTGGCGGAGTACTGACTTGGTTTTCTTCCAGGGCTCCCGAAGGAGTGGAATGGGCATTGAACGGCATGGGACATGCAAAAGCACTGGAGGTAGCAGCAGGCGACGGGTTAAAAAGCCAGCTGGCGCATATACAGTCAAGCATGACCCTGTTCGACGGGACTCCCGCTCCCGGCGGGGAGGGAATAGTATCGCCCACCTCTTCTTTTGAAGGGCTGACAGGTAGCGCGTTGACGCTTGGATTGGTGCTTGCCGTTGGATTGTTATTGCGCTGGCGTCGCCGGCAAAAATTTACCCGATCCAATGGGCATTCATCGCAATGAACAAGACATTTGATGCAGCCTTGCCGCCTACCGGCTGGGCGTAGACATGCCATCCGCAGGCTTGCTCCGCCTGTGCACACCCAAATCATTTGCGAGACCAATGCGGGATACAAGTCTCACCCAGGCAAACAAAAAGCCCCTGACTGTTTCCAATCAAGGGCTTGGTGTTCTGTGGCGGAGAAAGAGGGATTCGAACCCTCGATACGGGTTTTAGCCCGTATGCTCCCTTAGCAGGGGAGTGCCTTCGACCTCTCGGCCATTTCTCCGTCGAGAGACGCGAAATATACGTAAATACGGAAAAACCGTCAACAGTATATT
This sequence comes from Laribacter sp., assembly GCA_018055005.1. Classification (GTDB taxonomy): domain Bacteria; phylum Pseudomonadota; class Gammaproteobacteria; order Burkholderiales; family Aquaspirillaceae; genus Laribacter. The sequence continues at coordinate 12,131 of JAGPIM010000014.1, forward strand.
GGCACCGTGATTTCACCAGACAGGCAATCCACTGATACAAAAAAGAAAAACCGCACGGTTGTCGTGCGGTTTTCGTTCAGGCAAGGAACCGTCAGGCCTGATCCAGCCCGAAAGCCTTGTGCAGCACCCGAACAGCCAGCTCCAGGTACTTCTCGTCGATCAGTACCGACACCTTGATTTCGGAAGTCGAGATCAGCTGGATGTTGATGCCTTCTTCCGCAAGGGTACGGAACATGGTGCTGGCAATGCCACAATGCGAACGCATGCCCACCCCGACGATCGACACCTTGGCGATCTTGTCATCACCGTTGATGTCGGCCGCGCCCAGATGCCCTTGCAGGTCACGCAGGATCGACAGCGCCTTCTGGTATTCGCCACGCGGTACGGTAAACGAGAAATCGGTCGTACCGTTGTCACCCACGTTCTGGATGATCATGTCGACTTCGATGTTGGCATCCGAAACCGGCCCCAGAATCTGGTAGGCAATGCCCGGCTTGTCCGGCACGCCCTTCACATTGATGCGAGCTTCGTTACGGTCGAACGCGATACCGGCGACGACGGCCTTTTCCATATTCTCATCTTCCTCAAACGTGATCAGCGTACCCTCGCCTTCCTCTTCGAACGAGGACAGCACGCGCAGGCGTACCTTGTACTTGCCGGCAAACTCCACCGAGCGGATCTGCAATACCTTGGAACCCAGCGACGCCAGCTCCAGCATTTCCTCAAAGGTAATAGTCTTCAGGCGGCGGGCGTTTTCCACCACGCGCGGATCGGTGGTGTAGACCCCGTCCACATCGGTGTAGATCTGGCACTCGTCCGCCTTCAGCGCCGCAGCAATCGCCACGGCCGACGTATCAGAGCCGCCACGCCCCAGCGTGGTGATGTTGCCGTCCTCGTCGATTCCCTGGAAACCTGCCACGACCAGCACCCGGCCAGCTTCCAGGTCGGTACGCATCCGGCCTTCGGCAATCGACTGGATACGCGCCTTGGTAAACGAATTGTCCGTCAACATCGGCATCTGCCAACCGGTGTAGCTGACAGCGTCCACACCGATTTCCTTCAATGCCATGGTCAACAGGGCAATGGTGACCTGCTCGCCGGTCGACGCAATGACGTCAAGCTCGCGCGGATCGGGGGATGACTGGATGTCGCGGGCCAGACCAAGAAGACGGTTGGTTTCTCCGCTCATCGCCGATACGACGATGACCAGATCATGACCTTGCGCCTTCCACTTGGCGACGCGGCGGGCGACGTTCTTGATGCGCTCTGTCGAGCCCACCGACGTACCGCCGTACTTCTGAACGATGAGTGCCATGTTGCTGTAGGAAAGTTGGGTAAGAGAAAACGAAAATCCGTCTGGGATTCTTACCACATCAACCAGCAAAATGATAGCGGCGTAAACCGTTTCCAGCCGAGCCTTCCGGCACATCCAGCCATAGCGGAAACCGGCCGGAGACCCGGCGGGTTCACGTTGTGAGCCGCAACCCCATGTAAGGTCAAGACATTAGCCTGTCACCAGACGACCGGCTCCGGCGTAAACCACCGCCCGCTCACCCCGTACGAAACCCGCCAGCGTCAGGCCCGCTGCGTGTGCCAGATCCACCGCCAGTGCCGTCGGTGCCGAGATGGCCGCCAGCAGCTCGACCCCCACCTCGGCAACTTTGTGAACCATTTCATAGCTGGCACGACTGGTCACGATCACGAATCCATCGCTCCATCCCTGTCGCGCCCGCATACCGATCAGCTTGTCGAGCGCCACATGCCGCCCGACATCCTCGCGCACGGCCAGTATCTGCCCGTCCGGAGCACACCATGCCGCAGCATGAGTGGCACCGGTTTCCCGCGCCAGCACCTGGCGGGCCGGCAGACCGGCCATCGCCGCCAGCAATGCTCCCTGACTGATCTTCAGTTGCCGGGGAACCGGCCTGACCGGGCGGATGGCCTGCTGCAGGCTCTCCACACCGCACAGTCCGCAACCGGTACGCCCGCTCAGCTGCCGGCGCCGGTCCTTCAGCGCACTGAAACACCCGGCAGCCAGCTCGATCCGTACCTCAATGCCACTCACCACCGGCACCACCTCGATGTCATACAGGGCCGACAATTCGGGGACGATGCCTTCGCTCAGGCTGAATCCGGTCGCGAAGTCCTCCAGATCCTCCGGAGTGCACATCATGACCGCATGCGAAATACCGTTGAAGACCAGTGCCACCGGCACCTCGGCCGCCACGGTGTCCTGCTCGTCCGCCAGCAGGCCATCACGCAGCCGCACCACGTCAAGTCTCTGCGCCGGTGCCATCGACACCTCTCCGGTGACAGGCACCGGACAACCGGAAAAAGGAAAATTCTGCATGTGTGCAGTCTACTCCGTTCTGTCCTGCTGCCGGGGTGCCAGGCCAACGGAGACAGTTCATTCGACCTGGCTGAAATTCTTCTTTACGACCTTCAGCCATAAAAGAGCGCAGGAACAGTCGAAAAAACCACCTTCCGGCTTTGGCATGCGCCACGCAGTCCGATACCATTCCGGTTAGCTGCCCGAACTGCGCACGGCGCAGCCCCTGCCCCATGCCGGCAGGTCCAACAAAACCAGCGCATGCAACGAGACCAAATGGAGACACATTCCATGCAGGTAAACCGACGGCAGTTCTTCAAGATCTGCGCGGGCGGTGTTGCCGGGTCCAGCCTTGCCGCAATGGGAGTGGCTCCCGCTACGGCTTTTGCTGATGTCCGCGCCTACAAGATCGCGCGCGCGACCGAAACCCGCAACACCTGTCCGTATTGTTCCGTTGGCTGTGGCATTCTGATGTACAGCCTCGGTGACGGTGCCAAAAACGCAAAGGCGGAAATCTTTCACATCGAAGGCGACCCGGACCATCCGGTCAGCCGCGGCGCACTGTGCCCCAAGGGTGCCGGCCTGCTCGATTTCATCCACAGCCCCAACCGGCTCAAGTATCCGGAAGTGCGCGAAGCCGGCAGCAACGAGTGGAAACGCATCAGCTGGGATGAAGCCTTCGAGCGCATTGCCCGGCACATGAAGGCCGACCGCGACGCCAACTTCGTGGCCACCAACGCAGACGGCCAGACCGTCAACCGCTGGACCACCACCGGCTTTCTGGCCGCATCCGCATCTTCCAACGAGGCCGGCTGGCTGACCCACAAGGTCATCCGCAGCCTCGGCATGCTGAGCATCGACAACCAAGCACGTGTCTGACACGGCCCGACGGTGGCAAGTCTTGCCCCTTCGTTTGGCCGTGGCGCCATGACCAACCACTGGGTTGACATCAAAAATGCCGACCTCGTCGTCATCATGGGCGGCAATGCAGCCGAAGCCCACCCGGTCGGATTCCGCTGGGTTGTGGAAGCCAAGCAGACCCGCGGCGCCAAGCTCGTCGTGGTCGACCCGCGTTTCACCCGTTCCGCATCGGTGGCCGACTATTACGCCCCGATCCGTTCCGGTACCGACATCGCCTTCCTCGGCGGCGTCATCAACTGGCTGATCAGCAACGACAAGATCAACTGGGAATACGTCAGGCAGTACACCAACGCAGCCCTTCTGGTGCGTGACGACTTCGCGTTCAACGACGGCCTGTTCTCCGGCTGGGATGCCGACAAGGCCAAGTACGCCGACAAATCGAGCTGGGACTACCAGCGCGACGAAAACGGCTACGCGCTGCGCGACGACACGCTGGCCAACCCGCGCTGCGTGTGGAACCTGCTCAAGGCCCACTACGCCCGCTACACCCCGGAAGTGGTCAGCAACGTCACCGGCACCCCGCAGGAACAGTTCCTGCAGGTGTGCGAAATGCTGGGCGAATGCGCCCGGCCGGACAAGGTGGCAACCTTCCTGTACGCCCTGGGCTGGACCCAGCACTCGATCGGCTCGCAGAACATCCGCACCATGGCCATGATCCAGCTCCTGCTGGGCAACATGGGCATGCCGGGTGGCGGCGTGAACGCCCTGCGCGGCCACTCCAACATCCAGGGCCTGACCGACCTTGGCCTGCTGTCGACCAACCTGCCGGGCTACCTCAACCTGCCGAACGAAAAAGTCGCCGGCTACGAGGACTACCTGGCCAGGTCCACGCCGAAGGAATGGCTGCCGGGCCAGATGAACTACTGGCAGAACACGCCGAAGTTCTTCGTCAGCCTGATGAAGGCCTTCTACGGCAACGCCGCCACCGCCGAGAACAACTGGGCGTTTGACTGGCTGCCCAAGTGGGACAAGTCCTACGACGTGCTGCAAGTGTTCGAGCTGATGCACCAGGGCAAGATCAACGGCTACATGTGCCAGGGCTTCAACCCGGTCGCCTCGTTCCCGAACAAGAACAAGGTCATCGAGTCGCTGTCGAAGCTCAAGTTCCTGGTCATCATGGACCCGCTGGTCACCGACACGTCCACCTTCTGGAAAAACCACGGCGAACAGAACGACGTCAAGACCGAAGACATCCAGACCGAGGTCTTCCGCCTGCCGACCACCTGTTTTGCCGAGGAAGAAGGCGCCATCGTCAACTCCGGCCGCTGGCTGCAATGGCACTGGAAGGGCGCTGACGCACCAGGAGAAGCCAGGACCGACGTCGAAATCATGTCCGGCATCTACCAGCAGCTCAAGGCAGCCTACGCCAAGGAAGGCGGCGCCCTGCCCGATCCGGTGCTCAACCTGTCGTGGCAGTACCGCGACCCGCACGAGCCCAGCGCCGAAGAACTGGCCAAGGAACTCAACGGCAAGGCCCTGGCCGACCTGCCGGACCCGAAGGACCCGACCAAGTTCCTCGCCCGCAAAGGCGAGCAGCTGTCCACCTTCGCCCACCTGCAAGGCGACGGCACCACCGCCAGCGGCTGCTGGATCTTCACCGGCAGCTGGACCCAGGCCGGTAACCAGATGGCCCGCCGCGACAACACCGACACCGGTCTTGGCAACACGCCGGGCTGGTCGTGGGCATGGCCGGCCAACCGCCGCATCATCTACAACCGCGCCTCGATGGACCGCAACGGCAAGCCGTGGGATCCCGCCCGCTGCCAGCTCAAGTGGAACGGCGAAAAGTGGACCGGTGGCGACGTGGCCGACTTCAAGGCCGACGAAGCACCAGGCAGCGCGATGAACCCGTTCATCATGCAGCCCGAAGGCATGGGACGCCTCTTTGCGCTCGACAAGATGGCCGAAGGCCCCTTCCCCGAGCACTACGAGCCGTTTGAAAGCCCGATCGGCACCAACCCCATGCACCCGCAGGTGGTCAGCAATCCGGCGGCCCGCGTGTTCAAGGACGACCGCGCCCAGTTCGGCACCAGCGAGAAGTTCCCGTACGTCGGTACCACCTACCGCCTGACCGAGCACTTCCACTACTGGACCAAGAACTCGCGCCTGAATGCCATCACCCAGCCCGAACAGTTCGTCGAAATCGGCGAAGTGCTGGCCCGGGAAAAGGGCATCGCCCACGGCGACACGGTCAAGGTGTCCTCCAACCGCGGCTACATCAAGGCCAAGGCAGTGGTCACCAAGCGCATCAAGCCGCTGACGGTCGACGGCAAGCCGGTGCATCACATCGGCATTCCGATCCACTGGGGCTACGAAGGGGTGGCGAAAAAAGGCTTCATTGCCAACACGCTGACGCCGTTCGTGGGTGACGCCAACACGCAGACGCCGGAATTCAAGACGTTCCTCGTGAACGTCGAGAAGGCATAAGGAGGACAATATGGCACTGCAATCGCTGGACATTGTCCGCCGCTCCGCCAGCCCGACGCAGGCACCGCAGGTCCGCAAGACCACCGAAGTGGCCAAGCTCATCGACGTTTCGAGCTGCATCGGCTGCAAGGCCTGCCAGGTGGCCTGTTCGGAATGGAACGACCTGCGTGACGACATCGGCAACAACACCGGCGTCTACGACAACCCGGCCGACCTGACCGCAAAGTCGTGGACGGTGATGCGGTACAACGAGGTCGAGGAAAACGGCAAGCTCGAATGGCTGATCCGCAAGGACGGCTGCATGCACTGTGACGACCCCGGTTGTCTCAAGGCCTGCCCGAGCCCCGGCGCCATCATCAAGTACGCCAACGGCATTGTGGATTTCCAGCAGGAAAACTGCATCGGCTGCGGCTACTGCATCGCCGGCTGTCCGTTCAACGTGCCGCGCATCAACGCCGAGGACAACAAGGCCTACAAGTGCACCCTGTGCTCCGACCGCGTAGCGGTCGGCCAGGAGCCGGCCTGCGTCAAGACCTGTCCGACCGGGGCGATCCGCTTTGGCTCGAAGGAGGACATGAAGGTCTTTGCCGACACGCGCATCGCCGACCTCAAGTCGCGCGGCTACGAGAATGCCGGCCTGTACGATCCGGCCGGGGTGGGCGGCACGCACGTCATGTACGTGCTGCACCATGCCGACAAGCCGGAGCTTTACAGCAACCTGCAGAAAGACCCGGCCATCAGTCCGGCCGTCGGCCTGTGGAAAGGGCTGCTCAAGCCGCTGGCCACGGTCGGCATTGCTGCGGCCGGTCTCTTCGGCTTCTTCCACTACATCGGCGTCGGCCCCAACAAGGCCGAGGACGATGAAGAGGACAAGCCGGCCGGCAAGAACGACGACGGGGAGAACAAGGCATGAGCAAGGAAAAACTCATCGTTCGCTACTCGGCGGCCGAGCGCATCAACCACTGGATCGTTGCCGTCTGCTTCGTGCTGCTGGCGCTGTCCGGACTGGCGCTCTTCTACCCGGCGTTCTTCTGGCTGACCGGCGTGTTCGGCACCCCGCAGCTCGCGCGCATCGTGCACCCGTTCGTCGGCGTAATCATGGTCGCGGGCTTCTTCGTGCAGTTCTTCCGCTACTTCAAGCACAACTTCATCGACCGCGAGGACGTGAAGTGGATGCTGGCAGTCAAGCAGGCGCTGCTCGGGGTCGAAGTCGGTGACATCGGCAAGTACAACGGCGGCCAGAAAGGCATGTTCTGGCTGATGACGCTGTGCATGCTGGTGCTCGCCTGCACGGGCTTCATCATCTGGCGTCCGTACTTTGCCCCGATGTTCCCGATCCCGGTCATCCGGCTGGCCCTGTTGTTCCACGCCTGGAGCGCCCTGATCCTGATCGCGGGCATCATCATCCACGTCTACGCCGCCCTGTGGGTGCGCGGTACCATCCGTGCGATGGTCGAAGGCGTGGTCACGACTGCCTGGGCCAAAAAGCATCACCCGCGCTGGTATCGTGAAGTCAAGGACAAGCAGCAGTAAGCCGGTTCCGGCTGACTGAAGCCGTCTTCATCAAGGCCGGTGTCTGCGGGCACCGGCCGTTTTCTTGCAGGATCCGCCATGAGCCTGAAAATCGTCGCGCAGGAACAACTCGGACAATCCGCCCTGCGCATCACCCCCGTCTACCTGCCGGTAGAAGCCCTCTACACCGGCCGTGCCCGTCGCCTGACGGCACTGGCCGACGGCCACCCGCTGGCCGGCTACCTGCATCTCCTGGGCGAACTCGCCGCCGCCCAGGCCGACGCGGCTGCCCGGTTCGACATCTCCCTTCCGGACCTGCCGGACAGCTACTGGGACAACTGCGCCCTGCACGAGCTGCCGCCGCTGGGTGTGGAAGCCTGGTCGCGCGATGCCGTCTGGCGTGAGGTGCTGTCGCATCTCGTCACCACGCTGCGCGCCCGCCCTGACCTGCCCGAGGCCACCCTGGCTGCACTGGACTCTCTGGCTGCCGCCGATGCCGACACGCTGGAGCAGCAGGCCAGCCGGCTGCTGGGCTTCGACTGGGCCACGCTGGATGCCGCCGAGGCACCGTTTGTCGCCGCTGCCCTGCAAGTGTATTTCCGCGCACTGGCAGCCCGCATTGCGCCGGCCCGGCTCGGACAGGCCGGACACGCAGCCCACTTCTGCCCGGTCTGTGGCATGCCGCCGGCCGTCAGCTGGCTGCGCCCCGGCGCCGAAGGCCTGCGTTACCTGCACTGCCCGCTGTGCGATACCGACTGGCATCATGTGCGCGCCCAGTGCACGCAGTGCGACAGCAGCCGTGACATCGGCTACTGGGCCCACGGCGACGAAAAGGATGCCGTGCGCGCCGAGAGCTGCGGTGACTGCCTCGCCTACCTCAAACACCTCGACCCGAGCCGCGACATCCAGCTGGAACCGCTGGCCGACGACCTGGCGACACTGGAGCTGGACATGGCCATGGCCGAGCAGGGTTTCGAGCGGGCCGGGCCCAATTTCTGGTATCTGCCCGGCGCGGCCTGAGGCAAGGCACGGGCCGGATGGTGCGCCAGCAGTTGCAGCCGGCAGCCGCCGCCGCATTGCGGCCGGCAGCGCCTGAAAACATCAACGGTCAGGGATGACGCAAGGCATCCCTGACCGTTGTCCTGTCTGTCCCCGGCCTCAGGCCAATGCCTGCGACCATTGCCCCAGCACCGGCCACAGCTGCCACAGCGCCATCGCCACCACGGCCATGCCGGCCATCCGGCGCACCCACAGCCGGGTCAGCCAGCCGCGCAGCCCTTCGGCAAACGCCCCCATGGCCAGCAGATTGGGCAGCGTACCCAGCGCAAATGCCAGCATGCCGGTAGCCCCGCCGGCAGCCGAACCACTGGCCATGGCGGTCAGGCTGGCCGAATACACCAGCCCGCACGGCAGCCAGCCCCACAGCATGCCCACGCCAAGCGCCCCCAAGGGAGAGCGCACCGGCAGCAGGCGTTTCATGACCGGCTGCACATGCCGCCAGACCGGCCGCCCCAACGCTTCGATGCGCGTGACCGCACCGGAAAATCCCGCCAGGTACAGTCCCAGCAGGATCATCAGGCACTGCGCCAGCACAAAGAGCCCCAGCTGCGCCCCGCGGATACCCAGCGCGGCCAGTCCCAGCCCGCCCAGTCCGCCGACGATGGCCCCCACCAGCACATAGCTGGCCACACGCCCAAGGTTGTAAGCCAGCACGAACGGCGCACGTGAACGGGCCGGTGGCAGCTGGAGCGACAGCGCCGTCACCAGACCGCCGCACATCCCCAGACAATGGCCGCCGCCCATCAGGCCGACAAGAAAAAGCGTAACGAGGCTGTATTCAGGCATGGTTTGACTATAAAAAAACCTAATTGCCGGACATTGTAATCGTGCGCGCCCGGCCGCTGCTCAACCATCCACATGAGTCATCCCATGGCCGAACATCTGATCGTCGAACATCTGGGCCGCAGTGCCATCCTTACCCTCAACGCTCCTCCGGTCAACGCACTGGACACCGAACAGTTGCAAGCCCTGACCAGACAGATCCATGCCCTTTCTTCCGATCCGCAAACCCGCGCCCTCGTGCTGACCGGTGCCGGAGACAGCTTCTTTTCCGCCGGGGCCGACATCGAGGCCTTCCATGCCGCCCAGCCCCAGCGGGCCGAAGCCCTGCTCAATGCGCTGAATGACACGACACTGGCCCTGGCAAGCTTTGAAGGGCTGACCATCGCCGCCATCAACGGCTATGCCCTTGGTGGCGGACTCGCGCTGGCGCTGGCCTGCGACGTACGGATTGCCGAGCGCCAGGCTGAAGTCGGCACACCGGAAGCCCGTCTGGGCCTGCCCCTGTGCGGCGGGTCTTCGTGGCGCCTGCCGCAGGCGGTCGGTGAAGGCTGGGCCCGCCGGCTGGCACAGACCGGTGAACTGGTATCCGCCCCCCGGGCATTACAGATCGGTCTGGTTGATGAGCTGACCGACGCCGGTCTGGCCAAGATCGTGGCCGTATCGGTTGCCGACCAGGGGCACTTCAGCAGTCCGGGTGCGGCCCGCGCCAACCGCCAGCTGCTGCGCGGCGGGCTGGATGCCATGCAGGCAGCCCAGTCTAAGGAAATGGCCGCGACCCTGTCCTGCCTTGGCAGCATTGAACAGGTCGAAGGCTTGCTGGCATTTTTTGAAAAACGCGCCCCCAGCTGGCGCGACGAAAACGATGCCTGAACCCGTCAGCCTCCGCGCAGGCACTGGCGTGCCTCGGCCACCAGTGTGGCCGTGAAGCGCGCCAGGCGCGGCGACTGCAAGGCCCAGCCATGCCAGTACAGGCTGACCGAAGGTGGATCATCCGGCAGCAGGTCAATCACCTCGCCGGAGGCCAGCGCCTCACCGACCTGCAATTCTGGTGACAGGCCGTAGCCCAGTCCAGCCTTGACTGCCTCGAACAGTGCGTGGGTCGAAGGCATGGTCAGGTAGGGATAATCCCCGAGGCGCAGGCCGAACCGCGCCTCCATCTGGCCGAAATGCAGTGAATCCTTGCGGTTGAAGGCAATGCCGGGTGTCGCCAGCACCGCCTCGCGGGTCAGCCCGTCCGGCAGGTGGCTGCGGACAAAGTCCGGCGTGGCATAAAAGCGGTAGCGCATCTGCCCCAGCGGCTGGCTGATGCAGCCGGTCGGCGGCTGCGGATGACTGGTCACGCAGCCCACCACCTCGCCACTGCGCAGCAGGTCGTGGGTATGTGCTTCGTCATCGACGATGGCCTGCAACACGAACCGCTCGCGCCAGACCACCCCGGCCACTGCCGGCAACAGCCAGGTGCCCAGGCTGTCGGCGTTGACGCCGACCGGCAGCGGTGTCAGTCCGCCTTCGGCCTCGCCCTGTAGCTCCTGCTGCAAGTCCTCCTCCAGTAGCGCCACCTGCCGTACATGCCGCAACAGGCGATGTCCGGCCACCGTGGCCCTGACCGGCAGGCTGCGGATCAGCAGCAGCTGGCCGGTGCGTTCTTCCAGTTGCCGGATGCGCTGCGACACCGCCGAAGGCGTGATGCACAGCAGCGCGGCGGCCTTGTCAAAACTGCCGGCCTTGACCACTGCTTCCAGCGCCATCAACAACTTGTAATCGAACATGAATTTTTCTAACTGTTATTAAAAATTATGAGTTTTACTTCATATTGATCCAGCCAGTAAGGTATGTCCATTACCAGACGGACACTGAACGAGGACACCATGAGCTGGATGCCGGTGGCAGAAGGATTCGGGATGGGCGCAAGCCTGATCATGATGATTGGCGCGCAAAACGCCTTTGTGCTGCAAAAGGGCCTGCAAGGGCAGCATCGCCTGCCGATCGCCCTGTCCTGTGCCATGTCGGATGCCATCCTGATCACCCTTGGCGTGGCTGGTGCCGGCGCCCTGATCCTGGCGCACCCCACCCTGCTGGAAGTGGCCCGCTGGGGCGGCGTGGCGTTTTTGCTCTGGTACGGCTGGGCCGCACTGCGCCGGGCCTGGCAGGGCGAATCGCTGCTGGTGGGCGACGGCGAGCGTGGCGGCCTGAAGACCGCCCTCCTGGCGACCTTTGCCGTGACCTGGCTCAACCCGCACGTCTACCTCGACACCGTGGTCCTCTTGGGCAGCCTGTCGGCCCAGCAGCCCGAGGGAGGCCGCTATCTCTTCGGGCTGGGCGCCTCGCTGGCTTCACTCACCTGGTTCCTGTCGCTGGCTTTCGGTGCCCGCCTGCTGGCACCGCTGTTTGCCAGGCCGGTATCCTGGCGGGTGCTGGACAGTTGCATGGCAGCGTTCATGCTGTCGCTGGCACTGGGGCTGGCCCTGAACTGATTCCTGCCAGTCAACAAAACGGGTGCAGGTTTGCCTCTTGACCAGGACAAACCTGCACCCGTGCATTTTTTTCAGCCCGCCGTCACCATCAGCACTGACCACCGCGTCAGGTCACACCAGCCTGCGCCAGCCGGGTGGGTCAGTGACCGGAATGGCGCAGCGGCCACTCAGTCGCCAAAGCCGGCCCCGACCAGCTCTTCACGGGTCAGCAGGAACACGAATCCGTCACCGCCGGACGTTTCCAGCCAGGTAAAGGGCAGCTGCGGATACTGCATTTCCAGCACGTCGCGGTTGTGGCCGATTTCCACCACCAGCACGCCGAACGGGTTGAGGTGGGCAGCAGCCTCTTCCAGAATCCGCCGCGTGGCCTCCAGCCCGTCCTCACCAGAACCCAGCGCCAGCTCGGGTTCCTTGAGGTATTCGTCCGGCAGGGCAGCCACCGATTCGGCATCCACGTACGGCGGATTGGAAACAATCAGGTCATAGCTCAGGCCGGCCACGCCGGCCCACAGGTCGGATTCGACCAGGCGGATGCGGTCCTGCATGCCGTACCGCCCGACATTGATCGCGGCCACTTCCAGCGCATCAGGCGACAGGTCGATTGCATCAACTTCGGCATCCGGGTAATGCAGCGCCGTCAGGATGGCAAGGCAACCCGAACCGGTACACAGGTCCAGTGCCGAATGCACCAGCTCCGGGTGTTCGATCCACGGCTCCAGGGCTTCGGGCAGCAGTTCGGCAATGAACGAACGCGGCACGATCACCCGCTCGTCCACGTAGAAATCGTGCCCGGCCAGCCAGGCTTCGTGCGTCAGGTAGGCGGCGGGCAGGCGCTCGCTCACCCGGCGCTCGATCACGGCAAGGGCGGCATCCCGCTCAGTCGGCAACAGCCGGCAGTCCAGCAGGGCGTCAAAGCGTTCCAGCGGCAGGTGCAGGGTGTGCGCCAGCAGGTAGGCCGCCTCGTCCCAGGCGTTGTCGGAACCGTGGCCGAACACCAGCCCGGCCTCCTGGAAACGCGAGATGGCAAAGCGCAACACGTCGCGCACGGTGTGGAGGGTATGGCGGGCTTCTGCGTACATGGAGAAAAACCTTCAGTCAGTCTTGCGGATAGTCGTCTAAATCAATGTCTTTGAGCGCGCGCTGGATCACCGTCAGCGAAAAGCCGCGCCCGGCCAGAAAGCGGATCTGCTTCGCCTTTTCCTGTGGCGTGGCGGGCAGGCTGCCGAATTTCTTGCGCCAGACTTCGCGGGCGCGCCCGATCTCGCTGTCACCCAGTGACGCCAGCGTTTCGCGGATGGTGTCGGCATCGACTCCGCGTGCGGCCAGATCATGGCGCAGGCGCTGGGCACCATGCTGGCTGGCCTTGCTGTTGACCCAGGCCTCGGCAAACCGCCCGTCGGACAGATGCTTGAGGCGTTCGAGTTCGTCGAGCAGGGCTTCCAGTGCCTCGGCGCTGTCGGCATGGGGCGAGAGTTTGCGCGCCAGTTCGGCACGGGTCATTTCGCGACGCGACAGGTACTGGTAGGCGCGCGCCTTGAGAGAGGGTCCGGTCATGCCGAAGGTTCCGCCAAAACACAAGGCCGCAGGCTTGCGCGCTGCGGCCTTGCCGGTCAATCAAGATTACTGGTCGTGGTCTTCGGACAGGCTGGCCTCGGCCTGCTCTTCGGAGCTGGGCACGAATTCGTTCATGCCGCCGACCCCCGCTGCCGTGCGGATCTTCTTTTCGATTTCCTGGGCGATGGCAGGGTTTTCACGCAGCCATTCACGGGCGTTGTCCTTGCCCTGGCCGATTTTCTGGCCGTTGTAGGCATACCAGGCACCGGATTTGTCGATGAACTTGTTGGCCACGCCCATCTCGATGATCTCGCCTTCGCGGCTGATCCCTTCGCCATACAGGATATCGAACTCGGCCTGCTTGAACGGCGGGCTGACCTTGTTCTTGACGACCTTGACCCGGGTTTCGTTGCCGATGATCTCGTCAGTCTTCTTGATGGCACCGATGCGGCGGATGTCGAGACGCACCGAGGCGTAGAACTTCAGCGCATTGCCGCCGGTAGTGGTTTCCGGGTTGCCGAACATCACGCCGATCTTCATGCGGATCTGGTTGATGAAGATCACCAGCGTGTTGGTGCGCTTGATGTTGCCGGTCAGCTTGCGCAGGGCCTGGCTCATCAGGCGGGCCTGGAGGCCGACGTGGCTGTCGCCCATCTCGCCTTCGATTTCGGCCTTCGGCACCAGTGCGGCCACCGAGTCGACCACGATCAAGTCCACCCCGCCCGAGCGCACCAGCATGTCGCAGATTTCCAGTGCCTGCTCGCCGGTGTCCGGCTGGGAAATCAGCAGGTCGTCCACCTTGACACCGAGCTTGCCGGCGTACTGCGGGTCCAGCGCATTTTCAGCATCAATGTAGGCGCAGGTGCCGCCGAGCTTTTGGGCTTCGGCCACCACCTGCAGGCACAGGGTGGTCTTGCCCGACGATTCCGGGCCGTAGATTTCCACCACCCGGCCACGCGGCAGGCCGCCGACGCCCAGCGCCATGTCCAGGCCGAGCGAACCGGTCGAAATGACTTGCAGGTTTTCGTTCACCTGCGTCTCGTTCATGCGCATGATCGAGCCCTTGCCGAACTGCTTTTCGATTTGGGCCAGTGCAGCAGAAAGGGCTTTTTGCTTGTCAGTTTCGGCCATGACGGCATTTCTCCAGTGGGCAGGGTCAGGCGCGGATTATCGCATAGCCATCGCCTGCCCGTGCAAGTCGGCGGTCAGAGGTTCCACACCAGGATCAGGCCGATCAGCAGCGGTGCCACCGCGCGGCACATGGCCTGCATCGCCACTGCCACGCCGGCCGGCAGCGCCAGTTGTCCGCGCATCAGCGGCCACACTTTCCAGCCGGCAAACAGGGCCGTGCCAATGCCGCCGACCGGCAGCAGGATGTTGCTGGCGGTGTAGTCCATCAGCTCGAACACGTTGCGGCCGAACAGGGTCACGTCGCCCAGCACGCCAAACGACAGCGAGGCCGGAATGCCGGCCAGGAACACCAGCGCCGCCCCGGCCAGCGATGCGCGCTTGCGGTCCACGCCCCAGTCGTCCACCGGCAGCACCACGATGATTTCCAGCAGCGACACGGCCGACGTCAGCGCAGCAAACAACAGGAGGGCGAAAAAGGCCACGGCAAACCACTGGCCGAACGGCAGGTGGTTGAACACCACCGGCATGGTCATGTAGGTCAGGCCCGGCCCGGCAGCCGCATCAAGGCCAAAGGCGGCAATGGCAGGGAAAATCATCAACCCCGCCAGGACCGAAGTCAGGGTGGTCAGGCCGACAATCCACAGCGAGGCATTGGCCAGCCGCACGTCCGGCCCGAGGTAGGAGCCATAGGCCAGCATGCAGCCCGCTCCGACCGACAGCGAGAAAAACGCCAGCCCCAGCGCATCCACCAGCATGGCCGGTGTCACCTTGCTGAAATCCGGTGCCAGGAACTGGCTGACGCCCTCGGCCGCACCCGGCAAGGTCAGCGCCCGGCCGATCAGCAGCAGCATGAGCACGAAAAGTGCCGGCATCAGCAGCTTGCCGGCACGTTCGATGCCTTTCTGGATACCGGCCATCACCACCAGTGCCGTCAGGCCGACGAACAGGGCGTGGGTCACGATCGGCTCGACCGGGCTGGAAACATACTGGCCAAACAGTGCCGCCAGCGCTTCGGGTGAATCGCTCATCACCCGGCCGTCAAAGGCCCGCAGCAGGTAGCCGAAGGTCCAGCCGCCCACCACGCAGTAAAACGACAGCACCAGAAAGCCGCACAGCACGCCGGTATAGCCCACCAGCGGCCAGCCGCGGCCGCCGAGCTTGCGGAATGCGCTGACCGCACCGCAGCCGGCCGCGCGGCCGATGGCAATTTCGGCCATCAGGAGCGCCAGCCCGAGGGTAAAGGCGATCAGGATGAAAATGACGATAAAGGCACCACCACCGTTCATGGCGGTCACGTAAGGGAACTTCCAGATGGAACCCAGACCGACGGTGGCGCCGGCCGAGGCCAGAATGAACCCCAGGCGGGATCCCCATTGCGAGCGGGACATAATGACTCCTTGCGTGATCAGTGTCGT
>JAGPIM010000125.1 GCA_018055005.1 Laribacter sp.
ACGACCACCGCCTGATCTGGCGGGCCATTGCCAAGCTGATCGACGGTGGCCGCCCGGCCGACGTGATTACCGTATCCGAACGGCTGGAAAGCACCAACGAACTCTCCGAAGTCGGCGGGCTGGCCTATCTCGCCACCCTGGCGCAGAACACGCCCAGCGCTGCCAACATCCGCCGCTATGGCGAAATCGTGCGCGAACGCTCGGTCATGCGGCAACTGGTGACGGTCGGCACCGAAATCGTCGAATCGGCCTTTCATCCCATGGGCCGCGATGCTGCCCAGCTGCTGGACGAGGCCGAAGGCAAGGTGTTCAAGATCGCCGAAAGCACGGCCAAATCCGAGCAGGGCTTTCTGGCCATGCCGGAAATCCTCGCTGAAGTGACGGACAAGATTGATCTTCTCTACAGCCGCGACAATCCGGACGAAGTCACTGGCGTGCCCACCGGTTTTATTGATCTGGACGAAAAGACCTCCGGCCTGCAACCGGGCGACCTGATCATCGTTGCCGGCCGCCCGTCGATGGGCAAAACGGCGTTTTCGATGAACCTGGCCGAAAACGTCGCCATCCATACCGGCCTGCCGGTTGCCGTGTTTTCCATGGAAATGCCGGCAGCCCAGCTGGCCACCCGTATGCTGGGTTCGGTCGGCCGTCTGGACCAGCACAAGCTGCGGACCGGCCGCTTCAACGACGACGACTGGGATCGGTTCGGCAAGGCTGTCGGGGTGCTGGCCGAAACCAAGATCCACATTGATGAAACACCGGGCCTGACCGCGCTGGAACTGCGCGCGCGCACCCGCCGGCTGGCCCGCCAGTACGGCGGCAAGCTCGGCCTGGTCGTCATCGACTATTTGCAGCTGATGAGCGGCTCGGCACATGCCACCCAGCAGAACCGTACGGCGGAAATCTCGGAAATCTCGCGCTCGCTCAAAAGCCTGGCGCGGGAACTCAGCGTCCCGGTCATTGCCCTGTCGCAGCTCAACCGCTCGGTCGAACAGCGCCCCAACAAGCGTCCGATGATGTCCGACCTGCGCGAATCCGGCGCCATCGAGCAGGATGCCGACTTGATCATCTTCATGTACCGCGACGAGTACTACAACCCGGATTCCCCGGACAAGGGGCTGGCCGAAGTCATTATCGGCAAGCACCGTAACGGGCCGACCGGTATTGTGCGCCTGACCTTCATGGGCCAGTTCTCGCGCTTTGAAAACGCTGCGCCGGGGCAGGGCTGGGCAGCGGCCGAATAGACAAGGAAACCAAGGCAATGGGCTACTTTCAACACCACGTATTTTTCTGCACCAACCAGCGTGAGGGCGGCAAGGACTGCTGCAACAACCGGGGTGCCTCGGAGCTGCTTGACTATGCCAAGGACCGGATCCGCGAACTGGGCCTGAAAGGTGCCGGCGGCGTGCGCGTGCAAAAAGCCGGCTGCCTCGACCGCTGCGATTACGGTCCGGTGCTGGTCGTGTATCCGGACGAAACCTGGTACACCTACGTCGACCGCGACGATATCGACGAAATCATCAATGAACATCTCGTGCATGGCCGCCCGGTCGAACGGCTGCGCCTGCCGGAACAGGGCTGACCGCCATGCTGCTGTCCCCTCCCTCCATTACCGTTCCCGGTCCGGTCGGCGGACTGGATACGCTGGTGGTTTCGCCTGACGGCCCACCGCGCGGCGTGGCAGTGGTCTGCCATCCCAACCCGACCCAGGGCGGCACCCACGGCAACAAGGTGGTGCAGACCTGCGCCAAGGCGCTGGCCAGCCGCGGCTACGTGGCGTACTGCCCCAATCTGCGCGGCGTCGGCAAAAGCGACGGCGAGCATGATTACGGTCGCGGCGAAGTGGACGACGTGCTGGCCGTGGCCGGCTTTGCCCGGGCGCAGTTTCCCGGCGTACCGCTGATCCTGGCCGGCTTTTCATTCGGCGGATTTGTGGCAGCGCACGCCCGCCAGCGGACCGAGGCGGATGGCCTGATCCTGATGGGGCCGGCCGTTGGCCGTTATCCCGTCCCCATGCCGGCCGAAGTCCCGGCCGACACACTGGTCATCCACGGTGAAGAAGACGAAGTGATCGCCCTGTCGGCCGTACTGGACTGGGCCCGGCCGCAGTCGCTGCCTGTGGTGGTGTTTCCCGGCACCACTCATTTCTTCCACGGCAAACTGGTCCCGCTCGGACGCCTGATTGCACGGCACGTGGGCTGATGGCATGGCGGCGGGTGCCGGCGTGCTAGACTTCCGGCATCCGCGCAACCTTGCGCATTCCTGCCTGATTCGCCATGCAACCAACCGATTCCCGCCTGTCTTATACCCAGTCACAGCTTGCAGACCTTTCCCGGCGCGTGCTTGAGCACGCCCGTGCCCTGGGAGCCACGCATGCTGAAGCCGAAATCAGCGAGGGCGTCGGCCAGAACGTCAGCGTGAGACTGGGGGAAGTGGAAACGCTGGAATACAACCGCGACAAGGGCATGGGCGTGACGGTGTATCTCGGCCAGAAAAAAGGCCACGCCGCCAGCTCGGACCTGAGCGACGATGCCCTGCGCGACACCGTCGCCGCGGCACTGGCGATTGCCGGGCACACGGCCAGCGATCCGGACGCCGGACTGGCTGATCCGGCCCTGCAGGCCACTTCCTTTCCCGATCTGGACCTGTGCCACCCGTGGGCGCTGTCGGTGGACGATGCCATCGAACTGGCCCGTGAAACAGAAGCCGCTGCCCGTGCGGTCGATACCCGCATCAACAACTCGGAAGGCGGCAGCGTATCCAGCCACCTGTCGCAGTTTGTCTACGCCAACAGCCAGGGATTCTGCCAGGGCTATGCCTCGACCCGGCATTCATTGTCTGCGGCAGTCGTGGCCAGTGATGGCGAATCCATGCAGCGAGACTACTGGTACAGCAGCGCCCGTCACCCGGAAGACCTGTTGTCGGCGGCGGAAGTCGGTCGCATGGCCGGTGAACGGACCGTGCGCCGGCTGGGCGGCCGGCAGGCACCGACCGGTGTGTTTCCGGTGCTGTTCGATCCCATGATGGCTGCCGGGCTGATTGACCATTTCGTCTCGGCGGCCAGTGGCGGCGCGCTGTATCGCAAGGCCAGCTTCCTGGTCGACGCTGCCGGCACGCAGGTATTCAACCCGGTCATTACGCTGGAAGAAGACCCGTTCATTCTCCGTGGCATGGCCTCGGGTGCTTTTGACAACGAAGGCGTGGCTACCCGGGCACGTACCGTAGTGGAGCAGGGGATGCTCACGGGGTATTTCCTGTCGAGCTACAGCGCCCGCAAGCTGGGTCTGGCCAGCACCGGCAATGCCGGTGGCAGCCACAACCTGACGCTGGCCAGCACCGGACAATCCTTCGACGAACTGGTCCGCATGGTCGGACGCGGGCTCCTGGTGACCGAACTGCTGGGCCACGGGGTGAATACCGTCACCGGTGACTACTCGCGGGGTGCGGCCGGCTTCTGGATCGAAAACGGCGAAATTGCCTATCCGGTCGAGGAAATCACGATTGCGGCCAATCTCAAGGAGCTGTATCGCGGCATGATTGCCGTGGGGACGGACCGGCAGATCCGGGGTGGCAAGCGGACCGGTTCCGTGCTGGTCGAACGCATGACCATTGCCGGCCAGTCCTGATGGCTCGCCCTGCGTGGTGGGACAGTGCCTGTGTCGGGCTGGCAGCCGCCGATCCGGTCATGGCGCGGCTGATTGCCAGCTGGCCGGATGCCGAACTGGTCTCGCGGGGCGAACCCTTTGAAACCCTGCTGCGAGCCATCGTCGGACAGCAGATTTCGGTACGGGCAGCCGATGCCGTCTGGTCGCGGCTGAGCGCGATATTGTCCGGCCAGCCATCTCCGGAACGGGTGCTGGCCCTGCCCGAAGATACGCTGCGGTCAGCCGGGCTGTCGGCCCGCAAGGTGCTGTATGCCCGGGATCTGGCCGCGTGTTTTGCCGATGGCCGGGTCAACCCGGAGGCCCATGCCGGACTTGACGACGAGGCGCTGGTTGCCGAACTGGTGGCCGTGCGCGGGATAGGCCGCTGGACGGCCGAAATGTATCTGATATTCAACCAGTTGCGCCCTGATGTCTGGCCTGTGGACGACATCGGCCTGCAACGGGCCCTGGCCCGGCATTATGCGCTGGACAGCAAGATGTCTCCGGCGGAGCTGCGCGCCATGGGAGAACGTTTTGCTCCATGGCGTACCGTGGCAACCTGGTACTTGTGGCGCAGCCTGGACCCTCAGGCCGTGTTGTACTGAGGCAGTAACGGCTGCCTCAAACATCAGCATGTGTTAATTTACAAACTTCATCCTTTTGACCGACTCATGGCGTATTCATTGTTTCAGCCCTCCCTGCGCACCGGTTTTCTCCTGATTGCACTGGCCTGTGCCGGTGCCATGGGTTTTGCCCTGTTTGCCCAGTACTACATGGATCTGGAGCCGTGTCCGCTGTGCGTGTTCCAGCGTGTTGCCGTGATCATGACCGGGTTGCTGGCCTTGCTGGGTGCGCTGTTGTCACCGCGCTCGGCCGGAGGCAGGAGTGTAATGGCGGGCCTGACCGGGCTGGCGTCGCTTTCAGGTGCAGGTGTGGCCGCCTGGCAGGTGCGCTTGCAGAACCTGCCGGCCGACCAGGTACCTGCATGTGGCCCGGGACTGGATTACATGCTGGAAACCATGCCGTTTACAGACATGCTGGCCAAGGTGTTCAAGGGCAGTGGTGAATGTGCGGAAGTCGGCTGGACCTTGCTGGGCTTGTCGTTGCCGGCCTGGTCGCTGGTATTTTTGATCGGCATTACCGTGTTTGCCGCCTGGCTGGCACGGATGCCGCGTCGCTGATTGTTGTCACTGCCTGTCCGGAGCGGACGGGCGCCGAAGGAGTTTTTCATGTCGGCCCTTGCCTCCCTGCAACCGCGCGCGCTTTGGGCGCATTTCCAGACCCTGTGCGATATTCCACGCCCCTCCGGACACGAAGCCGCACTGCGGGCACACCTGATTGAATGGGCGAAATCCCGTGGTCTGGAAACCCGCACCGACACGGTCGGCAATCTGGTGATTGCCAAACCGGCTACGCCGGGCATGGAAAACCGGGAAACGGTCGTTCTGCAAGGGCACCTGGACATGGTGGCCCAGCAGAATGCCGGCACGGGCCATGATTTCGAGCGGGACCCGATCCGGCTCATCGAGGCAGAGCAGGGCTGGATCAAGGCTGACGGAACCACACTGGGTGCTGACAACGGCATCGGTGTTGCCGCGGCGCTGGCCATTCTGGAAAGCGACGACGTGCCGCATCCGGCCATTGAGGCACTGTTCACGATCGACGAAGAAGCAGGCATGACCGGCGCGCACGGTTTGTCGGGCAACATTCTGACCGGCCGCCTGCTGCTGAACCTGGATACCGAAGACTGGGGCGAGTTCTACGTCGGCTGCGCCGGCGGTGTGGACGTGCGCCTGACCCGGCAGTTGGCCCGGGAAGCGCTGCCAGCCGGCTGGACAAGCGGCATGATCAGTCTGACCGGCCTCAAGGGTGGACACTCGGGGGTCGACATTCATCTGGAGCGTGGCAATGCCAACAAGCTGATGGCGCGCATTCTGGATGATCTGCTGTCGGTGACTACGCTGCGGCTGGTGTCACTGACAGGTGGAACACTGCGCAACGCTTTGCCGCGTGAGGCGTTTGCCGGCATTGCTTGCGCGCCGGAAAACATACCGGCTGTGCTGGACCGGCTGGAGTTGTGGCAGGCGCAACTGAATGACGAGCTGACAGGTGCTGAAACCGGCATTGCGCTGGCGTTCGGGCATACCACCAGCGAGGATGCACTGGATGATGCATCGACCCGGCAGGCCATCGATATCCTGAACGCTCTCCCCAACGGGGTAAACAGGCAGAGCCGGCAAGTGGATGGTGTGGTGGAAACCTCGGACAACGTTGGCGTGGTTATGGTATCCGGTCAACAGTTGTCTGTATTGATGCTGGTGCGCTCGCTGCGTGATTCCGGCATGGATGCTCTGGTAGCCCAGGTTGCCGCCATTGGCCGGTTGGCTGGCTGCAAGGTTGAAACTTCCGGCCGTTATCCGGGCTGGACTCCAGACCCGGATTCGCCACTGTTGCAGCTCGGGCTGGAGGTTTATCGCCGCAAATTTGGACAGGAAGCTGCTGTCAAGGTGATTCACGCCGGACTGGAGTGCGGTCTGCTGGGAAGCAAGTATCCTGGCATGGACATGCTGTCGTTTGGCCCGACCATCCGGGGAGCGCACTCGCCGGATGAGCGTGTTGACGTTGCGACCGTGTTGCAGTTCTGGGAGTTGCTGAAAGCAATACTGTCCGCAACTCCCGAGCGGAAAGCACAGGACCGACAGCCTGCATGAAAAATGTCTGGCATTCATGTCCTGATGAATTGACTCATACAGGCATGATTGATATAGTTTGCGACTCGCTTGGTTCCTTTTTTGGTTTGAATGGAGCCGGCAGGATGCCGGTATAGCTCAGTTGGTAGAGCAGCGCATTCGTAATGCGAAGGTCGTAGGTTCGACTCCTATTACCGGCACCAAAAGAATCAAGGGCTTAGTTGCAAGACTAAGCCCTTTTTCTTTGTCGCTGTCGACCAAGTGTCAACCGCTTCGTGCAGCTACTTCTCCACCCCGATCAAAGCTAGATCTCAAGCCCAGCAATCGGGTTCAATCCCTTCGCCTCTTGTAAGTGCTCTGGCGCCAAGTGCGCATACCGCATTGTCATCGCAAGACTTCCATGTCCTAGGATACGCTGTAGCGTCAGAATATTGCCCCCATTCATCATGAAGTGCGATGCAAAGGTGTGCCGCAGGACATGGGTTAGCTGGCCATCCGGCAAAGTAATTTTTGCTCGCTCTAGCGCTTTCCGAAAAGCACCATAGCTCGTTACAAACAATCTACCAAACCGTTCTTTTTGCACGGCACCCATATGACTATTCAGCACCATTTCCAATTTTGCAGCGATTGGTACTGAGCGATTCTTACCGGACTTGGTGCCTGTAAAATGAATTGCTCCGGCCCGTATCTGCGTTACTCGTAAACACTCTGCCTCGGACCACCGAGCACCAGTTGCCAAACAAACTAGCGTAACTAATTTGGCGTCTATATTTCGTGCTTCATCCAAAGCCGCCAATAGTGCAGCAATCTGGTCATTAGTCAGAAAACTTAACTCGCGCTCAGGTAGCTTAATCCTGCGAATACTCTCTAATGGATTGCCCCTTTTCCAGTGTCCCAATCTTTTTAATTCATTAAAAACAGCTCGTAACGTAGCATGCTCACGATTCAATGTTGCAGGAGCTACGTTATCGTTCATTCGTTCCGCTCTGTACTGAGCAAAATCATCTGCCGTGAACTTTTCAGCTACAGGGTCTTTCATGGCATGACAGATAGCTAATAATCGCTTCTTTGTTCCTTCCCCGTCACGCAAGTTGATCCCGTGCTGGTTAAACCACAGCTCTACTAGCTCTGAAAGCTTTCGCCTGTCATGGCCACTCGGCCTCCACTCTGGACTTTGCTGTACTTGGGCCTTGAGCCAAGTCTCCCACTCTAGCGCTTCCTTCTTTGTTGCGAAGGTCTTTCGATAGCGCTTCTGTCCTCTTCCGCCTGGCTGAAAATCTGCTAGCCATCCTGCATCAACTCTTTTGATTGCCATACGCCGTTGCCTTATTGCGACAATTTTCAATAAAAACCACCACCCAACTTATGCCTTCCCTCTTAATTTCTCGTTCCATCAAGCTTCATAGGTAAACAACTTGGAAACAAAAAGATAACAACTGGTTAACAGGTAGATATCAAGGGGTAAACAAAATCCAGCCATTAAAGGAAAAGTTTGGGCCTATAAACTATTGCCCATAAAAGCAACAACGTGTCAACCGGACAAATAGGGTCATTATTGGCCAGTTGCCATGATGGTTTTCATTGTTCAGCATTTGGCCTGCAAGACCACCAAGAAAGGAGCAAAGCAGGTGCAGATACAGCTGGATGTCACAACCAGCACACCTTTGGTGACCCGCCAGAAGTTCTCAGAGCTGGTAGGGCTCCCCGTCGGTGTGGTGAATGCTCAGTGTGATAAGGGGTATTGGCCCACCGTCAGAGTAGGAAAGTACAGCTTGGTTAATTTGGCTTTGATTCAAAAGGCCTGTGCTGAAAAAGAAGGATTCACTATTTAGAAGGCGATGCCTCTTATTTACCAAAATTGAAATTTCCAATTTAAAAAAAGGAATACCCATGAGCACCCCGCAAGAAGCCATCAAACTGAACCTGAAACCGAACCAATCCATGCTGCGCGGCCGCGTCAATGC
>JAGPIM010000126.1 GCA_018055005.1 Laribacter sp.
ACCGCCGTGGTGTATGTTGAAACAACCAGCCGCGACCTTGCGTCACCGGCAGCTCTTTTAATCTGGATCACGGCTTTCACGTGCACATCTGGCAAGCGCGCTTCTGGCGTCGGGCTTTGTCCCCGTACTCGATCTACCGCCACTATCCGGTCCTGCACGCTGTCCGGGTCGGACTGGCGTACCTGCTGACTGTCGTGCTGACCCTCGGCTTTGACATCCCGCACGGAGAATGGATGTCGATCACCGTGCTGATCGTCATGGGCTCGCTGCCGCATCTGGGCAGCATTTTCAAGAAGGCGCGCCAGCGTGCCATCGGCACGGCTGCCGGCGCACTGGCAGGCATCCTGCTGATCGCCCTGTTCACCAAGGTGGCCTGGCTCGGTTATGTGCTGCTGGTGCTGGCCGCAGCCATATGCGGCTATCTCGCCATTGGCCCGCTGGGCTACATGGCCCTGATTGCCGGCGTGACGCTGACCATCATTGCCGGACCGGGCAGCACCGACATGCACGCCGCGCTGTGGCGTTCGGCCAATATCTTTGCCGGCGGCATCGTGGCACTGGTCTTCGCCCGCCTGCTGCCGCAGCGGGCTACCAACCACTGGCGCTACCTGCTGGCGGACAACCTGCGCGAATGTGCCAGCCTCTACAACCGGCTGGCGACACTCGACCTGCCCTCGCCCAAGCTGCTGCAAGCCTTGCTGGAACCACTCAACAAGCGGCTGGTGATGCAGCGTACCCTGTTTGCTGCCGTGCTCGACGAAACGGGTTTTCCCAAACGGGATCTTGAGCAGATCCAGCGCACCCAGCGCAGCATGATCGAGCTGCTGGAGCTGCTGGCTGACGCACTTGCCCACGCCGGGCCGCAACAGTTGCAGGCTCAGTCTGCCATCTGGTTCCCGGCTACCCGCCACACGCTGACCCTGCTGCGTACAACGGCCCATGCACTGAAATTCGACCGGCAGGACCGCCTGTTCCGCGTCGCCCTGCCCTTGCCGGAATCACGGACGCCCCCCGTGCAGGCTACCGGCGACATCCACGCTGCCGGCTTTGCATGGCTCAACCTCCAGGCTCGTCGCCAGGCAACCGAAATCAGTCTGCTGCTGCGCCAGAATGTCGGTCACTGGATCAGCCGGACAGCCCAGCCTCCCTGGACAGTTGGCTCTTCCGGCAATCAAAAGCCGTAACGCCAAGCCATCGGGCAGGCTTTTTTGCATGGTGTATGGTGAAAAAGTCGTCATCGACAATTCTGATTACGAAAAAGGATTCACCATGCAGCGTTTTCTCGCCCTGTCCGGTCTGGCTCTGGCCTTGTCTGCAACCATGAGCGTGGCTGGCACGCCGCCAAAAAAGCCCGTCTCGCAATGGACCTGCGAAGAATTCCTGACGCTGGACGACCAGTTCAAGCCAAACGCCATCTATTTCAGTGAAGGCCTGAACAAGAAACACCAGCCGGTCGATGCCGTCATGGACGAAACCGGCGCACTGAAAGTCACCCCGATGGTGGTGACCGAGTGCCAGAAAGACCAGAAAGCCAACTTCTGGAGCAAACTCAAAACCACCTGGCACCGCATCGAACAGAAAATGTAAGCGATTGCCCGGAAAACAAAAACGGGATGCCGGACCGGCATCCCGTTTTTTCATGCCTGCTCTTGCCGTAATCTCATGAATGAGACTCGCCGGAAGGCCGGCGATGCTGTCGCAACACCAGCCCGAGCCCCACCAGCAAACCCAGCGTTGCCAGGCTGCCGACAATGCCGGCCAGCGAAGTCTGCGGTGCGACCAGCGCGCCACTGCCTTTTCCGGCAGGCTCTTCCCCGGCGGTTGCCGGCAAGGCGTAGTCGGGCATCACGGCCATCCGTGCCTGCAATGCGGCGGCAGTTGCATGCAGGGTATCGGCAGGTGCCTCGCTGGCCACATGCCCGGTCGCTCCCATGCGGTCGATTGCCCATTCCAGCCCGTCCGGATTGGCCGAGGCAAACCACGACACCACCCCGCCGACCAGCAGTGCGGCCACAAGCATGGTTTTGGCCAGCACATGACGGCCTGCGGATGCCGCCCCCTGGACCGGCCGGCCGGCCATCAGCAAATCCGGCTGGACCCGCAGGACAAACAGCACCAGCGCCCCGGTGATCATGCCTTCCACCAGTCCGATGGCCAGATGGATCGGCACCATCAGCATCAGGAATTCACGCAGCGGCAAGACCGTGATGCCTGACCAGTAGGTCTCCAGCGACACGCTGGTCGCGCCCAGTGCGGCGGAGAGCATGCCGCTGATCACGGCGGCTGCCATCACCCGCTCGCGCCGGCTGTAATCACCCGCCAGTGGCCTGAAGACCAGCGGATAAATGGCAAAGCAGCCAATGATGCCCATGTTGAACACATTGGCACCGTAAGCCAGCAGGCCGCCATCGGCAAAAAACAGGGCCTGCACCAGCAGGACGGACGCGATCACCAGTACCCCGGCCCATGGCCCCAGCAGGATTGCCAGCAGCAATGCCCCGCTGAGGTGGCCGCTGGAACCGGTACCGGGAATGGAGAAATTGATCATCTGCGCGGCAAATACAAACGCCCCCAGCACCCCCATCAAAGGTACCAGTTCGCTGTGCTGCGCCAGTTGCCGCTTGAGCTTGCCGGAAGCCAGCGCCAGCGCAGCGCCACTGATTACGTAAAAGCCTACGCCCACAGCGGGCGACAGCAGTGCATCGGCCATATGCATCGGATTTTTCCTTGTGTTGTCGGATTCAGGGCAACGGCTGTTCCCGGGCAGGACGGACAAGCCTCGTCCGCTCTCTCGGGCCGGCTACCGTCGATGCCGGGCAGAACGGGGGCCGGCGAGCACGACATGCAGGCCGGAACCAAGTTGTGTCAGGGCCGGACGCCCGGCTTCAGCTGTCGGTATTGAGCTTGGTATCGGAACGCGGAGCGTGCGGATGGGGTGCCAGTTCCTTTTTGGGCAGGGTGAACAGCCACATGGCCAGCACATAGGGCGCGGTAAAGGTCGGGATGCCCACCGGGGCCAGCAGGGTATCCAGTGCCCCCTGGATAATGACGGTGAAGATGGTTGCCAGCAGGGCGAAAAAGGCGGTTTTCCAGCCAGGTTTCAGAAAGATCACGCCACAGGCAATCGCAGTCAGCACCGGGCTGAAACCGTACAGGCCGTTGACGATGGCGTGGTGCGAGGCACCGAACAGCCAGGCAAACACCAGCGCCACGATCGACCCCAGAATGGCGGCAATCCCGGCTTTCCAGTCTTCAAAGAAAATCCCGATGACGATCAGGATGCCGCTGACCGGATTGTCCAGCAAAAACACCTGACTGACGTTTTTGAGCAGCACCAGCAGGATGTCCATTCCGCCCAAGACCAACGGTGCCTGGTCCAGGTTGGGCATCGGCAGTTTGGGCGGCCCCATGCCGGCAATCGGTACGGTTGAAAACGAATAGGCGGCCAGCATCAGGATCCAGGTCGTCAGCACGAACGGGCCGGTCGATGCCGCCACGCCCCACAGCTTGGTCACGACGTTGTTGAAGGCCTCCAGCACCACGGACGATGCGGCAGCCCCGATGACCAGATACAGCCACATCAGGGGGTGGTCGGCCAGAAAGGTCGGCACAGCCACCCCGACCAGCACGCCGTTGAAGCCGAACAGCCCCTGTCCGATGGCAGTGTCGTCCGAATCGATCATCAGCGCCGTCAGGGTGGCCACCAGCAGGCCCACTGCCCCGCCCCATGCGGTCGAAGGCTGGCCTTCGACATAACCGGCCCAGAATATGGCAGCCAGGAAGAACAGGCCGGTGATGGCGTTCTCCATGAAAAACACCTGCCCGGCTCCGCGCAGGTAACTGCGGAGAAACTGGCTGGGAGGATTGGCGGTAGACATGATGGACTGTCTCCTGAAAAACAACGGAAAACGCCGCCGGCAGCAAATCCTCAGCGGCTGACCAGATCGACCGGCAAGCCTGCCCCGGTCACCACTTCGCGCACGGCCCGCCAGAATTCACGGACCTGACGCCGTACTTCGCGTGTCTCACATCCCACCACCCGGTACATCAGTCCGGCGTCGCGCGGCAGCCGGCTGGCGCCGAACAGCAGCTGCCGCCCGGCATCGCGCCCGGCCGGACAGCGTTCGCGCACGGCCTGGGCCACCGTCGGCGGAGCCAGCAGAAGCACATTGGCAAAGGTGTCGTAGCCCGCCATGATGCCGGCCAGCCCGACCGGCTGCCGCTGTGGCTCGACCAGGATCTTTTCGGCAAAGACCGGCGTGCCGTCCGGGCGGCGGGCGTTGATCGCCATCGACAAGAGGTCGTAGGCAAACCGTTCGCCGGTACCGTGGTGCTTGCGCCCCGGCATCACGATTTCGCCGTACAGCAGCGTGGCGCCCGGATCGATCGTGATGTGGGTACGGGTCAGGTAGCGGGCGTTCCGGTACGGGATGGTCGGGTCCGGCAGGTATTCAAGATAGGCACCGTCTTCCAGCACGATCGACTGCGATTGCGCGGCATAGTTGGCGTCCATCTCGTGAATCCGCGTCGCCCCCTGGGTGGTGACATGGGCCATGGCCCCGGCCCCGACCTTGATGTCAATGCCCAGCCGGTCTCCCTGCAGGGTGCCGCCACCGGTCGAAATGATCATGGCGTAGGGCATGCCCGGCAGCGCCTCGTCCCAGTACAGCGCCTGCTGTACCAGAAGCGGCGCCACCCGGTAGAGGTCGGCCAGGATGCTGCGGCCATGCCGCAGTTCAAAGCCGAGCCGCAGGTAGCCCACCTTGCCGGGCATGCCCACCGCCATCTGCTGCGGCTGGCGGGTACGCCACGGAGCCAGTTCCGCCGCGTCGTCAAACGCGGCGATGGCATTCCTGAAGGCGTTAACGTCCGTCAAGATCACGATGCCTCCTTGATGGGCACGTCAAACAACGCCATGTCGTGGATCAGGTGTACCAGCTCCGGAATTCCTTCGCCGGTCTTGCAGTTGGTGAAGATGAAGGGCTTGTCGCCGCGCATGAATTTCGAATCGTGGTCCATCACCTCCAGGCTGGCCCCCACATAGGGTGCGAGGTCGGTCTTGTTGATGACCAGGATGTCAGACTGGCTGATGCCCGGACCGTTCTTGCGCGGAATCTTGTCGCCGGCGGCCACGTCGATCACGTAGATGAAGAAGTCCACCAGCGCCGGGCTGAAGGTGAGTGTCAGGTTGTCGCCGCCGGATTCGATCAGCACCACGTCGGTATCCGGAAAGCGCGACTCCATGTCTTCCACCGCCGCCAGGTTCATCGACGGGTCTTCACGAACCGCCGTATGCGGGCAGGCGCCGGTTTCCACGCCGATGATCTTTTCTTCCACCAGCACGCCCTTGAGGGTGCGCTGCACGTGACGGGCGTCTTCGGTGGTCACCACGTCGTTGGTAATGATCAGAACCTTGATGCCCAGGTCGAGCATGAGCGGTGTGATGGCTTCGATGATGGCGGTCTTGCCTGAGCCCACCGGGCCACCAATGCCGATACGGGTAATCTTTTTCATGTGCCAACCTCTCCCTGATGTTGTGTTGTGTGTTGTAGTGCTGCCTTAATTCATGAACATGCGCACGTGCGATTCGACGTGGTGCGCCACCATGACGTCGAATACCGGGGCAAAACCGGCCATGTCCCCGAGTCCGAACCCCGCAACCCGCAGGTATTCGTCCTCGACTTCGCCATTGATCGCAAACAGGATGGACTGGGTGTCGTAGTGGTCGACGCGCATCATGCGCAGGGCGGCGCCCACCATCATCGAGGCCAGTCCGTAGTGGTGGACGGCAAAGGCATCGCGCTCGGGCAGTTCCAGGCCGGCAAACAGCAGCCCCATGCCGACCGGAAAACAGCCTGGCGTGACGTTGTCGTTGATGGCCTTGACCCACTCGCCGGTCAGCGGCGCGGGACACAGCCGCAGGGCCAGTTCGCCGAGCTTCTTGCCCATGCGGGTGGTCATCAGTTGCTGCTCCTCCCCCACGCGGCGCAGCATCAGTGCCTCATCGGCTGCCAGTACGCCGTCAAGGTCCTGCCGGCAGGCAGCCCGGTGCGCTGCCAGCAGCGCCACGCCGTCCAGTCCCGAAGTCTGGCGGCAGGCCGCCCGCACGTACTGCCCCAGCGTATCGGCATCGCGGACCTCCCCGGCCTGCAGGGCTGACTCCAGACTGTTGGAAAACGAGAAGGCTCCGACCGGCAGGGTCGAATCGCCAAACTGCAATACGCGCAGCAACTCGGTGGCGCTGATCGCCCTCATGACCCGCCCTTTCCTGTCAGTGGTCGTGCCGGTGCGGAGTGAAGTTGCCGTGGACTTCCGCATGGTGATGGTCGTCTCCGCTTTGCAGGTGCTGGTGGGTATGCTCGTGCGGGTGGGCGTGTTCGGTGCCGTCGTCGTGCTGGTGCGGGTGTTCGTGGCAATGGTCGTGTTCAGCCAGGTTCATCCTGGCCCCTTCGCTCTCACCGGCCAGCTGGGTCACATGGCTGTGGGGCGTCGAATCGGCTCCGCCGAACAGGCGACGGGTTTCATGCGGAGCGAGGTAGGGAATCACACCGGCGCCGGGCATGAAGCCGTAGTGGATGTGTTCAAAGGAATGGGTGCGCATCACTGATTCCATCACCTTGCGGTCAACGGTCAGCGGCACGTACACCCGGCCTTCCTTGACCACGGCCGGCCAGTGCTGGTTGCCCAGGGCATGGCCGAGTTCAAAGCAGGTGCGGGCAATCAGCTCGGGCGACAGCACCTCGGTATCGGAGAGGTTGATGACCATCACGTCCTTGAGCGTGATGCTGGCCACGATCACCTCGCCTGCGGCCTCGTCATAAAACAGTACGTCGCCATCGTGCAGGTGACTCTGGCGCGGCAGGGCCAGGGCGATCTCCACTCCGGCCACGGTCTTTTTGCGCAAACGGTTTTTCTGCGCCTCCCACTGGTCCAGTGCCAGCATGTCGACATGCAGCCCCGCCAGCCGTTTCTGCCAGTCATGGTCCTGCCGGTTACCCAGAATGTTTTCAATCAGCAGCATGGTGCTTCCCCCCAGAAGATTCCAGAAATGCCTGCCCGCTCAGGCGGCAGTCTTTTTGGCCAGCTTGAGCCCGGCTTCCACCATCAGGAAACCGACCAGCAGGCTGGCGATCAGGTAAAACACGGAAATCCAGAAATGACCGGGCTGGCGCATGACGGTCACCGCTCCCCAGACAAAGCTGGAGAACGTCGACAGGCCGCCCATGATTCCGGTACCGATCATGGTGTGGACGTGGTGATGGAGCTTGACGCGCTGGTGCAGGGTGGTGGACAGGCCGAGCAGGAAACTCGCCACGACGTTGGCCACGAAGATGTCCAGCGGAAAACCGTCGGCCATGTGCGGCACCATCAGCATGACGAATTCGCGGAACATGGCTCCGAAGGCACCACCCACGAACACGAGGATGACCAGGTTGATCATGTCGTCCCCCTAGCCTTGCAGCATGGCAAGCCATGCCCCGAATACCGCCGCAGCGAGGCCGGCCACCGTAGACAGCAGCAGGTAGCCGGTTGCCAGCTTGCCGCGCCCGGAGTCGGCAAGCTTCGCCGCATCCAGCTGCATGCTGCTGAACGTGGTGTAGCCCCCGAGTACCCCGGTCAGCACGCCGGCGTTGATCCCGGAACCAAACCGGTCACGCCAGTCCACACCGAACAGGACCGACAGATAGGCAATCACGAAGGCACCGGTGACGTTGATCAGGAACGTCCCCATGGGAAAAGCGCCCTGATAGCGTTCGCCGACCTTGAGACCGACATACCAGCGCAGCAACGATCCGGCACCTCCGCCGATGCCGATCCACATCACGTCCAGAGCATTCATCACACATCCCGATGAGTTGGCTGCGGGTGCCCGGCCCCCGGGCACCCGTGATGACGGTCAGCTGAAGAAATACAGCTGGCCCAGCGACACGTTATGGATCGGCGCCACCGTGGCATGTACCCCGTCAACCATTACGGCAAAGGTTTCCGGGTTGACCTCGATGTGCGGCGTATGCGCGTTGCGCACCATGTCGTTCTTGGTGATGGCGCGCGTGTTGCGGACCGGCTCGACCAGCCGTTGCAGCACGTAACGCTCGGCAATGCCGTTGGCCACGCCGGCCTGCGAGGCGAAGGTGATGCAGGTCTTGTGCAGGGCCGAGGCAAACGCGCCGTACATCGGGCGGTAGATCAC
>JAGPIM010000262.1 GCA_018055005.1 Laribacter sp.
GTGGAATGGCTGTTGCGCGTGGCCGCCGGCCAGCCGCTGCCACTGGCCCAGGAGCAGGTACCGCGGCACGGCCATGCGATCGAGGTGCGGCTGTACGCCGAGGATCCGGACGCCGGCTTCCTGCCCGCCTCCGGCACCCTGCGTGCGCTGGAACTGCCGGCTGGCAGCGACCAGGTGCGCATCGACGCCGGGGTCGAAGCCGGCGACACGGTCAGCGTCCACTACGACCCGATGATCGCCAAGCTGATCGTGCACGATGCCGACCGACCGCGTGCCCTGGCCCGCCTGCGCGATGCCCTGTCGCGCTGCCACGTGGCTGGCATCCGCAGCAACCTGGCCTTCCTGGAGGCGCTGGTGCGGCATCCGGCCGTGGTCGAGGCCAGCATCGACACCGGCTACCTGGACCGGCACCTGGACCAGTTCCTGGCCAGCGACGCACCGCCGCCGGCACCGCTGCTGGCGGCCGGCGCGGTGGCCTTGCTGCTGCGCGAACAGGCCGCCGAGGCACATGCCTCGGCCGCCAGTCCCGATCCCGGCTCACCCTGGGCCCTGGCCGACGGCTGGCGTCTGCGCGGCCGCGCACCGCGCCGCTTGCGGCTGCAGGCCGGGGCGGGCGTGCTGGAGGCCAGTGCCCGTGGCCACGGCGGCGACTGGACCATCACGGTGGACGGCAGCGAGCATGCGGTCGCCGGCGCCCACCGCATCGACGACCGGCTGGAACTGCGCCTGGACGGCCATGCGCGGCAGCTGTCGACGTTCTTCGATGGCGACCTGCTGGAACTGCACGATGGCCAGCACCGCCTGCCCCTGCGCCGGCTGCCGGTGGAACGCGGCCAGGACCAGGGCCCGGGCGGTGGCGACGGCCGGGTGCTGGCACCGATGCCCGGCCGGGTGGTGCTGGTGAAGGTGCAGGCCGGCCAGGCGGTGGCCGCCGGCGCCGAGCTGCTGGTGCTGGAGGCAATGAAGATGGAGCTGGCCGTGCGCGCCCCGTGCGAGGGCCTGGTATCCGAACTGCGGGTGGCCGCCGGCGACTTCGTCGAGGCCGACGCGGTGCTGGCGGTGGTGGCCGCGGAGGCGCCATGAGCGATTTCGTCCACATCGTGGAAGTGGCCGCGCGTGACGGCCTGCAGAACGAAGCGGCGATGGTGGCCACGGCCGACAAGATCGAACTGATCGACCGGCTTTCGGCCACCGGCCTGCGCAGCATCGAGGCGACCAGCTTCGTCAGTCCCCGCTGGGTGCCGCAACTGGCCGACGCGGCCGAGGTGATGGCGGGCATCACGCGCCGCCCCGGTGTCTCCTATCCGGTGCTGGTGCCCAACGAACAGGGGTACGACCGCGCCCTGGCCGCCGGCGCCACCGAAGTGGCAGTGTTCACCGCCGCCTCGGAGGCCTTCAACCGCAAGAACATCAACGCCGGCATCGACGAATCCATCGACCGCTTCGTGCCGGTGCTGGCGCGGGCCCGGGCCGACGGCGTGCGCGTGCGCGGCTATGTGTCCACCGTGCTCGGCTGCCCCTACCAGGGCGCGGTGCCGCTGGCCGACGTGGTGCGGGTGGCGCGGCGCCTGCACGATCTGGGCTGCTGGCAGGTGTCGCTGGGCGACACCATCGGCGTGGGCACGCCGCACCAGGCGCGGCGGATGCTGCTGGCGGTGGCCGCCGAGGTAACGATGGCCGACCTGGCCGTGCATTTCCACGACACCTGGGGCCAGGCCCTGGCCAACGTGGCCGCCTGCATCGAGGCAGGGGTACGGGTGGCCGACTCGGCCGTGGCCGGCACCGGCGGCTGCCCCTATGCCCGCGGCGCCAGCGGCAATGTTGCCAGCGAGGACCTGGTGTATATGCTGCACGGCATGGGCATCGATACCGGCATCGACCTGGACGCGCTGGCCGCCACCGGCCGCTGGCTGGCCGGGAAGTTGGGACGCCAGACCGGCAGCAAGGTCGGACGGGCGCTGGCACCGGCATGAACGGCAGCGGCCCGGACGCGGTCGAACCGGTTCCCGCCGTGGACCCGCAGACCGCGCTGGCCGCACTTGAGGCCGCCCTGGCCGTCGACCCGCTGGACGAGGCGGCCCGTGCGCTGTTGGTGCAGGCCCGCGACGCGCTGCACCAGGCCCTGGCCGAGGGTGAAACCGCGCGCCTGCGCTACCACGCCCTGTTCGACGCGGTGCCCGACCCGGTCAGCATCCTCAGCGAATCCGGCATCGTGCTGGACCTCAACAAGGCCGGCATCCGCGCCTACAACCGCTCCCGCCAGGAGATCGTCGGCCAGCCGATCGAGACCCTCAATCCGGACCTGCCGCCGGACCACCTCAAACCGGTGTGGGAAACCCTCAACCGGGGCGAAACCTACGTCATCGAAGTGACCAACATGCGCGGCGACGGCAGCCGCTTCCCGGTGGAGGTGCATTCGGCCGGGTTCACCCACGCCGGCAACAAGTGCATCGTGGCGGTGGCGCGCGACCTCAGTGGCCGCTGGCAGGCCGAGACGCGCTACCGCCTGCTGATGGAGTCCATCGACAAGGG
>JAGPIM010000127.1 GCA_018055005.1 Laribacter sp.
TCACTATTGATGGCCGGAGACAGCCGGCCCGGTGAAGGAGCTGCACCGGTTGTGCCGGCTCCATGCGGGAGGAAGGCTTTTGTGCCTTTTGGCCTTTTCGGATAGGGCCTTTGACCCTTGAGCCTCTTCCCTTGTCGCAACCCCTTGAGGCCCTTTGCCGTTTCCCTTTGAAGGCAGAGGCAGCAAAGGCCCAGGGCAAGGTTGCTGAGCCAGCGAGGTATCCATCATGCCGCAGCACGACACACAGAGGCCGCGCACTGCCTGGAAACTGGGCCAGTGGCTGGGGAGCGGCTACCGGGCGTTCCTGCGCCAGGAGGCCCGTTTTGTGGCCTGGCTGACCGGGCATGGCGTGCCGCGGACGCTTGCTCGTATCCTGCCCTGGGCATTCAGGATCGTCGCCGTGCTGGTGCTGCTGTACCTTGCGTTCTGGGTGGCCCTGGTGTTCCTGGGCGCTGCGGTGTTGGCGCATGCAGGCCGTAGCACTGGTGCCGATCATGATCAGGACTGGGTAATTCCAGACCCTGACGAGCACATGAAGAATCCGGGCTACGACCCGAATCTCTACAACGACCCGCCAGATCCCAGCTACTACGATCCCCGATACGACAAGGACTAGATGCGGGCTATTTCAGCGTACCGCCAGACATTGCTGAGGCCCCCTTCGCGCCGGCCTGCCCGGCACCGCTGGTTCCGTCATTCAGTCCTTTCAAGGCTCCACCTGCGCGTACGCCCACCCAGCCCAATGCGGCAACCCAAAACGTCGGCAGCACAATGAACATGGTGCCCATGACGAAATTCAGCAGCATGTCGCCGAAGGTGTTATCCAGCCCCATCATGATGTTGAAGTTCATGTGCGGCCGGTTGAATCCCATGCCCCAGCCATACAGGGCATCGAGGATGGTCGAGTCGACCCAGCGGGCCAGCTCGAACCAGAAATCGACGAAGTACAGCGCGAAGTAGACGCAACTGATCGTGACGAAGGCGCGGATATCGTAGGTGGCCAGGGTGAACAGCAGTGGCGTGCTGATGATCAGCGCCATCTTGAGCAGCGACATCACCATCGGCAACGCCTGGCGCACCACGTCCATCGCCGGGAAATAGGCCAGGCTGCCCACCGCCATCCCCACATCGCCGGCGGCGCGGGTGACGATGTTCGGCAGCGTCTTCTCAATTTGTCCGCCGTAATCGGCGTAGACGTTGCCCAGATTCATTTTCTGTCGACCCGGGGCGGCAATGGCACGCACCACCGAGTCATCTACTTCGGTGCGGCTCAGAAAACCGGCCCAGCCCGCAATCCGGCTGAGCAGGCCGGGCTCAACCTGCTGCAGCAGGCGGGCTCGCAGGCCGTTGCCGGCATCGTTCCACCACTGGCTGCAGGTGGGGTAGCCGGCACCGCTTGGCACCTGGGCCAGGCCAGCGTCCCGGTCACTGTCGTAGGTCCAGCCGTCGCGTGGGGTCTGGGCGCGATAGGTGTCGTAATAGCCTGCAGTGTCGGTGAAGAAGCGCGAGCCAATCCAGGTCACGTCGTGCATCTGGTTGTCGTCGAGATCGGGGCGGCTCATGAACAGTTTGGCGCGTGCCGGGCCGTAGCAGTCGTGGGTGAAGTCGGCCACTTCCTGCGCGAGAACCGGGTCGGCGATGCGGGTGGCGTTGATCTCCATGCGCATTTGCCGCAGGTCAGTACCACAGGGAATTGCGGCCACTGAGGCGCCGGTCACCGCCCGCGACAATGCGTGCATGAATACCCACCACACCGGAACCTTCGCGCTCTGGTTGTTGAGGGTCGTGAAGGACTGGCTCCAGCCGGTATCGGTGGGCAGCGGCACGTTCACCTGGCACTGGGCCGAACGACTGGTATCGAACTTGATAGTCGCCAGATCTACGTCGATGGTCGGCACGCAGGCGAACATCACCACGACGATGGCGACCCAGATACGGTTCTCGATGCGTTGAGACGACAGGATGCCCTTGTTGCCCTCGTCGGCACCCTCGGTTCGCACGTTCAGCCACTCGCCGAGGATGATGGCCAGGAACGGCAGCGCGATCACTCCGCTGGTCACCACGATGGCCCAGATGCCGTTGTGCACGATCCAGGCGACGAGCGTCAGGTAATACTCCAGATAATCGGTTGTCAGCAATGTCATGGCTCGTCACCAGCCTTAGTGCAGTCGCAGCCAGTTGCTGGCTTCGGACAGGACGATGGCGAGCACGCCCAGCACCTCGACCCGGCGCAATTGCCGGTGTGATTGCGGATCGCGCGCCAGGCGGCGCCGACGTACCCAGGGCCAGACGGCAAGGACGGCGGCGTACAGGCACAGGCGCCAGACAAAGAAGTGCCCGGCGTGATCGTCGAGCCACTGTTGCCAGTTCTCGATACCGCCCAGTAAATGGATGCCGGCAAAGGCGACCACGAAGGCCAGGACGAACAGGCTGGCGACCAGCAGCGCCATGATGATGAGCAAGCGACGCAATGGCCGATCAGGCTTGGTGGGTGAGAACGGCGAGGGCATGACAGTTTCTCCGGAGCAAAGGAACGCTCCGGGCAGTTCATGACAAACCGCCGTGTTCTTCGACAAACAATGCGGCATTCACCCTCACCGCATTGCCGCCCAGGATCTGTCATGCCTTGCGGTGAAACTCAATGGCATGGTGGCGCAGTTCAAGGTGTAATGCTCGCTTTGCGATTTAATCTGTATAAAAATACAGAGAATTGCAGCAGGCCCGATAAGCAAGCCGTCTTCGGAGTGAGTTGTCATTTAATGGCAGCGTTGCTCTTCAGGCGGCTTTTCTTTCGGGTCGGTATAACATGTAAAGGAGCATTGATTGGACGCGTTTGTTACCTGGGTCAATAACCCACTTGTACAAAGTGCCGTTATTTCCCCACTTGTGGGCGCCATATTGGGGCTGCTATTTGGCGGATTCAACAACACCCCTTCGCCTGCGGCACCTGTCACAGTGCAGCAGACCGTTATCACCTTCAGGCAAACGGTCGTGGTGAATCAAGGCCGGGGAACATCCTCTTCTTCGGACGACGTGTGGGCTTACCTTGGCGCACTATTTCTGGTCGTGGCCGTTGTCATCTGGGGATATAGCCGTTACGCCAGTGACATCCTGCACTATTGGCTGAGTGGGGTGTTTTCCTGCACGGCGTTTATCCTGGCAGCTGGTTTGGCCTCTGCCATCCGGGGGCAATACAACAGCGCGGAATGGGGCTGGTACATCTTCACGCCCCTGGTTGCCGTGGGCGCCTCCATCTACCTGACCGAACTGGCGCAAGCAGGCATTATTGCCGGCGCCCGTGAGGCGGCTTTCCGCTACGGGATCATTGATTACTATTTTGATGTACTGGAGGACGAGCACCGGATCTGGATACTGTCTCAGCTCTTCGGGGTCGTGATGGGGATCGGCGCAACGCTTGCTGCGGCACTCCGATCGCTACATTACCTCGCCCTGATGAACCAGCGGGCCAGCGGCACGCTGTCCTCGCTCTGGTTTGCCCTGGCCCGGTACACCCGGTTTTCCGCTCGTATCAGCGGTGTCGTGCTGCTGATCATGCTGCTCGGTGCGGCCTACTTCATGCTCTCGGGCCAGGCGTATGAACTGTGGATGCGACGAGGCTAGCCGGCGACTAGCGCCCCACATACAGCGTGACGATCTGGGGCCGTTCATGGCCGAGTTCATGGCTGATAATCTGGCGAGCCTGCGCATCGACCTGGCGCTGGGCCGGGGTCAGGTCGCGCGCCGTCGGCCCGCCCGCAGCCGGCGCCTGCCAGCCGGTCAGTGCCTCATATCTTGCCTGGGCATACTGATGACGTAGGCCGTGCATATTGCTCAGTCCTGCCGCCTTGCACTGGCCGTCATACACGTGCTGCTGCTGGATATAGGACTTGTGCGCCGGGATCAGCGAACCGGCGCCCGCCAGCGTCCGGGCCGCATCGAGCACCGTCCGTTGCTGCGGCGTGGTGATGGGCACACTGCGTGGTTTACCGCCCTTCGTCCATGATCCTTTTAGCGCTATGTGGTCGCCCCGGTCTGCCCAGGCCGGCTGGAACTTGATGCACTCCTGGCGGCGCAGCCCGAAGGCGGCCTGTAGGCGCAGGCTCATCTGCACATGCGCATCGCGGATGGCCTCCAGGCGCTCGTCCAGGGTCTGTGCCTTACTCTGGTTGGTGCTGTACTGGCGCTCAGGAATGCCGAGCTGGCGGTTGTCGGCAGGCAGAAGCCCCCCTTTGCCGATCTTCTCGGCCCACCAGCGCAGATGGCTCAGGCGGTTTTTCAGGGTGCCGGTCGACAGCCCCTGTGCCTGCCACTGGTTGAGCAGCGCATCGACGTGCTTGCCCTTGAGCGAGCGAGCCTGCATCTGGTTGAACCCCGCGTCACGCAACTGGCGGGCCATCAGCGTCAGGGAGCGCTGCCGGTCGGCCTGTGTGGCGAAGCTGCCGTCACGGTTGCGTCGGCACAGCTGTTTCAGCGTCCAGGTCAAATCATCCACCGCCTGCCTCCTGTGTCCTGGGTGTAGCGTCATGCTGAGAACTTGATCGGTTAGTGTTATTGCCAACTCGCTATGGCGAGATCCCCGAAGGGCGAAGGGTCTGGGTGCTCAGCACACCCGTTGCCTCGGTATGAGGCGTCCGCCTTGCTTCCTGTGGGAAGACCGGGCAGCCAGTCATGGTGCGTAGTGCATGGATAAACCTCCTGTGGATGGGATAAGGGACAGCTCCCGGCTGATGACGACAGCGGGCATGGGACAAACAGGCAGCAGGACGCTGCGGCGGATGGGACGACGCCGGATGGCTTGATGAGAACGGTGGCTCACCCTGTTGCAGGGCGGCGCGCGAACGAGCCTGGCGCACCTGGGGTGGCTTCATCCTTGCGGACAGGCACTTGCAGAAGCCGGTGCCTTTGGGGTGGCCGGATGGGTACGGCCCGCGCAATGACGGCGCATGGAAACTGCGCCAGCATGTCCGGCGTTGTACCTGCCGGTAGGTCACTGCCGGGACAGTATCGCCCGGCCATCATCATGTGCGACAGAGACAATGCGATGCTGCGCCAGCCCGTATTGTTGCTGCAGTTCGCCGTGTCGTCACTGCGGTGTGCAGTGACGACCCGGCAGCCGTACGTTGCCCGATCTGGCGCAGGCAATGAGCGTTCATGTGACCGCCGTCTTGCTCGGTTAGTCGCGGCGCGGGGCCTGTTCCCGATGGCTGTGCCACTGACGCGGCCTGCGGCCTTGTCGGCTGCCCGACCCGTCAGGCCATCAGGCCGCCCTGCCTGGTCAGGCAGCGCCAGGGTTTGCGCCTGCTCATGCTGGATCAGGCTGCCACCCTTTGTCCTGCATGAGCCGGGCGGCAAGCTCACTGGCATCCGTGGGCTTGCCCAGCATGCTGCGAATGTTGGCGAGGTGTGCCCTGACGACTTCCGGGGCTGCGGGCTTGAACGCGGGGGACGGTGGTGCAGTCGGCTGAGTGGCGACCACGGCGGGCTTTGCCGGGGCGGGAGGGCTGGCAGGCTGACGCAGCCTGCGACCCGCCCAAAAACGGAATTCTCCGGCCAGTACCCGCTTGATCAACCCGAAGAAATAGGCGATGGCATTGCGTACCACGCCGCTCTGACTGCGGGCCTGCAATTCATCGAGGACATCCTGACGCTGTTGCTCAGGCAACTGACGCAGCGCCGCCTGAATATCCTGTTGCTGCCTGGGCTTGACGCCGATCAGGCAGGGTGGCAACTGCACGGAACTGGATTTTTCGTTTTCGCCCGCGCAGTACGTACTTTTTTTATACTTATACAAACTATACGTAGGCGCAGAATCCTGAATGGTCTGCCGGGCGCGATGGTTCTGTGGCAGAACGGCCATTGGATTGGCGGATGCGTTGGCTGGTTCTTCCGGGGCGTCGGTATCCGCAGGTTGAGGCTGCCCGGTCGCCGTCGATGCCGGTGGCGGCGGATCGTTATGATCGTCGTCAGCGACAGGGCCGGGCTTTTCATCCGTCATCGTGGCCTGGATGTGGCTGGCTACCCGTGATACCTGATTGTTTTCGTGGCGTTCTGATTCGTGTAGCAAATCCGGCAGGCTGGCATCAAGTTCGCAGGCCTGGGCAAACCTGAGAGGGTGGTCGTGTACCTGGTACAGCTCACTCAATACATGGCCGGTCAGTGGGTCGCGGTGTTGGCCGATCAGGCTGATCCAGCCGGTCAAGCGCAGCACCACCAGTACGCGCCAGGCGGTCTCGTAGCCAGCACGCTGGCCCAGCGGGATCGAGGTGAGGTAGCGGCGCAGTTGTCCAAGATTCGCCAGCGGACTGAGGCCGTCAGCGGCACGCAGCATCCGAAGCACCTGCCAGCCATTGCGTTCAAGGGGCGTCAGGCGGGTGTCGAGCATCAGGGCGGTAGGAGTGCCAAGTAAGGTCTCGCCTGCAGAGGCGTTGCTGTGAGGGTGCGTCATGTCAGTTCTCCAGAATGGCAGGCGGGTTCGCCCGATGCCCTGCATCTCACTGGAGTTCTGTTTTCATGTCAGGCAACAATAGGTTCTGCGGCACAACCCTATTTCATACCGCCGTCAGACTGTGGCCGCTGACGTTCGGTGCGCGACGGCGGGGCCTTTCCGATGCACTCGGGCATGAACAGGCAAAGCAGCATTCACGCGGTTACAACCGCTTGACTCACACATTCAGGCCAATAACAAAAGTCAGGGGTACAGTCGGATAATGGGAGGGTGAGGCCGTTGCCTGGCTTGCCACAACGACCAGGCTTGTTGCTCGGCAAGATACTGGCGAGCGCTGCCCAGTCCAGCCAGTTCCAGTCGGTGCGCGAGTTCGGCACGGACAGGCAAGCGGCCATTCAGTACGGCACGCAGATGGCGGGGGCTGAATCCCAGGTGGGTAGCCAGGGCATCGGCGTTGATGCCCAGCGCTGGAAGTACGTCAAGGCGTAGTGCTTCGCCTGGGTGAGGTGGATTGTGCATGGGGATAACGTTCTCCGGCTTCCAAGCAGAGGGACAAGCGTTATGGATGCGCACGTTGCTCGGTTGGACGATAAAAGCCTGTTTTGCTTATCCGGTTATCATTGTGCCTTAGAAAGTCCAATCGCTTTCTCCAGGACGGCTTGCAGCATTTCCTGCGATGACTGACCTTCTTTGAAGATGCTTTCAGAGAGTTTCTCGGTGTCTTCCTCGGTTGCTTGTTTGATTAGGGCGAGCGGTCCCCATTGGTCTAGTTGTTCTTGGTACAGGCTATCGATGCTGTCCCTGTGACCATCCGGGTAGGCCGCCTTTTCTACCGGAGGCAGATCATCGAAGTAGTCCAGAATGCTTTTGAAAAAAATCACGGTTATCGCCACCATTTGTTAGTTTGGCTGACAGGCTGGAGAAATATGCTTCATCCTGCTTGCTAAGTTCCCCATAAGCGGCATATCGTTCTGCTTCTGTGTAAGTTCCCGAATCATCATAGACAATGGCGCTCAAATCATTTCGAGCCATGCCTGCGAACGGATTGGAAAGATGCTTGGGCGGGGATTGGGATAGCCCGATGGCCCAATCCAGAGACTTCTGGCCTAAAGTCAATCGAGCGGGATCGTCTGTTTTTGGAAGTAAGTCGTCTTTGTTATAGCTCCCGCCTGCAATAAGGTGTCCGAAATTATAAATATCCTTCTGTCCTTTTGCATATAGGCTCTTCAACTCGCTTTGTGACATGGATGTCTGTCGCTCGATAGCACTGCTTTGAATATAGCGTGCCTGAGCGGAACTGGATATTGAAACGGTTGCGGCAGTGCTTGAGTTGGTGTTTTCAGTAGTGGACTTTGTAGTGTTCTCCGATCGCAAGCCTTCCTGAGCAGGCGCTTTTGCGGGAATGCTCGTCTGATAAGATTTGATCGAGATGTTCATGGTTTATTGTGCCTTAGAAAGCCCAATCGCTTTCTCCAGGACGGCTTGCAGCATTTCCTGCGATGACTGACCTTCTTTGAAGATGCTTTCAGAGAGTTTCTCGGTGTCTTCCTCGGTTGCTTGTTTGATTAGGGCGAGCGGTCCCCATT
>JAGPIM010000128.1 GCA_018055005.1 Laribacter sp.
CCACCAGCAGCACGTTCTTGCCGGCAAATTCGCTGGCAATGGCATTGAGCTTCTGGCGTACCGACTTTTTGCGCGTGGCCTGCCCCGGCATGATGAAGGTGCGGCCGACGTAGCGGTTCTTGATGAACCCCATGCGGAACGGTAGGCC
The DNA here is from genome assembly GCA_018055005.1 of Laribacter sp. Classification (GTDB taxonomy): domain Bacteria; phylum Pseudomonadota; class Gammaproteobacteria; order Burkholderiales; family Aquaspirillaceae; genus Laribacter. The sequence goes on from JAGPIM010000128.1 coordinate 149, forward strand.
CAGATGGTTGGCCAGTTGCAGCGCGATCGGCATGGAGGTGTCGGGAATCGGGATCACCGTGTCGATTTCGAGGTCCGGCATTTCGCGACGGATCTTGTCACCGAGCTTTTCGCCCATCAGCAGGCGGGTCTGGTAGACGCTGGCGCCGTCGATGATCGAATCCGGGCGGGCGAAATACACGTATTCAAAAATGCACGGCGTACGCGGATGCGTTTCGGCGCAGCAGTGCCGGGTCGAGCGGGAGCCGTCAAAGCGCACCACCACGGCCTCGCCCGGCAGCACGTCGCGCTCGCGTCTGAAGCCGAGGCCGTCCAGCGCAACCGATTCGCTGGCAAGGATGTATTCCGCGCCCTGAGGGCCATCGTGCCGGCCCATGACCAGCGGCCGGATGCCGTACGGATCGCGGAAGGCCACGAGGCCAAAGCCGGCGATCAGCGCGACCACGGCGTAGGCACCGCGCACACGCTTGTTGACTTCGACGATGGCATTGAAGATGGCGTCTTCGCACAGTTCGCGACCGTAGATCTGCTTTTGCAGCTCGTGCGCGAACACGTTGAGCAGCACTTCGCTGTCCGAGTTGGTGTTGATGTGGCGCAGGTCCTGCCGGAACATCGCCTCTTTCAGCTCGGCGGTGTTGGTCAGGTTGCCGTTGTGCGCCAGCACGATGCCGTAGGGCGAGTTGACGTAGAACGGCTGTGCTTCGGCCAGGTTGCTGGCCGAGCCGGCGGTCGGATAACGCACATGCCCGATCCCGGCATTGCCGACCAGGGAGCGCATGTTGCGGGTGCGGAACACGTCGCGCACCATGCCGCTGCCTTTGTGCATGTGAAAGCTGTTGCCGTTGCCGGTCACGATGCCGGCTGCATCCTGTCCGCGGTGCTGAAGGACTTGCAGCCCGTCATACAAGAGCTGATTGACGGGCGTTTTGCCCACTACACCAATGATCCCACACATGATTTGACGTTTTCCGATAGCTAAAGGGCTGGTGATGAAGCCAGCGGTTCAGGTTGCAAGCGATGGCTGAAAAGGTTGCGAAGGAAAAGCCGGCGGCGCGGCCTTCTTGTTGAAATCGATACGGCTGGCCATGGCTTCCGGCAGCCACGGCGTCAACTGCTGCGCCAGCATCTCGAGTGGCGCCACAATCTGCGAATTCTGCCAGAACGGCTCGCCGGGCATGCGCGTCAGCCCGCCCATCAGCACGATCAGCGTGGCAATCAGCACGCCGCGCGCCAGGCCGAATCCGGCCCCCAGCAGACGATCAAGCCCGCCAAGGCCGACGCCGGCCACCATCCGGCTGACCAGGGCACGCACCACGGCGCAGGCCAGCCAGCCCGCCAGCATCAGTCCGGCAAACGCCAGCAGCCAGCGCAGGTCAGCGGTCGGCACACTGGCCGGCACCAGCGGCTCAAATTCGGCGGCATAGCTTTTGGCCACCCAGAACGCCACAAACCAGCTTGCCAGCGACAGCACCTCGTGTGCCATGCCACGCCAGAGCGACAGCAAGGTCGAAGCCCCGATCAGGGCGAGCAGGATCCAGTCGAAAGTCGTCATGGCAGTTATTGCGGCACCAGAATGCCGGGCTGGCCGGCCTGATGGATTTTCTTGAGCGCGGCCTCGGCCTCGGCCTCGCTGGCAAACGGACCGACGCGCACGCGATGCACCACACCCTTGGCGGTCTGCACCGGCGTCACACTGGCCGATACGCCGGCAGCGGCCAGTTTCTTTTTCAGGGATTCAGCAGAGCCTTCTTCCGACAGGGCGGCAACCTGGATGACGAAGCGGCCGCTTCTGGCTGGCGGCACCGCCTTGCTTGCGGCGGCTGGGGGCACTTCGGCCTTGGCCACGGCCGCCGGCTTGTGGGCCGGTTTGCTTGTCGGCAACGGCCCGGATTCGTCAAAGTCGGCCAGTCCGTTGAGGATGGCAGCCGGATCACGGGCCGGCCGGGAGCTGGCGGCCGGTGCATCCGGCTTGACCGTCACCTTGGGCGGTTCGGCTTTCACCGGCGGCACCACCGGCGGCGGCGGCAGCTTGACGTCTTCCGGACGGGTCGGCTCGGGATTGGTGGTAACCGGCTCGCTCACCGGCGCCAGGTCCTGCTCGGCCGACGGCACGCCAGGATGTTCGGCCGCCACGGGCGGAGCAGCCGGTACGGCGGCCGGGGCATGCGGATCCAGACTGACCACTTCAATGCGTTCGGGACGAATGTCCAGCTGCGGCTGTGAATCGACCACTTTCCACAGCACCACGGTAGAGACAGACACCAGCGCCACGGCCCCTACAAGCCGGCGGCGTGCCCGCTTGCGCAGCAGGATCAGCTCTTGCTGGTTTCTCGATTCGATCATGCGCTGTAGCCTTTTGCAGTCGTCGATCAGGAGTCGGATCGGCTGGCCGCCACGATGGCAGCGACAGTATGAAAGGAGCCGAAAACGGTGATTCTATCATTTTCCGTTGCCTGCTCGCGCGCCTGGCGGTAAGCGGTGGCCAGATCCGTGCACTCGTGAATCCGGGTCACTCCATGCGCCCGCAGGCTGGCTACCAGGCCGGCCACCGGCATGGCGCGCGGCGAATCGGCAATCGGTGCCACCCACCATTCGTCAAATTCGCCCTTGGCCAGTTCGATCACGCTGTCGACGTCCTTGTCGGCCAGCATGGAAAACACGGCCAGCCGCCGTTCGGCGTAATTCAGGGTCTGCAGGCTGGACACCATGGCACGGATGGCATGCGGATTGTGTCCCACGTCCAGCACCGTCACCGGTCGGCCGGGCAAAACCTGGAAGCGGGCCGGCCATTCGACCTCCAGCAGTCCGCGGCGCACGGCGCCGGCACCGACCGGCAGGCGGTCACGCACGGCCTCGAGGATCGCCAGCACCAGTGCTGCATTGCCCATCTGGTAATTGCCGCGCAAGGCCGGGGTCGGCAGCGCATGACGCCGGGACTGGCCGCACCAGAACTCCCATTGCAGCGGGTCGGTGCGGGTAAAGCCGAAATCACGACCGGCCAGCCACAGCGGTGCACCAATGGCCGCAGCATGCTCGACCAGCCGCGCCGGGGGGTGTGGATCGGCGCACAAGGCCGGCTTGCCGCCGCGGAAAATGCCGGCCTTCTCAAAGCCGATGTCTTCGCGGTTGTCGCCCAGCCAGTCCTGGTGATCCAGGTCCACCGACACCACGGCAGCACAGTCCGGCTCAAACACGTTGACCGCATCCAGCCGGCCGCCGAGGCCGACCTCAAGGATGGCCACGTCGACTCCGGCATCGACGAAATTCCACATGGCAGCCAGCGTACCGAACTCGAAATACGTCAGCGGCACGTCACCGCGCCCGGCTTCCACGGCGGCCAGACCACGCACGATGGCCTCGTCGGACAGCGGCTCGGCATCAATGGCAATGCGCTCGTTGTAAACCATCAGGTGCGGCGAGGTATACGTGCCGACCCGGTAGCCGGCGCTGGCCAGAATGCGTGTCAGCATGGCGCAGACCGATCCTTTGCCGTTGGTGCCGCCCACGGTGATGACCGGAAAGCCCGGCCGCAGCTGCATGGCGTCAACCACCTGGCGCACGCGCTCAAGGCCGAGGTCAATGGAAGAAAGGTGCAGGCTCTCCAGATGGGACAGCCAGCCGGCAAGGGTAGTCGGAAGGGTCATGCGGAACGGTGGGCAGCAGGATCAACAGAAGGGTCAGAACGATACCAGATCAGGTAGCGCCGCAAACAGCGGCTTGCCCCGGCATCCAGCCGGTCCGGCCAGAGCAGCAGGCGTACCGGCCGGGTAGCCGTGCGGCCGGCAAGCCAGACCAGCCACGGCCACACCCGGGTGTCAGGCGAGCACCAGACCGGCAGACCGTCCAGCCACAGCCGCCCCTGCACATCCAGGACCAGCCGCAGGCATGGCGCACCGAGCCAGCCCTCCTGCCGCAACCGCCACAGAGCCAGCAGCAGCACGGCGGGCACCAGCCACACCATGCCCGCAAGGCACACGGAAATACCGGCCAGCACCGCCAGCAGCATGGCCAGCGCACCACCGGTCCGGCTCGGACGCAGCACGCAGGCAAACGGCTCGACGGCGGGCGGCTTCACGCCGGATCATTCGACCGGCGTGTTTTCGAGGTCGCCCTCGAGCGTGTCGATCACCATGGAATGGATTTCGACGTCGAACCATTCCCAGAATACCTTGAGCGAACGGTCCTGCGGCCAGACGGCCGGATCTTCGTACCAGGTCGACAGCTCCATTTCGAAGAGCTTTTCCGCCAGATCGTCCACATAGCTGACGCCTTCTTCCGGCTCATCGAACTCGGGAATCAGGATCACCGTACAGTCGGCGCGCAGGCTGTCGAGCGACAGCTCCATGTCGTTGTCCGGCACCTGGTTGAGCCAGTCGACAAAGGGCTGCTTGGGCTTGATGACAGCCACGGAACGATCGACGAAATACATATCCAACTCCTCAATACAGAAACCGGTATCCGGCACGGCGCATCCAGAGCCGCAGGCAAGCCCGGATTGTAACAGCCGGCCCGCACACCCGCATAAGCCATCCGGAGTAAAATGCGGCACTTCACCGTTGTTGTAGCTGCAAGGACCGCGTACCGATGCCCCTTCTGACCCTGGAAAAAGCCAGCCTCGCCTTTGGCCATCACCCCCTGCTCGACCAGGTTGATTTCGCCCTCGAACCGGGCGAACGTGTCGGCCTGATCGGCCGCAACGGAGCGGGCAAGTCCTCCCTCCTCAAGGTCATCGCCGGCCAGAGCCGCCTGGATGACGGCCGCCTCAACCGCCAGAACGACGTGGTGGTGGCCTATGTACCACAAGAGCCCGCCTTCGCCGACAACGACACGGTCTACGACGCCGTAGCCGAAGGGCTGGGTGACATCAAGGCCCTGCTGTCCGACTACCACCGCGTCAGCCACGAGCTGGCCCATGCCAGCGGCGACACCGGCGACCTGCTGGCACGCATGGAAGCCCTGCAGGCAGAGCTGGAAGCCCGCAACGGCTGGCAGCTCGAAACCCGCATCGCCAGCACCCTGTCGCACCTGTCCCTCGACCCGGACACCCCGGTTTCCGCCCTCTCCGGCGGCTGGAAAAAACGCGTGGCGCTCGCCCGCGCGCTGGCGGCCACCCCCGACGTGCTGCTGCTCGACGAACCCACCAACCACCTTGACGTTTCCGCCATCGAATGGCTGGAAGCCCTGCTCAACAACTTTGCCGGGGCCGTACTGCTGATCACCCACGACCGGCGCTTTCTCGACAACGTCGTCACCCGCATCATCGAACTCGACCGCGGCATCCTGCGCAGCTATCCCGGCAGCTTTTCCGCCTACGAAACCCGCAAGGCCGAAGAACTGGTCATCGAAGAAGACCAGAACCGCAAGTTCGACAAGTTCCACGCCCAGGAAGAAGTCTGGATCCGCAAGGGCATCGAGGCACGCCGCACCCGCAACGAAGGCCGGGTGCGGCGGCTGGAACAGCTGCGCCGCGAGCGCGCCGCCCGTCGTGAGCGGGTCGGCAAGGTCAACCTGCAGATCGACGCCGGCGGCAAGTCCGGCAAGCTGATCGCCGAACTCAAGGATGTCAGCAAGGGCTACGCCGGACGCACGCTGATCAGCGGCTTTTCCAGCCGGCTGATGCGCGGCGACAAGATCGGCCTGATCGGCCCCAACGGTGCCGGCAAGACCACGCTGCTCAAGCTGATCCTCGGTGAAATCCCGCCCGACAGCGGCGAAGTCCGCCAGGGTACCGGCCAGCAGATTGCCTATTTCGACCAGTTCCGCAGTCAGCTGCCGGAAGACGCCGCCATCATCGACGTCATCGGTGACGGCAAGGACTATGTCGACATCGGCGGCCAGCGCAAGCACGTGATGAGCTATCTGGAAGACTTCCTGTTCTCGCCGGCCCGCGCCCGCAGCCCGGTGCGCTCGCTCTCCGGCGGCGAGCGCAACCGCCTGCTGCTGGCCAAGCTGTTCACCCAGCCTGCCAACATCCTGGTGCTCGACGAACCGACCAACGACCTCGACATCGACACGCTGGAACTGCTCGAACAATTGCTGATCGACTACCCCGGCACCGTCTTCCTGGTCAGCCACGACCGCGCCTTCCTCGACAACGTCGCCACCCAGGTCATTGCCTTTGAAGGCGAAGGCCGACTGCGCGAATACCCCGGCGGCTATACCGACTGGGTGAACACGCGGGCACGCATGGCCGAACTCGCCGCACCGGCCAGACCCGCAGCACCGGCACCGGCCGCCGGCAACGCTGCCGCACCGGCCAGACCGGCACGGGACAAGACACGCACCCGGCTTTCATACAATGAAGTCCGCGAGCTGGAGCGGCTGCCGGACGAAATCGCCGCACTGGAGGCCGAACAGGCCGGGCTCAACGAAAAGCTGCTTGACCCGTCCGTGTGGAAAGACCAGGCCGCTGCCGCCCGCGACTGGCAGGCGCGCATCGAAACCATTGACGAACTGCTGCTGGACAAACTCGCCCGCTGGGAAGAACTGGAGGCCAAGCAATCATGACCCTGACTACTCCGCGCACCACCGTCCTGCTGCTGGCAGCCCTGCTGCTGGCAGCCTGCTCGACCACACCGCCGCCACGCACCGGCAGCTGGAAACCCGACCGCAGCCTCGCCCGCATCGAGGCCAGCGGCGATGCCCGCGAAGTGGTGATGGTGGCGCTCGGCCTGCTGGACGTGGGCTACCAGTTTGGCGGCAAAAACCCCGAAGCCGGTCTGGATTGCTCGGGCATGGCGGCCTTCATTTACCGCAATGCGGTCGGCGTCAGCCTGCCGCACAACGCAGCCGAAATCGCCAACCGCACCCGTCCGGTCAACAAGAACGAACTTCAGGCCGGCGACATGGTGTTCTTCAACACCATGAACCGCCCGTATTCGCACATGGGTGTCTATCTTGGGGATGGCAAGTTCATCCATGCACCGCGCACCAACAGCACGGTACGTGTCGACAGCCTGGACAACCGCTACTTCGCCAGCCGCTTTGACGGCGGGCGAACCGTGTTCCGCTAAGGAGAGCCCATGTCGCGCCTGTTTCCCCTTCTGCTGATCGGCAGCCTGCTGCTGCCGGCCGCCGCCCGTGCCGCCGAGGCTCCGGCCAGTGACGAACTGGCCAGCGACCCGGTGATCCAGCTGTACCTCAAGTTCAAGAGCAGCACGGCCAGACTGCCCGGACTGCGCGCCGACGGCGTGGTGCTCAAACAGGACTGGCTGCTGGACAAGCTCAAGACCGAGCTTGACCGCGACGGCATCACGGTTGAAAGCCTGGCGCTGACCCCGGAAAAGGGCACCATCAAGGTCCGTACCACGCAGGGCGTGGATGCCGTGCACACCATCGACTTCCGCTTCCTGCCGGTCGACTGGCCCAACCGGACGGTGCGCATTGCCTTTGACCGCAGTTCGGCCGCGGCCGGTGACGGGCTGGTGGCCCGCACGCTCGGCACCCTGGCTGTCGGCGTATTCGGCATGGCCACCGGCGATCCGCTCGACAAGCTCGCTGCCAGACAGCCGTGGGCATCGGTCAACGGCAATGTCCTGACCGTCAAGCTAGACGAAGTCCCCTCGCTCAAGTCCACGCTCGACAGCTCGCTGATGGGCTACAAGCTGTTTGACCACATCGGCATCCGGCAGCTCTCGACCGAACAGGGTGCCATCCGCATCCGGCTCGGGCTGATGAAATAAGCCGGCGCACCCGTTTGCCATTTCCTTTTGCTGCCAAAGCCGCGACAATTCCGCCGTCGCGCAACCGGCGCCCCCACGTGTTCTGACTGGAAATCCATGAGTCGCATCTCCTTTTCCCGCTTCCTGACCGACGCCGAGCGTCAAGGCCAACTGACCTGC
>JAGPIM010000129.1 GCA_018055005.1 Laribacter sp.
GGCCTGCGCCGGGTCTTGATCGGAACCATTGAACGTGCCCGCCTGCGCTACAACAACCTGCCCGCCGGCAAACGCCCCAATGCCGGTTTCACCCGATTCCTGATCCATATCTATGACCAGGCGCCGCTCTGATCCCTCTGCCGGTCTCTGCCCTTGCGGCAGCGGACTGCTTCTGGAAGCCTGCTGCGGTCCGCGTCTTGACGGGAGTCATCCGGCACCGACAGCCGAAGCCCTGATGCGATCGCGCTATGTTGCTTATGTGCGGCAGGATGCAGACTATCTGCGCGCCAGCTGGCATCCGGATACCTGCCCTGAAGAATTCGGGTTCGATGCACCGGTCAAATGGCTTGGCCTGCGGGTCGAGCAATCCGAGGCGGGGCAGGAGAATGACCAGCAGGGCGTGGTCCGGTTTGTCGCACGCTACAAGGTCAACGGCCGCGCCGGAATGATGCAGGAAACCAGCCGGTTTGTGAGACTGGACGGTCGGTGGGTCTATGTCGATGGAGAGGTTTGCGACGATTGATCCGGTTCCTGGCCCAGACGGGCCATGGCACGGTAGGCAGAAACCGCCCGGATGCCATGCCGGGGTCCGGATGGCTCCGTACTGGCAGTGGAATGCCCGGTCTGGGGTGCATTGGCAGGCGCCCCGTAAGGAGAATGCGCCAGCAAGACCGTCATGTCCGGCTGCTCCGGACGCTCTGGCGCCATCGCTGACATTCGGCTTGCATACGCACCGGCATTCAGGGTTTCCAGCAGGTTTTTCCCGGGCTTGTTGACGTAGTCACAGGCGGGCGAAACGGACACGAAGTCGTTTCGGGTTGCCAGGGGAACAGCTTTGGCAGGCGGGCGGGCTGCTGGTCGTGGCTGGATCTCAGCCGGCACCATGCCGCCCACAGGAGAAATGACCGGCATGGCAACCTCCCGGATCAGGAGCAAGGACTGTCATACCGGTATATGCAAAAAGGGCTCCATGGAGGAGCCCTTTGGCCGGAGCGGTATCAGCCGGATTACGGACGGGCAGGAGTACCCTCCGACAAGGTCAGGATTTCATAACCGTCCGCTGTCACCAGGATCGTGTGCTCCCATTGTGCAGACAGGCTGCGGTCTTTGGTTTCCACGGTCCAGCCATCCGGTTTCATCTTGATGAAACGCTTGCCGGCATTGATCATCGGTTCGATGGTAAAGATCATGCCTTCTTTCAGTTCCGGTCCGGTACCTGCGCGACCGTAATGCAGGACTTGCGGCTCTTCATGGAACTTCAGGCCAATGCCGTGGCCGCAGAATTCCTGCACCACCGAGTAGCCGGCGTTTTCGGCATATTGCTGGATGACATGACCGATATCGCCGAGTCGGGCGCCGGGGCGAACGACATCAATCCCTTTCCACATGCATTCATAGGTAATGCGAACCAGACGCCTGGCCTGCGGTGTGCATTCACCCACGAGGAACATGCGGCTGGTATCGCCGTGGTACCCGTCCTTGATGACTGTAATGTCCAGATTGACGATATCACCGCTTTTCAGGGCCTTTTCACCCGGAATGCCATGGCAAATGACCTGGTTGACTGAAGTGCAAATGGACTTGGGGTAGGGATTATGGCCATCCGGAGAATAGTGCAGGGGAGCCGGAATCGTCCCCTGGACATTGACCATGTAGTCGTGGCACAACCGGTCAAGCTCTCCGGTCGTGACGCCGGGCTTGACGAACGGCGTGATGTAATCGAGGACTTCGGCAGCGAGCCGGCCGGCTACGCGCATCTTGGCGATATCAGTAGCGGACTTGATGACAATAGTCATGACGTAGATGTCGTTGTTCGGTAATAAGCACGACATGGTAGCAAAAACGGGCGCCATTTGGCGCCCGTTTGCGAGAATCGGTCGCAACAACCGATCAGAAGGTGTGCTTCAGGCCCAGACCAAAACCGGTCGGGTTGGAGCCAGCACCCACACCACCCACACCAGAACTATTTGCGATCGGGTTGTTGGCGAAGTTGATCTTGCTATTGTCGTCGTTATTGATACGAGTGTAGAAAGCGTACGCTTGGGTACGCTTAGACAGATCATAAGTACCAGCAACAGACCACTGATTAGCGCCAGAGTTGTCGAGGTTGCTCTGGTTACCAATCTTGACATAAGCAAGGCCAATCCCGAATGCACCGAACTGCTGGATAGCTCCGATGGTCCAAGTATTTTGATGGAAATCGCCAGCAGTAGTTACACCATTCTGGTTCTTACGTTCGTAACCTGCGCCAATTTGAGTATCGGCAATCGTATATTTGGCAACAGCCTTCCAGTAGCTGACGCTGTCGGCACTAAGAGCTGTCGGGCTGACCGGCAGTCCAGTAACCGGATCCGCCTTGATGGGGTCATTCTGGCGAGTGTAGCCGGCAGCCACATTAAACCCAGCAATGTCATAACTGGCAGCCAAAGCCCAAACATTAGAGTTGGCACGGCCATAAGCTGCAACGTCAGGGCGGCTTTCATCAAAACCATACGAAGCGCCAACCTTGAAGCCATCCCAGCTCGGGCTGTAGTAATGCACTGAGTTCTTGTAGCGGGCATCACCGCGACTGAAAGTGGTCACGTTAATGTCGGCAATACCGTCAGACAGAGGGTTTACCGGCTTGACCAGAGTCTTGTAAGCGCTGTCGTATTGACCCAGCAGCACTCGCCCGGCATTGTTGATATCCAGGCCGACAAAGCTGTTACGGGTAGCGAACCGGTTCATGGAACTTTGAGAAGCCAAGTTGCCGGTGCCATTGGAGCCATCCAAGAACACCCACTGTTCAACCTGCCAGATGGCCTTCAGACCATTGCCCAAGTCTTCATCACCCTTGAAGCCGATACGCGAAGTATTGCTGGATACGCGGGTGGCAGACTTGGTGTCCTGTGCCGGATTGACAGCACCCGTAGCCTTCACCGACTCAACGTCGGCGTTCATCACGCCGTAGATTTGCACATCGGCCAGCACGGCCGGAGCGATAAAAGCACTGGCCAGAGCGGCGGCGATCAGTTTCTTGTTCATGTCGTTTCTCCACACAGGAATTTTGTTTGGCACCGTCGTTGCGGTGTGGTGCGACTATATCGTCGTCTTCATGACAATCCGATTCCCTGTACTTGAAAACCATCAAAATCCATTATTTATGTTTCAAAAAAACAACATCAAAAGCATGTTTATATTTTTGTCATGAATTTTGGTTGTAAAAAAGCCACCTATAGGGTGGCTGTGTTGCTGTGCAGTATCGATTTTGGCAACACTGGGTCAAACGATGACACCGCCCCCCAGGCAAATATCCCCGTGGTAGAGCACAGCTGACTGTCCAGGAGTCACCGACCACTGGCTATCCGCAAAAGCCAAGCGGATGCGCCCGGATGACAGGTTGGTCAGTTCACAAGAAGCATCCGGCATGCGATAGCGGTTCTTGGCCGCATACGCCCCGTCATCCGGCGCCGCTCCCAGCGTCCACGACAGCTGTTCGGCCTCCAGCACCGGTTTCAGCAACAGCGGGTGATCGTGCCCCTGCACCACGATCAGTTCGTTACGGGCAATGTCCTTGCCGGCCACAAACCAGGGCTCGCCGTTACCATCCTTGCTGCCACCGATGTTCAGTCCCTTGCGTTGTCCAAGGGTGTAGTACATCAACCCCTCGTGCTGTCCGACCACGCGGCCTTCCGGTGTCACCATGGTCCCCGGGTGCGTCGGCAGGTAACGCTGCAAAAAAGCCCTGAACGGACGCTCGCCAATAAAGCAGATTCCCGTGGAGTCCTTTTTCCTGGCATTGGGCAAGCCGATCTCGCTGGCAATGCGCCGCACTTCGGTCTTGTGCAGGTCACCCAGTGGAAACAGGGCCTTCTCGAGCTGGGCCGGCACCAGCCGGTACAGGAAGTAGCTCTGGTCCTTGCCAGGATCAACCCCCTTGAGTAGATAGTGCCGCCCATCGCGTTCAAGCTTGCGTGCGTAATGACCGGTGGCGATGCAGTCGGCTCCCAGCTCCATGGCGTAATCAAGAAAAGCCTTGAACTTGATTTCTGCATTGCACAGCACGTCCGGATTGGGCGTCCGGCCGGCCGAGTATTCGTCCAGAAAATACTGGAACACCCGTTCCTTGTATTCCTTGGCAAAGTTGACGATTTCCATGTCGATGCCGAGCAGGTCGGCCACACTCATGGCGTCAAGGGAATCCTGCTTGATCGAACAGTATTCGCTGTCGTTGTCGTCTTCCCAGTTCTGCATGAATACGCCGATCACTTCGTGACCTTGCTGCTTGAGCAGATAGGCTGTCACCGACGAGTCCACCCCGCCTGACAAACCGACTACGATGCGTTTCTTTTTCTCCGTCATGACGGTGAATATCCTTCGTTCCAAACCGGCAACGGCACAACCACTACATCGTGCCCGTTGTCGAAAAACCAGCTGTCAACTGCCCAGTCCTGCCCCTGGTCATCCCGCATCCAGGCGGTGTAATGCAGATCCACGATTCTCGGTGCCCGCCAGGTACGGCCCATGGGCTGATGAAAGCGCATCCAGCCATGGCGGTTCAGCCAGACCAGCCATTCTGACGTACTGGTACTGTGGTCCACGCAATCACGCCGGCCTTCTGCTGCTCCATCGGCAAAATTGCCGCCCCGGTCACCACCGATCGGGGTCGTGCGCGCACCAATGCGTTCGATCAGGCCAATGGCACGGGCAATGGCCTGGCGCTCGTCATCGGCGCCCTTCACCCCGGCAAACAACCGGGCCAGGCCCTGCATGTCAGCCGGCAATACCTCGAACGAGGCCTGCTTGTGGCAGCCATAACCGTAGCAAACGCCAAGGCTCTCGGCCCGGGCTCCGCAAGACCACAGTGCCAGCACCAGCAGACAGGCTTCAAGCCGCATTCGACCCGAAGCCGACATGAGTCAGCAACTCCAGCGGGTAATGCCGGCCAGCGCGGGCATCCTCGGCACAACGCACGACCAGCGAACTGCGATGACGCGAGCGGCTGGCATGGATTTCTTCAAGCGTCATCCAGCACGGACCGATGATGCCTTCGTCCAGTTCTGCATCCGGCACCTCACCCACAAGACGGCAGGCAAAGGCAAAACGCAGGTACACGATCGAAGGTTCATCCCGCCGGGGGGCGGCATAAATGCCGACCAGGTGCACGGGCTCGACCATAAAACCGGTTTCCTCGCGGGTTTCCCGGACGACGGCATCCAAAAGGGTTTCACCCAGCTCCCAGTGGCCGGCCGGCTGGTTGAACTGTGGACCATCGTGGGTATGCTCTTCCACCAAAAGAAAACGACCGTCGTGTTCAACAACGGCCGCGACAGTCGCGTTCGGTTTCCATTGCGCCATGCGGCGTCTCCACAATCAGTGTTGCAGCACAGTATACCGCGCTGCAACCAGCCCTCGCCAAGCCTCAGCGGGCAGACGGAACTGCGCGCAATTCAATCATGGCTGAACCTGCACTACTGCCCCCTGGGCCCAGCTCCAGAACCCGGGCACCAGAAACTTCAGTCAGCAAGGTGCCCACATTCAGCCATTGGCCCAGCTGGCCGGTCACCCGGGCGCTGTTTCGGGCGGACTGACGAGAGAGGGCAGCCCGGCTGCCAGCCAGCCGGTACATCAGGCCTTCGGAACCAAAGCTCGGCAAAATCCAGAAACCGGTTACCGGTGCGCCATTGTCCGGCACTTCCACACGACGGCCGTCAGCCAGGTTGACCACCGTACGGTTGGCCCAGGCCGTGCCCAGCGACACGAAACTGATCCGGTTCAGCGGCGCACGCAAAACCGGTACGGGTGGAGCTTCCGGCTGGCGGGTGCCCAGAGGGACGTCCAGCCCTTCCACCCAGACACCATGACCATGGTGCCGGCGAGCCTGCCAGCTGCCGACCGTCACATCACCGGTGATCGGTTCACCGGGCTGTACCGCCTGATCCGGCACCCGGATCTCGATGGCCAGAGAGGCCGGCGCGGCAACTGCTACACCGGCCCACAGCAACAGGACGGACAAAAAGGCTTTCATTGGTAATCCTTGCCGGCACGCCAGATCGACAGAATGATCCAGATACTGTTGAAAGACGCTGCCATGAAGCCCAGAAAACCGAACAGCGGCAGCCCGAACATGGTCGGACCGGCCTGTACCGTCATCACGATCGACGAGCCAATGATCAGGCAGCCGGTCACGATGCCCATGGTCAGGCGGTTGGCGCTCTTGTCGATCTGGTAACCGAAATGATCAAGCCGTTTGACGTCAATGTCGATGTGGAACTTGCCACGCCGCATGCCTTTCACCAGCCGGACCATGTCGCGCGGCAGGTTGCCGATCATGCCAAGCAGGTCAAGCATGCTGCGCCCGCTGCGCCCGGCAATGGCCTTGGGTGTGTAGCGGCTCATGATGATGTGGCGCACGAACGGGCTCAGGTGCTCGATCAGCTTGAAATCCGGGTCCAGCTGGCGGGCAAAACCTTCCAGCGTGATCAGCGCCTTGAACAACATGGACAGATCGGCCGGCAACACGATGGAGTGTTCGCGCATCAGGCCCATGATGTCATTGATCAGCTGAGTCAGGTCCAGCGCCGACAGCGACAGGTCTTCGTACTGGAACATGAACTCGGCAATGTCGGCCTTCAGGCGTTCATCGTCCACCTGGGCATTGCCGGTCCATTCGATCAGCACGTCGTAAACGCCACGCTCGTCACGGCGCGACAGGGCGGCCAGCAGATCGGCCAGCTCGTCGCGGCGGTCGCGTGACAGGCGGCCCACCATGCCAAAGTCGATAAAGACGATGCGGTTGTCAGGCAGGAAGAACACGTTGCCCGGATGCGGATCGGCATGGAAAAAACCGTCGATCAGGATCATCTTCAGTACGGCATCCGCCCCGCGCTGCGCCAGCAGCTCACGGTCCAGTCCTGCGGCATCGACAGCCGCCAGATCCGTAGCCGGGATGCCCTCGACAAAATCCTGTACGTTGACGCCGGTATTGGTGAGTTCCCAGTACACCCGCGGCACAACGATATGCTCATCCCCGGCAAAATGCTGGGCGAAACGCTCCATGTTGCGGGCCTCGGCCGCCAGGTTGAGCTCCCGCCGCAAGGCCTTGGCAAACTGCACCACCATTTCGGACGGCTGGTAACGGCGCGCATCCGGGAACTCGACCTCGATCATGCGCGCCAGATGCCCGAGGATGCGCAGGTCGGCGTCGATCTTGTCGACAATGCCGGGGCGACGCAGCTTGATGGCAACCAGCGTGCCGTCCAGCAGCCGCGCCCGGTGGACCTGGGCGATGGACGCCGCACCGATCGGATGCGCATCAAACTCGGTACACACACTCTCGACCGGCACACCCAGCGCAGCCGTCAGCACGGCAGACAACTGCCCGGCCGGAATCGGCGGCACCCGGGTCTGCAGTTTTTCGAACTCGGCAATCCATTCCGGAGGAAACACGTCCACCCGGGTGGCCATGATCTGCCCGAACTTGATGAAGGTCGGCCCCAGATCCTCCAGTGCCCGGCGTACGCGCACGGGTGTCGGCACATACTCGTCCGGACCGGGCAGAGGGCCGCGGAACCATTCAATGCCTTTTTCGACCGCGCGCGGCAACTTCAGCCGCTGGGCGAACTCTCCCAGTCCGTGCCGAATCAGGATGGCGGTAATCTCGCGCAGGCGCGGCAGATCGCGCATGGCGACAAAGGTCTCTTTCAGCATGAAGTTTGTGAGTGGATCCGATTTCCGCAGTATATAAGCTGTACCTGTTGTCTTTACAGCCGGGGGTGGGTCGATTACATTCGCCACCCATGAAATTTGCTTTCCGTCCCGTTGCTGCAACCCTGCTGGCCTCGCTTGCGTTGGCACTGACGAGTCCGGCTCGTGCCAGCGAGACGGCAGCCAAGCCCCGCGCTGAAACCCGCCTGTCCTCTCCCGGCGATGAAGCCATGGGAGACATCATCCTGCAAGCCATGAGCCTGATGGGCATCGCCTACCGGTTCGGCGGCAACAA
>JAGPIM010000015.1 GCA_018055005.1 Laribacter sp.
CCCGAAGCGATCGACCAGAAACTTGCGGAGTTCGAATAATGGCTGTGTACGTATCCGGCGTCATTTTCGACGGTGTCGATACTTCGGACGCCAACTGCTGGAAGCTGGACGCCTACGTCAAGCGCGGCGGTTACCAGGCACTGAAAAAGATCATCGACAACAAGATCCCGCAAGAGGACGTGATTGCCGAGGTCAAGGGCTCCAACCTGCGTGGCCGCGGCGGTGCCGGTTTCCCGACCGGACTGAAGTGGTCGTTCATGCCGCGTTCGTTTCCGGGCGACAAGTATCTCGTCTGCAATACCGACGAAGGCGAACCCGGGACTTTCAAGGACCGCGACATCCACCGCTTCAACCCGCACGCCCTGATCGAAGGCATGATCATCGCGGCCTACGCCATGGGCGTGAAGCGTGGCTACAACTACATCCACGGCGAAATCTTCGAGGAATACCAGCGCTTTGAAGAGGCGCTGGACGAAGCCCGTCGTGCCGGTCTGCTGGGCAGCAACATCCTGGGCAGCGAATTCAGCTTCGACCTCTTCGCTCACCACGGCTACGGGGCGTACATCTGTGGTGAAGAAACGGCGCTCCTCGAGTCGCTTGAAGGCAAGAAAGGCCAGCCGCGCTTCAAGCCGCCGTTCCCGGCCTCGTTCGGCCTTTACGGCAAGCCCACTACCATCAACAACACCGAATCGTTTGCTTCGGTGCCGTTCATCATCCGCGACGGCGGGCAGAACTTCCTCGAGAAGGGCAAGCCCAACAACGGCGGTACCAAGCTGTTCTCGGTGTCCGGGCACGTCAATCGTCCGGGCAACTTCGAAGTGCCGCTGGGTACTCCGTTTGCCGAACTGCTGGAAATGGCCGGCGGCATGAAGGACGGCAAGAAGCTCAAGGCCGTGATCCCGGGTGGTTCTTCCGCACCGGTATTGCCCGCCGACATCATGATGGATTGCACCATGGACTACGACAGCATCGCCAAAGCCGGTTCGATGCTCGGCTCCGGTGCGGTGATCGTCATGAACGAGGACGTGTGCATGGTCAAGGCCCTGGAGCGTCTGGCGTACTTCTACCACGAAGAATCCTGTGGCCAGTGCACGCCGTGCCGGGAAGGGACCGGCTGGCTCTATCGCATCATCCATCGCATCGAACATGGCGAGGGCCGTCCGGAAGACCTGGATCTCCTCGCTTCGGTCGGCAACAACATGGCCGGCCGCACGATCTGTGCGCTGGCTGACGCCGCCGTGTTCCCGGTCCGCAGCTTCACCAAACACTTCCGCAACGAGTTCGAATACCACATCGAGCACAAGAAGTGTCTGGTCAACCACAAATGGTGTTAACCGGCGCAGCCGGTTGAAGAAAAGAGCGCAACGATGGCACTCGAAATCGAAATCGACGGTAAAAAGCTGACCGTACCCGACGGCAGCACGGTGATGGAGGCGGCCAAATCGGCCGGTACCTACATCCCGCATTTCTGCTACCACAAGAAACTCTCGATCGCCGCCAACTGCCGCATGTGTCTGGTCGAAGTGGAAAAGGCGCCCAAGCCCCTGCCGGCCTGCGCCACTCCGGTCACGGACGGCATGAAGGTATTCACCCATTCTGATCTGGCCCTGAAGGCCCAGAAGGGTGTGATGGAGTTCCTGCTGATCAACCACCCGCTGGACTGCCCGATCTGTGACCAGGGCGGCGAATGCCAGTTGCAGGATCTGGCGGTGGGGTACGGCAATACCCGGAGCCGTTACCAGGAAGACAAGCGTGCGGTCGTAGGCAAGGAAATGGGCCCCTTGGTCTCTGCCGAGGAAATGTCCCGCTGCATCCACTGCACCCGCTGTGTGCGTTTTACCGAGGAAATCGGCGGCTTCCAGGAAATCGGCATGGCCAACCGGGGCGAGTTCTCGGAAATCCTGCCCTTCCTTGGCAAGACCGTAGACTCGGAAATTTCCGGTAACGTGATTGATCTCTGTCCGGTCGGTGCTTTGACCAGCAAGCCGTTCCGCTACAGTGCCCGGCCGTGGGAACTGTCGCGCCGCAAGTCGGTGGCGCCGCATGACGGTCTGGGCAGCAATCTGGTGGTGCAGGTCAAGAACCATCGCGTGCTGCGCGTTTTGCCACTGGAAAACGAGCAGCTCAACGAATGCTGGCTCTCCGACCGTGACCGCTTCTCTTATGAAGGGCTCAACAGCGAGAACCGCCTGACCCGGCCGATGGTCAAGCAGGACGGCAAATGGATTGAAACCGACTGGGCTGCTGCGCTTGACTATGTCTCGCATGCCCTGAGGGACGTGCAGGGCCGTGAAGGTGCAGACCAGATCGGCTTTATCGGTTCGCCGCATGCCACGCTGGAGGAACTGTTCCTGCTCAAGCGTCTGGCCTCTGCCCTGGGTGTCAAGCATGTTGATGCCCGTACGCGCCGGAGTGATTTCCGTACAGACGGCAAGCAAGGCGGAGCCCTGTGGCTTGGCCGTACGGTCGCCAGCCTGTCGGACCTGTCGGCCGCTCTGGTGGTCGGCAGCCACCTGCGCAAGGAACAGCCGCTGGTGGCTTCCCGCCTGCGTCAGTCAGTCAAAAAAGGCCTGAAGCTTTCCGTGGTCGGTCTGGCAGATGACGACCTGCGTTGCGCTGTCAGCAGCAAGAGCATCGTCAAACCGTCCGGACTGGTGCCGGCGCTGGCACGGGTACTGCGCGCAGTGGCCGAGGCACGTGATGCCTCGCCGACCGTTGACGTGCGTGCAGTCGAAGCGGATGACGCCGCCCGCCGCATGGCTGCCGACCTGATCGCAGCCGAAGGCAATGCAGCCATCATGCTGGGTGCACAGGCCGAGCAGCATCCGCGTTTTGCTGAACTCCTGGCGCTGGCCAACGACATTGCCCGTCTGACCGGTGCCACGGCAGGCGTGCTGGGGGCCGCCGCCAACAGCGTAGGCGCTGAACTGGTTTGTCGTCCGGACGCCGGTCATGACATGCAGGCCATGCTGGCTGTGCCGCGTGCAGCCTACGTGTTGCTGAACGTAGAGCCGGATGCAGACCTGATCCTGGCCGAAACTGCCCGTGCTGCCCTGGCCCAGGCCAAGACTGTCGCCGCACTGACCGCATTCAAGACACCGGCCCTGCTGGAAACGGCCGACGTGCTGCTACCGGTTGCACCGTTTGCCGAAACCGCGGGTGCCTTCGTCAACATGGAAGGCCGCCTGCAATCGTTCAACGGCGTGGTCAAGCCGCTGGGTGATACCCGTCCGGCCTGGAAGGTCCTGCGTGTGCTGGGCAACTTGGTCGGCGCAGCCGGTTTTGATTACGAAACGGTTGAAGCCGTGCGTGCCGAATGTCTGGGCAACGGCGATATCGCCGGGTTGCTGGACAACGGTCTGGCCGGCATGACCGTGTCGGTGGCTGCAACGCCGGTCGCGGGGCTGGAGCGTCTGGCCGAGGTGCCGCTGTACGCACTGGACCCGCTGGTGCGTCAGGCTCCGAGCCTGCAGGCTACGCGCGATGCCCGCGAAGCGGACGTAGTGCGCGTACATCCGGAGACGCTTGCCGCGCTGGACCTGTCCGAAGGTGCTGCCGTGGCGGTGGTGAATGGCCGTGACGTACCAGTGACGCTGGCCGCCTGCCGTGCGGTGCCCGAAGGTGTGGTGCGCCTGGCGGTCAGTGTTGCGGCCGGCCTGTCGTCCGACTCCATTGAACTGAAGCGAGGGTAAGCCATGGAACTCCTGCAATCCCTGCTGGGGGCCGAACTGGGCATGACGGCCTGGACCCTGATCAAGATTGTCGCCATCGTGCTGCCGCTGATGGGCTGCGTGGCATACCTGACGCTGGCCGAGCGCAAGGTGATCGGCTACATGCAGGTGCGGATCGGACCGAACCGCGTGGGTCCGAAAGGGCTGCTGCAACCGATCGCTGACGCGCTCAAGCTCCTGAGCAAGGAAATCATTTTTCCGACCAAGGCCAACAAGAGCCTGTTCGTGCTGGGGCCGGTGCTGTCCATTGGCCCGGCACTGGCGGCCTGGGCGGTGATTCCGTTCACTCCGGATCTGGTGCTGGCCAACATCGATGCGTCGCTGCTCTACATCATGGCCATCACTTCGATGGGCGTGTATGGCGTCATCATTGCCGGCTGGGCTGCCAACTCCAAGTACTCCTTCCTTGGCGCCATGCGTTCGGCAGCACAGATCGTGTCGTACGAAATCGCCATGGGTTTTGCCCTGGTCGGGGTACTGATGGCTTCGGGTTCGCTCAACCTCGTCGAAATCGTCGAGCAGCAGGGCCACGGCATGATGGGGGGCTCGCTGCTGTCGTGGAACTGGCTGCCACTCTTTCCGTTCTTCATCGTGTACCTGATCTCGGGCGTAGCCGAAACCAACCGCGCGCCGTTTGACGTGGCCGAGGGTGAGTCGGAAATCGTGGCAGGCTTCCACGTTGAATATTCAGGCATGGCCTTCGCGGTGTTCTTCCTCGCCGAATATGCCAACATGATCCTGATTTCGCTCATGGTCTCGCTGATGTTCCTCGGCGGCTGGCTGTCGCCGCTGCCGGCATCGGTGCCGGTACTGGGGGCTCCGGGCTTCGTGTGGCTGGCTGCCAAGACCGCTTTTGTGCTGTTCCTCTTCCTGTGGTTCCGTGCCACTTTCCCGCGCTATCGTTATGACCAGATCATGCGGCTGGGCTGGAAAGTGTTTATCCCGGTGACGCTCGTCTGGCTTGTGGTGGTTGGAGCCTGGATGATGAGCCCGTTGTCGATCTGGCAGTAAGGGGCGATGGAGACATCATGATCAAGCAATTCTTCAAGACCTTCCTGCTCGCGGAGCTGGTCAAGGGCATGACAGTGACCGGTCGTCACCTGTTCAGCCGCAAGATCACCGTGCAGTACCCGGAAGAACGTACACCGGTATCGCCGCGTTTCCGCGGGCTGCACGCCCAGCGCCGTTATCCCAACGGTGAAGAGCGCTGCATTGCCTGCAAGCTGTGCGAGGCGGTCTGTCCGGCCATGGCCATCACCATCGATTCCGAGCAGCGTGCCGACGGTACCCGTCGCACCACGCGCTACGAGATCGATTACCAGAAGTGCATTTTCTGCGGCTTTTGCGAAGAAGCCTGTCCGACTGATGCCATCGTCGAGACCCACATCTTCGAATTCCACGGAGAAAAGAAGGGCGATCTCTATTACACGAAGCCGATGCTGCTGGCGATTGGCGACCAGTACGAGGCCGAGATCGCGAAAAACCGTGAACTCGACGCCAAATACCGCTAGGGGGTGACATGTCGTTCCAGCTGATCCTGTTCTATGCGCTGTCGGCCCTGCTGGTGTATGCCGGGCTGCGCGTGATTACCGCCAAGAACCCGGTGCATGCCGTACTGCACCTGGTGCTGGCCTTCTTTGTGTCTGCCGGGCACTGGCTTCTGATCGAGGCAGAATTCTTGGCCATTGCGCTGGTGCTGGTGTACGTCGGTGCCGTGATGGTGCTGTTCCTCTTCGTGGTGATGATGCTTGACATCAACTTCGAGAAACTGCGGGAAGGTTTCTGGAAGCACCTGCCGTTTGCCGGTCTGGTAGCGGTCGTGCTGATTGCGGAACTGGCCTACGTGCTGACCTCTCCGGCAGCCGGGCTGTCCGACATGCCGTCTCCGGTGGCGCTGGCAGCCGATTATTCGAATGTCAAGGATCTCGGACGGCAGATCTACACCGTCTACCTCTATCCGTTCGAGCTGGCTGCGGTACTGCTGCTGCTGGCCATTGTGGCCGCGATCGCGCTGACCCAGCGCAACCGCAAGGACACCAAGTGGGTGGATCCGGCAGTGCAGGTCACGGCTCGTCGCGAAGACCGCGTACGCATCGTCAAGATGCAGGCGGTCAAGCGCGAGGAAGAGCAGGCCACCGAAGACTCGGCCGCCTGAGCGCCGCAACAAGGGGAAAACACTCATGCTCACACTGACGCATTATCTGGTGCTCGCGGCCGTGATGTTCGCCATCAGCGTGCTCGGGATCTTCCTGAACCGCAAGAATGTCATCGTGCTGCTGATGGCAATCGAGCTGATGCTGCTGGCAGTGAACTTCAATTTCATTGCTTTTGCACACTACTTCGGTGACACGGCAGGACAGATTTTCGTGTTCTTCGTGCTGACCGTGGCAGCGGCAGAATCGGCCATCGGTCTGGCGATCCTGGTCGTACTGTTCCGCAACCTCGCCACGATCAATGTCGAGGATCTCGGTCAACTCAAGGGCTAAGCCGGGAAATAGAGAGAGAACATGGACAAGCAAAGCCTCTATCTGCTGATTGCGCTGAGCCCGCTGGTGGGCTCGGCCATTGCCGGCCTGTTTGGCTGGGCAATCGGCCGCCGCCCGGCGCACGTGATTACCATCCTCGGGGTGGCCGTTTCGTGTGCGGGTTCCTTCATGGTGCTGAATGATCTCCTGAACGGCGCTGCACCGTTCAACGGTGACGTCTACACCTGGCTGACCGTCGGAGGACAGACGTACTCGGTTGGCTTCCTGGTCGACAGCCTGACCGCCATGATGATGGTGGTGGTCACCAGCGTGTCGCTGATGGTGCACATCTACACCATCGGCTACATGCACGACGATCCCGGTTACCAGCGTTTCTTCAGCTACATCTCGCTGTTTACCTTCTCGATGCTGATGCTGGTGATGAGCAACAACTTCATCCAGCTGTTCTTCGGTTGGGAAGCCGTGGGTCTGGTGTCCTACCTGCTGATCGGTTTCTGGTTCAAACGCCAGACGGCCATTTTTGCCAACCTGAAGGCCTTCCTGGTCAACCGTGTCGGTGACTTCGGGTTTGCGCTGGGTATCGGCATGGTGCTGTACCACTTCGGTGGTTCCCTCAACTATGCTGACGTGTTCGCCAATGCACCGGCCCTCAAGGATGCGACCGTGTCGCTGTTCCCGGGGGTTGAATGGTCGCTGATGACGGTGACCTGCATCCTGCTGTTCATCGGTGCCATGGGCAAATCGGCGCAGTTTCCGCTGCACGTGTGGCTGCCGGATTCCATGGAAGGCCCGACGCCGATTTCGGCACTGATCCACGCCGCCACCATGGTGACAGCCGGCATCTTCATGGTGTCGCGCATGAGTCCGCTGTTCGAGTTGTCGGACACGGCCCTGTCGTTCGTGCTGGTGATCGGCTCGATCACGGCGCTGTTCATGGGCTTCCTCGGTATCGTGCAGAACGACATCAAGCGTGTGGTGGCTTATTCCACCCTGTCCCAGCTCGGTTACATGACGGTGGCTCTGGGTGTGTCGGCCTACAACGTGGCCGTGTTCCACCTGATGACCCACGCCTTCTTCAAGGCATTGCTGTTCCTTGCTGCCGGTTCGGTGATCATGGGCATGCACCACGATCAGGACATGCGCAACATGGGTGGCCTGCGCAAGTACATGCCGATTACCTGGCTGACCAGCCTGCTGGGAACGCTGGCCCTGATCGGTACACCGTTCTTCTCCGGCTTCTACTCCAAGGATTCGATCATCGAGGCCGTGCATGCGTCGAACCTGCCGGGGGCCGACTTTGCCTACCTGGCAGTCAACATCGGTGTGTTCGTGACCGCCTTCTACAGCTTCCGGCTGTACTTCCTGGTGTTCCACGGCAAGGAGCGCTGGATGCAGAAGGGCCATCACGCGCATCATGCTCATGACGATGGCGAACACCATGGTCTGGGGCCGAACGACAAGCCGCATGAATCCCCGTGGGTGGTGACGCTGCCCTTGGTCCTGCTGGCCATTCCATCGGTGCTCGTGGGTTACTTCACCATCGATCCGATGCTGTACGGCAACTTCTTCAAGGGCGTGATCTTCGTCAATACCGAAGCCCACCCCGCCATGGAAGTGCTGCGCGAGGAATTCCACGGGCCGCTGGCCATGGGCCTGCATGCCTTGCAGACCTGGCCGTTCTGGCTGGCTCTGGCAGGTGTGGCAACGTCCTTCCTGTTCTACATGGTGGCACCGCAGATTCCTGCGGCCATCCAGAGGGCCGTCAATCCGCTCTACCGTCTGCTCGAGAACAAGTATTACCTCGACGAACTGTATTTCGCGGTGTTTGCCAAGGGTTCCCGCATGTTGGGAACCGGTTTCTGGAAAGCCGGTGACCAGACGCTGATCGATGGTCTGGTGGTGAACGGATCGGCCAAGGTAGTGGGGGCGCTGGCTGCGGTGACCCGCAAGCTGCAAACGGGCTTTATCTACAGCTATGCCACGGCGATGGTTATCGGGGTGCTTGTGCTGCTGACAGTTTTTGTGGTCGGCGTGTAAGCGGCGGAATGAATCAAAAGGAAAAGCTAGGTTCGAAAAATGAGTGAGAATCTGCTCAGTCTGGTGATCTGGGTGCCGATCGCGGCCGGATTGCTGACCTTGGCGACAGGGGGAGAGAAAAATGCCGGACTTGCGCGCATGATTGCGCTGGCAGGGTCCTTGGCAGGTTTCCTGGTCTCGTTGCCGCTGTATTTCAACTTCCAGCCGCTGCACGGAGGCATGCAGTTTGTCGAGCTGGCCCCCTGGATTGCCAGTCTCAACATCAATTACGCCCTCGGCGTCGACGGCATTTCGGTCTGGTTCATCATCCTCAACAGCTTCACCACCCTGCTGGTGGTGCTGGCGGGCTGGCAGGTGATCCAGACCCGGGTGGCACAGTACTTTGCCGCCTTCCTGATCATGTCCGGCCTGATCAACGGTGCATTTGCCGCGCTGGATGCCGTGCTGTTCTACGTATTCTTTGAAGCGATGCTGATCCCGATGTACCTGGTGATCGGCGTATGGGGCGGGCCGCGTCGCGTGTATGCGTCGATCAAGTTCTTCCTCTATACCCTGCTGGGCTCGCTGCTGATGCTGGTTTCGTTCATCTACCTGTACTTCCAGGTGGGTGGCAGTTTCGAAATCAGCAAGTTCCAGGCCGTGCCGCTGGGGCTGACCGCCCAGATCCTGTTGTTCGTGGCCTTCTTCATGTCGTTCGCGGTCAAGGTGCCGATGTTCCCAGTGCATACCTGGCTGCCGGATGCCCACGTTGAAGCGCCGACCGGCGGTTCGATGGTGCTGGCTGCCATAACCCTCAAGCTGGGTGCGTACGGTTTCCTGCGCTTCCTGCTGCCGATCGTACCGGATGCTGCCCGCGAACTGTCGAGCCTGATGATCGTGCTGTCGCTGGTCGCGGTGGTGTACATCGGTCTGGTGGCCCTGGTGCAGACCGACATGAAGAAACTGGTGGCGTATTCGTCGATTGCCCACATGGGCTTCGTGACGCTGGGCTTCTTCATGTTCACTGATGCCGGTGAGCTGAACCAGTGGGCCGTCGAAGGGGCGCTGGTTCAGATGATTTCGCACGGCTTCGTGTCGGCTGCCATGTTCATGTGCATCGGTGTGCTGTATGACCGCATGCACAGCCGCAACATTGCCGACTATGGCGGTGTGGTGAACAAGATGCCGGTTTACGCAGCCTTTGCACTGTTCTTTGCCATGGCCAATGCCGGCTTGCCGGCGACCTCGGGCTTCGTGGGCGAGTTCATGGTCATCATGGGGGCCGTGCAGGTGAACTTCTGGTACGCCTTCTTTGCCGGTACGACGCTGATCTTCGGTGCGGCCTACACGCTGTGGATGTACAAGCGCGTGGTGTTTGGTGAAACCGGCAATGCACATGTTGACGAGCTGCAGGATGTCAGTGGCCGTGAATTCCTGATCCTGGGCATTCTGGCTGTTGCCGTGCTGGGCATGGGCCTGTATCCGCAGATGTTCGTCGACATCATGCATACCAGCGTCAATGATCTCTTGAGCCATGTGGCGCAGAGCAAGCTGCTGTAAGGCGCGACCTGCAGGAAGGAAATCCATCAAATGAGTTGGGCTGATTTGAACCTGATGCCGGCCATGCCGGAGATCGTGCTGCTCATCGCAGTGTCGGCGATCCTGATCATCGACCTGTTCGTCAAGGGCGAACGCCGCGGTATGACCTATCTGCTGTCGATGCTGGCCCTGGTGGCAACCGGAGCTGCCACGCTGGCTGCATGGTTGCCATACCCGGTGCTGACCTTCAGCGGCATGTACGTGGCAGACCCGATTGCCAGTGTGGCCAAGCTGGGGCTGGTGGTGGCGACGGGGGTCGCGATGATTTACGCCCGCCAGTATGCTTTTGACCGCGGCTTTCTCAAGGGGGAGCTGTTTACCCTGATGCTGTTTGCCCTCCTGGGCATGTGCGTCATGGTGTCGGCCAGCCACATGCTGACGCTGTATATCGGTCTGGAGCTGTTGTCGCTGGCCCTGTATGCCCTGATTGCACTGTCGCGTGAATCGGTGCCGGCCACCGAGGCGGCGATGAAGTACTTTGTTCTGGGCGCGCTGGCCTCCGGCCTGTTGCTCTACGGTGTTTCGATGGTGTACGGCGGCACCCAGTCGCTGCACATCGTGGCCGTGGCCCAGTCGATTGCTTCCGGCAATGCCAACGTGACGCTGGTCAGCCTGGGGCTGGTCTTCATCGTGGCCGGTCTGGCGTTCAAGCTGGGCGCGGTTCCGTTCCACATGTGGGTGCCTGACGTATACCAGGGCGCTCCGACGGCCGTGACCCTGTTTGTCGGTTCGGCCCCGAAGCTGGCGGCCTTCGTGTTCGTGATCCGCTTCCTGGCGCAGGCGCTGGAGCCGGCAGCCGTGGCATGGCAACCGATGCTGATCCTGCTGGCAATCGCTTCGCTGGTGGTGGGCAACCTGGCAGCCATCATGCAGACCAACATCAAGCGCATGCTGGCGTATTCGACCATTTCGCACATGGGTTTCATGCTGATCGGCATTCTGGCCGCGACGCCGGCCGGTTACAGTGCCGCGATGTTCTATGCCATTACCTACATGCTGATGGCGCTGGCCGGTTTCGGTGTGTTGCTGGCCCTGTCGCGTGCCGGGTTTGACTGCGAAACGCTGGATGACCTGAAGGGGCTGAACCGCAAGAATGCCTGGTATGCCCTGCTGGTACTGCTGGTGATGTTCTCGATGGCCGGCATCCCGCCGCTGGTAGGGTTCTATGCCAAGTTCGCCGTGCTGGAGGCCGCCGTGAACGTTGGTCTGACCTGGCTGGCTGTGGTTGGCGTGGTGATGTCGCTGATCGGTGCCTTCTATTACCTGCGCGTGGTCAAGACCGTGTACTTTGACGAAGCAACCGGTAGTGCCGGTGATGCGCTGACGGTTGGCGGTGACATGAAACTGGTGCTGGGCGTGAACGGTCTCGTGCTGCTGGGTCTGGGAATCCTGCCCAACGGGCTGTATACCCTGTGCCTGGAAGCTGTGCGCCAGTCGCTGGGTACGCTGTAATCCTGCTGCTGCAAGTCAGGCCCCCGCTGTGGCGGGGGTCTTTGTTTGTCATTTGCATATGCCTTTGACTTGCTTGCCTGCATGCAGGGCTTGCGGCACAGTTGGGACAATCTAATTGAGTGACGGAGTTTCCGGATGAGTGCCACGCCTACGATCAGTTTTGAATTTTTTCCGCCCAAGACCGATGAGGGACGGGCCAAGCTGGCGACGGCACGCAAGCAGCTGGCCCGCTTCAAGCCCGGTTTTTTTTCCGTGACCTTTGGTGCCGGTGGCACGACGCGCGAAGGGACGCTGCGGACGGTGCTGGATATCCGGGCCGAAGGCCATGCTGCAGCTCCGCACCTGTCCTGCATCGGCTCTACGCGAGACAACATCCGTGCCATCCTGGACGAGTATCGCGCCCATGGCATCCGTCATGTGGTGGCGCTGCGCGGGGACATTCCCTCGGGCATGGGGGGGGTCGGAGAGTTCCGCTATGCCAATGAACTGGTGTCGTTCATCCGCGAGCACTATGGTGACCATTTCCATATCGAGGTGGCCGCCTATCCCGAATACCACCCGCAGGCCGGCAGTGCGCAAGCCGACTTGGATGCCTTTGCACGCAAGGTCAAGGCGGGAGCCAACTCGGCCATTACCCAATATTTTTTCAATGCCGATGCCTACTTCCGCTTTGTGGATGAGGCCGGAGCCCGTGGAGTGGATATTCCCATCGTGCCGGGCATCATGCCGATCTACAACTTCAGCCAGCTGGCACGTTTTTCCGATCTGTGCGGAGCCGAGATTCCGCGCTGGTTGCGGCTTAAGCTGGCCGGGTATGGTGATGATGTGCATTCGATCCGGGCGCTGGGGCTGGATGTGGTGACGGACCTTTGTGATCGCCTGCTGTCGGGCGGTGCACCTGGGCTGCATTTCTACACCCTGAATGCGGCCGGATCGATTTCGACGCTGTGCCAGCGTCTGGGTTTGTGATTTTTCTTCAACATCAGTGTTTTTATGAGCGATCGACTGTCTTCTGTTGCGACCTTGCCGGCGAATCCGCTGCCGGCCTCCCGGCTGGGCAAGGTCATTTTCTGGAGCCGCTGGCTGCAGCTTCCCATTTATCTGGGGCTGATCGTGGTGCAGGGCGTTTATGCATGGAAGTTTCTCAGTCAGTTGTGGGAGCTGCTGACGCAATTGTCACGGCTGACGGAAATCGAGATCATGCTGACAGTGCTGGGGCTCATCGACGTGGTGATGATCGCCAACCTGCTGTTGATGGTCACGGTGGGCGGATACGAAACGTTTGTGTCACGCCTGCGGCTGGACAACCATCCGGACCAGCCGGAGTGGCTGGATCATGTCAATGCCTCGGTACTGAAGGTCAAGCTGTCGATGGCCATCATTTCCATTTCTTCGATCCATTTGCTGCAGACATTCATCAACGCCGGGCAATTGCCGGAGCACACGATCAAATGGCAGCTGGCGCTGCATCTGGCTTTTCTGGTTTCGGCCGCGGCCATTGCCTATACCGACAAGCTGTTGCATTCCACCATGCAGTCGGCTCATTGAGGAGAAGGGGAACAAAAAACCGGCGTGTACGCCGGTTTTTTCATGTTGCTTTTACGCAAAACAAAACCGTCCGGCATTGGCCTGGACGGTTTTGGCGACAAGGAGAAAGCCCGGTTACTTGAGCTTGGTTTCCTTGTAGATGACATGCTTGCGTACAACCGGATCAAATTTCTTGATTTCCATCTTTTCCGGCATGGTGCGCTTGTTTTTGGTGGTGGTGTAGAAGTGACCGGTACCAGCGGTCGACTCCAGCTTGATCTTGTCACGCATGGTGGCGTTCCTTCTTGGTGAATAGGGTCGTCAGCAGCTGCTTCGGCCGAGATTTAGATCTCGCCGCGGGCACGCAGATCGGCAAGAACGGCGTCGATACCAACTTTGTCGATGGTACGCAGGGCAGCGTTCGACACGCGCATGCGGACCCAGCGGTTTTCGCTTTCGACCCAGAAGCGGCGATACTGCAGGTTCGGCAGGAAGCGGCGCTTGGTCTTGTTGTTGGCGTGGGATACGTTGTTACCCACCATCGGACGCTTGCCGGTGACTTTGCAAACTCGCGCCATGATGTGAAATCTCCAGAATCCAGTAAAAGCCGGCTTTATACCATAAAAACAGAAGCCTACTCAAGCCGGGAACCGCTCCGGAATCAGCTTGACGGAAGGCGGGCCATTGCGCGCAGACGGCTGCTGTTTGTCGTCTAAAGTCAAGGTGTTGCCGTGGGCCAGAATTGAAGCCGCCTGCCTTTGCGGCTACAATCCCGGATTCCGTAGAGTCTCACATCCCATGACCAAGTTTATCTTCGTTACCGGCGGCGTTGTCTCCTCACTGGGCAAAGGCATCGCCGCCGCGTCCATTGCAGCGATCCTCGAGTCGCGCGGTCTCAAGGTCACCATGCTCAAGCTCGATCCGTACATCAACGTCGATCCGGGCACAATGAGTCCGTTCCAGCATGGTGAAGTGTTCGTCACCGAGGACGGCGCCGAAACCGACCTTGATCTAGGACACTACGAGCGCTTCATCCACGCCAAGATGAAGAAGAGCAACAACTTCACCACCGGCCAGGTTTACGAATCGGTCATCGCCAAGGAACGCCGCGGCGACTACCTTGGCGGCACCGTGCAGGTGATCCCGCACATCACGGACGAAATCAAGCACAAGGTACGCGAAGGTGCCGGCGACGTGGACGTGGCCATTGTCGAGGTCGGCGGTACGGTAGGCGACATCGAGTCGTTGCCGTTCCTTGAGGCCATCCGCCAGATGCGCAGTAATTTCGGGCGCAAGAATACCCTCTACGTGCATTTGTCCTACGTGCCCTACATTGCGGCGGCTGGCGAGATCAAGACCAAGCCGACCCAGCATTCGGTCAAGGAACTGCGTGAAATTGGCATCCAGCCGGACATCCTGATCTGCCGCATGGACCGCGAGCTGCCACAGGATGAAAAGCGCAAGATCGCGCTCTTCTGCAACGTTGAAGAAAACGCCGTCATCGGCTGCTACGACGCCGACAGCATCTACAAGGTGCCGGGCATGCTGCATGCCCAGGGCATCGACGACATCATCTGCGAGCATCTCGACCTGTCGCTGCCACCGGCCGACCTGTCGGTATGGAACGGCATCATTGATGCCATCGAGCACCCGGCGCGCAGCGTCAACATCGCCATGGTCGGCAAATACGTCGACCTGACCGAATCGTACAAGTCGTTGTCCGAAGCCCTCAAGCACGCCGGCATTCACACCCGCAGCGAAGTCAACATCCATTACATTGACTCCGAAGAAGTCGAGCGCGACGGATGTGCCGCACTCAAGGGCATGGATGCCATTCTGGTGCCGGGCGGTTTTGGCAAGCGCGGTGTCGAAGGCAAGATCAAGGCAGTCCGCTATGCCCGCGAGCACAACATCCCTTATCTGGGCATCTGCCTTGGCATGCAGATGGCGCTGATCGAATTTGCACGCGACATGGCCGGCATGCCGGGCGCCAACTCGACCGAATTCGATGCGCAGACCGATTTCCCCGTTGTGGCGCTGATCGACGAATGGGTCAATCACGACGGCAAGATTGAAACCCGTGACGAAAACTCCAATCTCGGCGGCACCATGCGCCTGGGCGGGCAGGAGTGCGTACTCGAACCCGGTTCGCTGGCTGCCCGTATTTACGGTTCCGAGCATATCGTCGAGCGTCACCGTCACCGCTACGAAGTCAACAACCACTATATCGACCGCCTCGAAGCTGCCGGACTGAAAATCAGCGGGCGCTCGGCCGGAGCCGAAAAACTGGTCGAAACCATCGAGCTGCCCAACCACCGCTGGTTCTTCGCCTGCCAGTTTCATCCGGAATTCACCTCGACCCCGCGTGACGGCCATCCGCTGTTCAAGGCCTATGTCGAGGCAGCACTGGCTTACCAGGCTGACAACAAGTAATGCTGCGCCGGACAAGGCCGTTGAGCCTTGTCCGGACAACAGGAGTCATGCATGAAACTGTGTGGATTCGACGCGGGGCTCGATCAGCCCCTCTTCCTGATTGCCGGCCCGTGTGTCATCGAAGGCGAGCAGTTCGCCATTGATACCGCCGGCCAGCTCAAGGAAATGGCCAGCCGCCTTGGTTTGCCGTTCATCTACAAGTCGAGCTACGACAAGGCCAACCGCAGCTCCGACCAGAGCTTTCGCGGTTTCGGCATTGATGCCGGCCTGGCCATCCTCGACAAGGTGAAAAAGCAGGTTGGCGTTCCGGTGCTGACCGACGTGCATACCGCCGAAGAAGCCCCGCTGGCGGCTTCCGTGGTCGACGTCCTGCAGACCCCGGCTTTCCTGTGCCGGCAGACCGACTTTATCCGCGCCGTGGCAGCCACCGGCAAGCCGGTCAACATCAAGAAAGGCCAGTTCCTCGCACCGGGCGACATGCTCAACGTGGTAGCCAAGGCCCGCCACGGTGCCCGCGAGGCCGGTTTTGACGGTGATACCATCATGGTGTGCGAACGCGGTGCCTCGTTCGGCTACAACAATC
The DNA here is from genome assembly GCA_018055005.1 of Laribacter sp. Lineage (GTDB taxonomy): Bacteria > Pseudomonadota > Gammaproteobacteria > Burkholderiales > Aquaspirillaceae > Laribacter. The sequence goes on from JAGPIM010000015.1 coordinate 15,828, forward strand.
TGGTATCCGACATGCGCAGCCTTGCCATCATGCGCGGGACCGGATGCCCGGTGGTCTACGATGCCACCCACTCGGTGCAGTTGCCCGGCGGGCAAGGCACCAGCTCGGGCGGCCAGCGCGAATTCGTGCCGGTGCTGGCCCGTGCCGCCGTTGCAACCGGCATTGCCGGCATCTTCATGGAAACCCATCCGGACCCGTGCAAGGCTCTGTCCGACGGGCCCAATGCCTGGCCGCTGCCCAAACTCTACGACCTGCTGGCCACGCTGGTCGAACTGGACCGCCTGGTCAAATCGCGTCCCCTGGCCGAGCAGGCCTTGTGACACCAGTCGTTTCCGGACGGGGCGTGCATGAACGCCCCGTTCTTTTGCTTCCGTAACATTCCGTTTGAATACAAGGGGGAATTTTGATGAGCTCGATCGTGGATGTGATCGCCCGCGAGGTACTGGATTCGCGTGGCAATCCGACTGTCGAATGCGACGTATGGCTCGACAGTGGCGTGATGGGCCGCGCGGCGGTGCCGTCGGGCGCCTCGACCGGCGAAAAGGAAGCGCTGGAACTGCGCGACGGTGATGCCCGACGCTATCTGGGCAAGGGCGTGCTCAAGGCCGTCGAGCACGTCAACAATGAAATCTGCGAAGCCCTGATCGGACTGGATCCGACCGACCAGGCCTATATCGACCAGACCCTGCTGGAACTCGACGGCACCGACAACAAGGGCAGCCTTGGTGCCAACGCCATCCTGGCCGTCTCTGTTGCCGTGGCCAAGGCTGCTGCACTCGAAGTCGGTCTGCCGCTTTACCGCTATCTGGGCGGTTCCGGTCCGATGAGCCTGCCGGTACCGATGATGAACGTCATCAACGGCGGCGCGCATGCCAACAACACCCTGGACATTCAGGAATTCATGATCATGCCGGTGGGCGCCAGGAGCTTCCGTGAAGCACTGCGCTGCGGAGCGGAAATCTTCCATACGCTGAAGAAGATCTGCGCCGACAAGGGCTATTCGACCGCAGTGGGTGACGAAGGCGGTTTTGCCCCGAACCTCGCACGCAACGAAGATGCCATCAAGCTGATCCTGGAAGCCACCGACAAGGCCGGTTACGTGCCGGGTGAAGACGTGCTGATCGCGCTCGACTGCGCCAGCTCGGAATTCTACAAGGACGGCAAATACCATCTGGCCGGCGAAAACCTGGCGCTGAGCAGCGAAGAGTTCACCAACTATCTGGCGACCCTGTGCGACAACTACCCGATCATTTCGATCGAGGACGGCATGAGCGAGCACGACTGGGCCGGCTGGAAGCTGCTGACCGACAGGCTGGGCGACAAGGTGCAGCTGGTGGGTGATGACGTGTTCGTCACCAATCCGGCCATCCTGGCCGAAGGCATCAAGCAGGGCATCTGCAACAGCCTGCTGGTCAAGATCAACCAGATCGGCAGCCTGTCCGAAACCCTCAAGGCCGTTGATCTGGCCAAGCGTTCTGGTTACACCAGCGTGATGAGCCACCGCTCCGGCGAAACCGAGGACAGCACCATTGCCGACCTCGCCGTGGCCACCAACTGCATGCAGATCAAGACCGGCTCGCTGTCGCGTTCGGACCGCATGGCCAAGTACAACCAGCTCCTGCGCATTGAAGAGGAACTGGGCAGTGCTGCCTCGTATCCGGGTCGTGCTGCGTTCTATCATCTGAAGTAACTTACTGTCGGGCCGCCGGTTCTGCCGGCGGCTTTTTTCCTATGCGTATTGTTCCTGTAGTCCTGCTGACCGGCATTGCCCTGCTCCAGTGGCCCCTGTGGTTTGGCAAGGGCAGCTGGGTGCGCTCGTTGCAGCTTGAATCGCAGCTGACCGAGCAGCGTGCCCTCAACGAAAAACTGCTGTCCCGCAACATGGTGCTGACAGCCGATGTGCAGGATCTGAAAACCGGTCATGCTGCCGTTGAAGAACGCGCCCGCAACGAACTGGGGATGGTGCGGCAGGGAGAAGTGTTTTTCCAGGTTCTCGGACCTGTTGCACGCTGATACATGATGTTTGACTAACCCGGTAGGCGTGTTGCCGGGGCGACCGTATAATCATCCGGTCGAATCTCTCCAAAGCCCTCCGTGCCGATGACACCCGCTGAAATCGCCCGAGAAGCGCTGCTCAAGCTTGCGGCCGATAAGCTTCCGCCCACGCCCGAACATTACCGGCGGGCATTCTGTGAAATCGCGCACCAGCCCGACGAAACCAATGTCTTTGCCCGTGAACTGCTGGAGTACATCGAGCAGCAACCGGGCATTTCCAGACTGTCGCCGCGTCTGGGCCGGCTGAGGCAGGCGCTTGAGGGCGAGCGCTGGCATGATGGTGCCGAACTGTCATTCTCCGTCATGCAGGCGCTGGCCGAGCAGCAGACCGCCGGACAGGACTGGGCGCGCATCCTGCGCGAACTGGTACGCCTGTGGGACATGCCGCTGTCCATCAGCCAGTCGCACAAGCGCGAAACCCTGGAACGGGTCTTGTCTGTCGCGGGTGCACAGCCGCTGTTGCTCTACGGCAAGCTCGGCAACCTGCTGGACAACTGGAAAACCAGTGCCGCATCCACGCGTCCGGCTGACAGCCTGCTGACATTTGACGAGTTGCCGGATGTCACCGACGACTCTTCCGGGATGGTCGGTGCCACTCGAGACGGCACCGGCTCAGGGCCGGCCCTGTCCGGTGACGGTGCCGGCATGACGTGGCGCACCATCCTGCGGGGAACGCTGGTCAATGGTGTCTCGCCACGCCTGAAGGGATATCCGGAGCTGGCGCAGGAGCTGATGAACCTTGTTTCGCTTCTGGATGAAACAGTCAGCGGACACGACCTGGAAATGCTCGGCCGGCGGCTCAAGCGTTTCTGGATCCGGCTCGAACTGGTGCTGGAGCAGGAGGATCGTCTGGCCAATGCGCTGGCCGGGCTGCTGGGCGTGTTGCTCGACAACATTTCCGAACTGGTCGGGACTGACTCGCGCGTGGGGGGGCAGGTCGAGGCCATGCGTGACATCCTGAGCCAGGCACCGCTTTCCATGCGCAAGATCTACCAGCTCGAGGCCAGCCTCAAGGAGGCGGTATACCAGCAGGGCCTGATCAAGCACAGTCTGGATGAAGCGACCGACTCGATGCGTTCAATGCTCGACAGCTTCATCAGCCGGGTAGGCATGCTGGCCAGCCAGACCGACACCTATCGCGAACGGTTTTCCCGTTACGGCGAAGAAGTGGCCCTGACGCACGATGTGGTCGGACTGCACGGTATCCTCGGCCGGTTGATGCAGGATACCCGGGCCATTCATACCGATCTGGCATCGGCTCATGACGAACTGCAAGGTGCCCGGCATCAGGTCGAGGCCGTCAATGCCCGGATCGAGCTGCTGGAGGCCGAACTGGTCGAAGCCAGTACCAAAATCAAGGAAGACCAGCTGACCGGCGCACTGAACCGGCGCGGGCTGGATGAGCAGTTTGCCCGCGAGGCCAGCCGGGCCGAACGGAACGGGCAGCCACTGGCGCTGGCGCTGATCGACATCGACAATTTTAAGCAGTTGAACGACCGTTACGGGCACCGGACAGGCGACAATGCCCTGCGCTATGTAGTCGATCTGGTCAGCGAACGGGTTCGTCCCAGTGATGCCGTGGCCCGTTTCGGTGGCGAAGAATTTGTCGTCCTGATGCCGGATACCTCGCAGGAGCAGGCGCTGGAACTGGTCGAGCGCCTGCAGCGGGACCTGACCAAAACCTTTTTCCTGGCCAACGAAGACCGTCTGGTCATCACCTTTTCGGCCGGCATCGCCGTCTGGAGTACCGGAGAGTCCGGGCTTGACCTGATCGAGCGGGCCGATCACGCCATGTATCGTGCCAAGCTGGCCGGCAAGAACCGGGTGCTGGCAGCGGCTGACGAGATGTAGGCTTTCTGCTGGCCCGTCGTCAGGTCATGACGACCGGCTGGCTGGCTGTGTTGCCAGTTCGCTGCGGATCCGGCACAGGTCCTGCCAGGCGCGGGCCTTGTCCGGCAAATTGCGCAGCAGATAGGCCGGGTGATAGGTGACGATCAGCGGGTGGCCGGCATACTGGTGCGTCTGGCCTCTCAACCGGGCAATCGAGAGTTCGGTTCCCAGCAGTGACTGGGCGGCTACCCGCCCGAGTGCCACGATCAGGCGTGGCCGTACCAGCCTGATTTGCGCTTGCAGGTAGGCCTGACAGGCGGCCATTTCATCCGGTTGCGGATTGCGGTTGCCCGGCGGACGGCATTTCACCACATTGCAGACATACACATCCTGCTCCGGTGACCAGCCCGTAGCTGTCAGCATGGCATCCAGCAGTTTGCCCGCCGGCCCGACAAAGGGACGACCTTGCCGGTCTTCCTGCTCGCCTGGCCCTTCGCCGATCAGCATCAAGGGAGCCTGGCGGTTTCCGCGTTCCAGTACCGTCTGGGTGCGGGTTTCACACAGACGGCAGTCGCGGCAGCCGGAGACTTGCCGGGCCAGGCTGTCCCAGTCATCGGCCGGTGCCACCTGTTCCATGACGAGGGACGAGGGTGCGCATACCCCGGCCGGAACCGGTTCGACACCGGAAGCAGGCGTGATTGCTTCAGTTTGCGACAACGGTACGACCTCGGTCTCCCCTGCGGACATGCCTGTCGCTGGCTGGCGCAAGCGCCAGTCAGTCAGTTGCAGGGCATCGAGAACCTGTTTGCGGCGGCTCATATCGGCATGTCCATCAGGATGGCGTCCTCGCGGCAGCCGGCAGCCGGGTAGTAACCACGGCGGCGGCCGAATTCGGTCAGTCCGTATTGCCGGTAAAGCGAGAGCGCAGGCAGATTGCCTGCCCGGACTTCCAGCAACAGCCGGTTGACACCTTGCTGGCGCAATTGCTGTTGCAGGTGATCCAGCAGGCAGCGTGCCCAGCCGTGGCGCTGGTACGGACGGTCGATCACGATTTCCAGCAGTTCCGCCTCGTCCAGTACGATCTGGACGACAGCGAAGCCGATGGGGTGTCCATCCTGCTCCAGTACCGTAATGGCGTGCCCGGCCTTGAGCGAATCCATCAGCTGTCCGGCACTCCAGGGACCGGTCTGGCTGCGGGCAGCCATGCCGGCCAGCGTGTCGATGTCAGCTGTCCGGGCCTGTCGCAGCTGATGGCTCATTGGCGGGCCCGTTCGGCGGTGGTCAGTGCCACCTTGTTGCGCAGGTAAACGAGTTCGGCCTGTTCCGGTGCGACACGGGGGTAGCACTGGCTGCGGGCCAGTTCGATCATTGCACTGGCTGAAGGAGCCAGAGAGCTGTCAGCATCTGTCAGCCGGGCGCCCAGCCGTCCGGCGAGGCTGTCGCCGAATACGGCAAAGCCGTTGCCGGCACCTTGCCACTGGCCGTCCGGGACTGGCAGTTCCCCGGGTTTCCAGACCCCCATGGCGAGGGGCTGGCAGCCGGTTTCCTTGTCGTATGCTGCGGCATAGACTTCGCCCATGCGGGCATCAAGGCAGGCCAGCACACGTGGACCGGGGTGCTGGTGGGCCAGTGCATCCAGGGTGGGTATGCCGATCAGCGGGAGGCCGGCAGCCAGGGCCAGTCCCTGGGCGATGCCGCAGCCGATGCGCAGTCCGGTGAAGGCGCCAGGCCCCTGGCTGTAAACGATGGCGTCAAAGTCTTGCAAGGCATGCCGGCTGCCGGCCAGCAGCGAGCGCAGGAGCGGCAGGGTCAGTTCGGCATGGCGCTGGCCGACATGCAGGTGTTCGTTCAGGAGCTTGCCGTCAATGGCGATGGCCAGTGACAGGAGTTCGGTCGAAGTATCGAGCGCGATCAGGTTCATGTAAGGCTCGGAAAAAGCAGGCAGAAAGACAACGCCCCGCTGGCGGAGCGAGGCGTAGGGTAGCACAGTGGCCAGGCGGTCCAGGTCAAATCCGCAGCTCCTCCACCCAGGAGAGAGCGGAAACGTGGGCGGCGTTCAGGATGTCGGGGGACAGTTCCAGTGCGTGCGAGAGGAGGCCGGTGTCGGCCAGCTGGGGATCTTCGCACGACTCGACCAGCCGTAGCATGACGCCCAGCACACCGGTCCGGTCAAGCAGTGCCGTGCGGATGTCGTCGGGCAGGAGCAGGTTGTCGAGCGCGTTGGTCATCGGCATGTCCAGCAGTACGTCCAGCAGCGAAAACATTCCGGTGACGAAAGCGTTGTCCGGTTCCAGACGCCGCCCGACCTGACGGGCCAGCAATTCCATGAAGCGTGCACGAGTCACTGCGGTTTTGAGCAGGGCCGGAGGCACGCCGACATCCTCGCTGGCCGTGACCAGCAGCAGGGTGAGCCAGCGATACAGCTTCTGGTAGCCCAACAGGGTCACGGCCTGCCGGAAATTGGTGATTTCGTTGACGAGGGCAAATCCGGCAGAGTTGATGTAGCGGAAGAGTTTGTAGCTCATGGCGACATCCTGCTTGAATCCCAGTTCGATTTCGGTAGGTTCGGCGTTGCTGCGCAGCTTGTTGAGCAACTGGATGATGTTGCCGAGTTGCGGGTGCAGCGTTTGTGCCGACAGCGTTTCGGGGCGGGCAAAATAGCGTCCCTGAAAGCCGTCCATGCCGATTTCATGGCAATAGGCGAAGTCCTGCTGGCTTTCGACCTGTTCGGCGATCTGGATCAGCGGGAAATGGCGCAGCTCCTGGCTCAGTTCGTCCAGTGGCTCACGTCCGAGACGCTGGAGGCTCAGTTTGACGTAGTTGGCAATGTGCAGCAGGCCATGGCGTTTGTCGGCGGGCCGGTAGTCATCCAGCGCCAGGCCAAAACCGTGACGGCGCAACTGCTCGGTACGCTTGATGATGGCCGGATCGGAATCCAGGGTGGAGGACAGCTCAAGGATGACCCGCTGGGGATTGAGCAGGTCCAGAAAGTCGCTCATCAGCAGGCTGGGGCCCACCTTGATGAAGGCGTATTTGTTGCCGATCAGGGCGCTGGCGTCCATGTTCGACAGCGTATTGACGATGATGTGACTGCCAATATGCCGTTCGGCATCTTCCGTGCCGTGGTCTTGCTGGTGTTTTGCTGGCCGGAACAGGATCTGGTAGCCGATAATCTGCTGATTTCGGTTCAAAACGGGTTGACGGCCGATATAAGCGGAAGGTTGCTTCATGTGGTTTCGCTTGAGGCCCGCCGGTCCGGCAGACTGGTCTGCCGGCCGGTTTCTTTGTCAGGTCACTGACCGGAGGCTGAGGGTGTGGCTCAGACAGCGGCTGATTCCAGCATGGGCATGTTGCCCGGCCGGGCCAGCTTGTGGTCGCCGCGGTCATTGCTCAGCAGGTCTTCCATGTCGAGCACCAGCACTACGGCACCGTCACCCGAAAGTGTGGCACCCGCCACGCCTTTGGGGCGGATATTCTGCAGTGGCTTGATGACGACATCGTCACGACCGATAAAGGAGTCGATAGCAAGGATGAAGGTTTTCTCTGCCGACTGCATCAGTACGCCAAAGCACGGCTCCTGGGTTGCTTTCCAGCCCAGCAGCTCGGTCAGGCGGCGCACCGGCAGGATTTCATCCCGTACCACGATGGTCGGACGCCCCGACACTTCCTGGATCGAATCAGACGAGAACGGAATGATTTCCCGCACCATCGCCAGCGGTACGGCAAACGGCTGGTTGCAGACCTTGACTACCAGGACGGGCAGGATGGCCAGTGTCAGCGGCAGCGAAATGCTGATCTTGGTGCCTTCGTTCGGAGCCGAGCTGATGTCGATGCGGCCGTTGAGCTTCTGGATGTTGGTCCGCACCACATCCATGCCGACACCCCGGCCGGATACGCTGGAAATCTGGTCCTTGGTTGAAAAGCCTGGCAAAAAGATCAGGTGCAGCGCCTGTTTGTCATCAAGGCTGTTGGCCTGCTCGAGATCGATCAGGCCTTTTTCCAGTGCTTTCTTGCGCAGCATGTCTGCACGCATGCCGCGTCCGTCATCGGCGACTTCGATGACGATATGGTCGCCGACCTGCTGGGCTGACAACTCCACGATGCTTTGCGCTGATTTGCCAGCTGCCAGGCGTTCCTCGGGGGTTTCGATGCCGTGGTCGACGGCATTGCGCACGAGGTGTACCAGCGGATCGTTCAGGTCCTCGATCATGGTCTTGTCGAGTTCTGTTTCCTCGCCGGACAGCACCAGCTCTACTTCTTTTCCGAGCTGGCGGGCCAGATCGCGGGCCAGTCTCGGATATTTCTGGAACAGTCGGCCGATAGGCTGCATGCGGGTTTTCATCACCGCGTTCTGCAAGTCACCGACCAGCAGGTCCAGTTGGCTGACGGCTTCATCCAGCGAACGCAGGGTATTGGCCCCCAGATTGCCCTGCATGATTTCCGTGCGGATGGTGGTCAGGCGGTTTTTGGTCAGGCCGATTTCTCCGGAGAGGTTCAGTACCTGATCAAGCCGTTGGGTATCAATGCGGATAGTTGCTTCCTGGGGGCTGCTGCCAGGACTGCGATCCCGGGCCGGCGCCGGTGGTGGTGCCGAAGCTGCCGGAGCCGCTGCGGGTACAGGAGCAGCTGCAACCGCCGTAGAGGGCGCTGGCTTGGCTGTGAGCTGGGCTGCAGCGTCTGCCGGTACCACAACTGCCTGATACAGTTGTTGCCAGTCCGGTTCCCCCGGCTGGCTGGTTGCTGCAACCGGTGCTGCAGCAACCGGAGCAGTCTGACCGGACAGGACTGCATCCAGATTGTCGAGGATATGCCGGGGAGCGGGGGCCGGCATGCGGGACTGGGCCAGGTCGCCGAACATGTCCCGTACCACGCCGGTGGCGTCGAGGATCACGTCCATGACGTGGCTGTCGAGCTTCAGCTCGCCGTTGCGCAGCTTGTCGAACAGGTTTTCGGTCCGGTGGCACAGCGTCACTAGAGGAGCGGCATTGAGAAAGCCGGCACCGCCCTTGATGGTGTGAAACCCGCGAAAAATGTCGTTCAACAGACCTTTGTCTTCCGGATACTTTTCCAGCTCGACCAGCTTGTTGTCGACGTCGGACAGAAGCTCGCTCGATTCGGTCAGAAAATCCTGAAGCAGTTCTTCCATTCCGGCGAAATCGCTCATGACATCCTCGATAGGGGAAAGGGGGCAAGCCCTGGTCTAGAAGCCCAGGCTGGCCAGCAAATCATCGACTTGCTGCTGATTGGTGACAACGTCCGTACGCCCGGCAGGATTGACGACCGGGCCGTTTTCCAGCATCCCCGGCTCGGCCTCAATGCGGACTTCTGGCTGGTATTCCATCAGGAAGGTCAGCAGTTCGTGCTCCATGACCTGAACCATGTCCACGACTTTTTTGATGACCTGCCCGGTGAGGTCCTGGAAATCCTGCGCCATGACGATTTCCATCAACTCGGCCGAAACTTTCTGGGTCTGCGCCGGTACCTGAGTGAAGTAGTCGCGGCTTCGCAGGGCCAGAGTGCGGAATTCGTCCACGCTGAGCTGGTTGTTGACTGCCCGCTGCCACTGCCCGGCCAGATCGCCGGCCTGCTGCTCCAGTGCCGTGACATGCGGCTGGGCACGATCAGTGGCATTCAGGGCCCGTTCGGCGGCATTCTCGGTCAGGGTGGCGATGTAGGACAGGCGGTCCTTGGCGTCAGGAATGGCACTGGCAGCACGCTCCAGCGACTTGTCGTAACCCAGTTCGTGCAGGGCGTCGTGCAGCTTGCGGGTCAGCTGGCCGACGCGGGAATACATCTGCTCGGCCTGGCCGATGGTTTCCGTGATCTGGCTCAGGGCCTCTTCCGGAATGTGGTAATCGGCCGCTACCTGCTCGAACAGGGACTGCAGCTCGGGTGAGTCGCCGGTTTCAGTCAGCGGAGAAATGGCGGCAGGTGGTGGCTGAAAGGCCGAAGACCCGGCTGCCGGTACCGGCTGGTAGCTGGCTGATACCTCGTCAAACAGGGCCTGGAGATCGGGGCTGTCTCCACAGCCGGGTTCCACGGCTGGTGGTGCAGCGACCGGGGGCGCTTGACGGGATGAGGCGACTTGATCGAACAGGGCTTCCAGATCCGGTGAGTCGCCACTTTCCAAGAGATGATCGGGCACGTTACCTCCCTGGTGGACGGGCTGGTTCAGCCAGCCTGGCGGCTGGTTGACTGGAAAATCTTGGCGAGTTTTTCTTCGAGCGTTGCGGCCGTGAACGGCTTGACGATGTAGCCGGAAGCACCGGCCTGCGCAGCTTCGATGATGTTTTCACGCTTGGCTTCGGCCGTGATCATCAGGAAGGGCAGATGACGCAACTGGGTATCGGCACGGACTGCTCTCAGCAGTTCGATGCCGGTCATGTTGGGCATGTTCCAGTCCGACACGACGAATTCGTACGGTTGCGAACGCAGCTTGTGCAGGGCAACCTGACCGTCTTCGGCTTCGTCGACGTTGGTAAAGCCCAGTTCCTTGAGCAGGTTGCGCAAGATGCGCCGCATCGTGGAAAAGTCGTCCACGACCAGAAAGCGGAGGTTTTTGTCGGCGGCCTCAATCATGGGGCAAGATTCCTGAAAATGGGTGCGGCAGACTGCAATGCGCCATTCTAGCGGAAGCCGGAGATGGCTGCTGTTGTCTACCGTTGCAAGAACGGCAGCATGGTTTCTGCCAGCAATGTGGGTTCAAACTTGGCGACATAGGCATCCACACCGACAGAGGAGCCCATGGCACGGTTGGCATTGGATGACAGGGATGAGTGCATGACAACCGGAATGCCGTCAAAGCGCTTGTCGCTCTTGATGTGGCGGGTCAGTACGTAGCCGTCCATTTCCGGCATCTCGGCATCGACGAGGATCAGCTTCAGCGTGTCGTGCAGGGTTTCACCGTTCTGCCACGGCCGGCTGGCGAAGGCCTGGAGCTTGTTCCAGGCTTCACGCCCGTTGGTGGCCTGGTGGTATTTGACGCCCATCTTGTCGAGGACCTGGGTGATTTCCTTGCGGGCCACCAGCGAGTCGTCGACAAAAA
>JAGPIM010000130.1 GCA_018055005.1 Laribacter sp.
GTGGGGCCCGATCAGGAAACCGCCGAGCAGGTAGCCGGTGACGCCGGGCAGGCGGGCGGTGCGGAAAATCAGTTGTCCGGCCATGACTCCCAGCAGCAGGAGCAGGCCGAAGGCCGTCAGGGGTGACAGGTGGGGCAGCAGCGTACTCAATCATGTCTCCTTGGCGCGGCACCGTCCTGCGAGCAGCGAGCGTTCGGGTGCGAGTGGCCGGCAAGGAGAGCCGGCAGCAGCAGCCTGCCGGCTCCACGATGGGGTGCGGACCCGCAAGGCGGGTGGCGAAGGAGGCGGAAGGCGGGGGGCCTTCCGGAAATGAAGCGGCGGAACCGCGGAAAGGGATGGAAAAAAGAAGGGACGGCTCAACGGGCCCGGACGGCGGCAAGCACGGCTTCGGCGTGGCCCGGCACCTTGACGCCGCGCCATTCGGCTTCGATCCGGCCGTCTTCGCCGATCAGGAAGGTGCTGCGCTCGATGCCGCGCACCTGCTTGCCGTACATGTTTTTCAGCTTCATCACGCCGAACAGGTTGCAGACGGTTTCATCCGGGTCGGACAGCAGGGGAAAGGGCAGGCCGAACTTGGCCCGGAAGTTTTCGTGCGACTTGAGGCTGTCGCGCGAGATACCGGCCACTTCGCAGCCGGCTGCCTCGAAATCGGCGTGCAGCGCGGCAAAGGCCTGCGCCTCGTTGCTGCAACCGGGCGTGTTGTCCTTGGGATAGAAATACAGCACCAGCGGCTTGCGGGCCGCCGCCAGCGTGAACGTGGTGCCGCCCGTGGCGGGCAGGCTGAAATCTGGGCAGGGAGTTCCTTGCATCCGGGTCTCCTGGAAGTGGACAGTCGGCAGGGCCGGCGGGTTTCGACGGCCGGGGCATTCATGAAACAATGCGTCCCTTTGGCCGGTTTTCAAGTTTGTCATGCTCTCATGGGATATTTTCTGCACGGTCATCGACAACTACGGTGACATCGGCGTGACCTGGCGGCTGGCGCGCCAGCTGGCGCACGAACGCCAGGAGCCGGTGCGGTTGTGGGTGGACGATCTGGCCAGTTTTGCCCGGCTGGCGCCGGCGCTGGATCCGCTGGGCGGATCGCAGTGCATTGACGGCGTGCTGGTCGAGCCGTGGGGGGCTTCGCTGCCCGCCGGCGTACAGCCTATGCGGGTGGTGGTCGAGGCTTTTGGCTGCCAGCTGCCTGCCGGTTTCCGGCAGGCCATGGCCGGGCGCCGGCCCGCGCCGGTGTGGATCAACCTCGAATACCTGACGGCGGAAGACTGGGCCGAGGCGTGTCACGGTCTGGCCTCGCCGCAGCCTCCGCTGGACAAATACTTCTTTTTCCCCGGATTTTCCGGCCGTACCGGTGGCCTGTTGCGCGAGGCTGCGCTGCTGGCGGAGCGTGATGCCTTTGTGGCCGACCCGGCAGCACAACAGGCGTTTCTGGCCCGGTTGGGCCTGTCTGCCCTGCCGCCAGGGCAGCCGAGGATTTCGCTGTTCGCCTATGACAATCCGGCCGTGCCGGTCTGGCTCGACACCGTGTCCACAGGCAACGAGGCGCTGACCGTGCTGGTGCCGGACGGCCGGGTGCTGGATTCGGTGGCAGACTGGCTGGGGCGACGGCCGGCGGTGGGCGAGGTGGTCAGCCGCGGGGCGTTGACGCTGGCCGTGCTGCCGTTTGTCGCGCAGCCGGATTACGACCGGCTGCTGTGGTGCTGCGAGGAGAACTTCGTGCGCGGCGAGGATTCGTTCGTGCGGGCACAGTGGGCGGGCCAGCCGCTGACCTGGCACATCTACCGGCAGGAGGAAGACGCCCACCTCGTCAAGCTGGAAGCCTGGCTGCAACGCTGGTGCGAGGGGCTGGATGCCCCGGTGGCCGGGGCCGCCCGGGCATGGCAGCTGGCATGGAATGCCGGGCCGGAAAACGTGCCGCAGGCATGGCAGGCATGGCGTGCCGTGCACCCGGCATTGGCTGTACAGGCCCGGCGCTGGGTGAAGATGCGTACAGGCGACGGCGACCTGGCGTCCAATCTGGCGCGTTTTTGCGAAAGTCTTTTATAATCACGCGTTTTCCGAAACGCCGGCCCTTGGTGGCCGCTAATCAGACAGTTACAGGAATCAGATGAAGATCGCTCAGGAACTCCGCTCCGGCAACGTGTTCATGCTCGACGGCCAACCGATGGTGGTGCAGAAGACCGAATACAACAAGTCCGGTCGCAACGCCGCAGTCGTCAAGATGAAGATGAAGAACCTGCTTACTGGCAGCGCCAGCGAAGCGGTGTACAAGGCTGACGAAAAGTTCGACATCGTCGTGCTCGACAAGAAGGAATGCACCTATTCCTACTTTGCCGACCCGATGTACGTGTTCATGGACGGCGAGTTCAACCAGTACGAAGTCGAAGCCGAAAACATGGAAGACGTGCTGCCCTTCCTGGAAGACGGCATGATCGATCCGTGCGAAGTGGTGTTCTACGAAGGCCGCGCCATCTCGGTCGAACTGCCGACCACCGTGGTGCGTGAAGTGGAATACACCGAGCCGGCCGTGCGCGGCGACACTTCGGGCAAGGTCCTGAAGCCGGCACGCCTGCACAACGGCACCGTGATCCAGGTGGCAGCATTCGTCGAAATCGGTGACAAGATCGAAATCGATACCCGCACCAGCGAATTCAAGAAGCGCGCCTGATACGTTCCGGCCCCGCTTCGATGTCATGCCCCGGCCTTGCCGGGGCATGTTTTTTTTCAGCTGTGTGAAATCACCGTTTGTCCGGTCTGCCTGTAACGGGTGATGTCGATGCAGTTGAGCAGGGCTACGTGTTCGTGTCCGCTCCACGACAGCAGGGAAGTCTGAACGTCCGACCAGATGCCCAGCGAGGGGTTGTAGACTTCCGTGCTCGCATGGCGATTGCTGGCGGATAGCCCGGGCAGCGGACAATGTTCGCACGGTGCCAGACTGTCGAAACATGCCTGGTGGCACGGGTCGCCGACCCTGGCCTGCGGAAGCAGTTCGCGCAGCTTGCGGTTGAGGTAGAGCAGCCTGTGGGTATCGCAGTCGACCACGTAGGTTGCATTTTCGACACTGTCGAGTATGGCCTGCAGGTTGTTGTGGGCCGATTGCAGGCCGATGGCCAGCCGGGTCTTGAGCAGGAAGGTGCCGATCAGCTTTGAAAGCATGCTGAGTGCGCCGATTTCCTCGTCCCGCCAGCTCCGGGTGCCCTGGCAGTCGTCGAAACCGACAAAGCCGCGCAGCTCGCCGGCATCCATGATGGCCACCAGCAGGATGGCGGTAATTCCCTGCGAGTGCAGGAAAATGCGCAGTTCCGGTTCCAGTTCGCTGATGTTGCTGCAGTTGAATACGCCGTCCGGACCAAGGCGTGTCAGGAAGGCGGAAAAATTGCCGTACGGGAAGCCCTGCAGCTTGGATTTCATGGGTTCCGTCTGCGGGGCACACCATTCGTAGGTGTTGTCGACCAGTGGCTCATGTGCGTGCTTTTCAAACACATAGCAACGGCTGACCTTGTAGCGGTTGCCCAGCAGATCGAGGATCAGCTCGAGCACCGTGTCCATGTCGCGGGCCTGATAGAGCAGTTCCAGTACGGTGGCGAGCAGTGAATCATCGTGCTGGATCGCGGCATGCGGTTCCTGTGCCGTCCGCTGGCTGTGGTATTCGGCCGGCACGTCGTGCAGCCTGGGAGAGTAGAGGGCGTAATGGTTTTTGCCCATGGCCTTGACGTGATAAAGCGCCTGGTCTGCATGAGTGAACAGTTCGGTGTAGCCCGTGCCGTGTTCGGGCGTACAGGCGATACCGATGCTGGCGCTGATCTGGCAGGTACGACTGGTCTGCCTGAAGGTTTTGCGCAGGGTTCGGCACAGGTCTCCGGCCTTGTCAGTCAACTGGCCAGGCAGGCCGATGTGGCGCATGAATACCAGAAATTCGTCACCTCCGATCCGGCCCAGCAGGTCACCGCTCCGGAAATGCTGTTGCAGCTGCATGGCCAGATTGGCCAGCACGGCATCGCCAAACAGGTGACCGAAGGTGTCGTTGATGTCCTTGAAGTTGTCGATATCGATGATCAGCAGCGCGTGATGTCCGGGGTCCTGGCGCAGGCAATCCTTGATGCGGGTTTCGATGGCATGTTTGTTGAGCAGCTGGGTCAGGTGGTCGGTCCGGGCCTCGTGATGGATGCGTTCTTGCTGGCGCTTTTGCTCGTCAATGCTGGAAATGCAGAAAATCAGCCGGTCGAGTGCTCCTTCGTCATTCATGACCGGAATGCAGATGCAGCGCCGCCACTCATGGCCTCCCTGCCTGAGGGATTTTCGGTATTCCGTCAGGTGTGTAGTCGCACCACGTTGCAGGCGGGCCCGGATGCATGCCGGGTCGTAGGTTTGTCGCACGATTTCCAGGTCATCGGGGTGGGCAACCTTCAGGACGAGCTCGACGTTCTCCTTGTATGAACCGGCCAGCCTGAAATCGGCATGACCGGCAACATCGGTGATGCACATGAATCTGTCATGCTCCAGGTCGACTTCAAAGACCCGCTGGTACATGGCCCCCAGTGCCTGGCGGTAACTTTCGGTATTGCGCTGCTGGATTGCCTGCGCGTGGCGCCGGGCACTGATGTCTACCAGAACCGCATGCATGCGGCCATCAGGCAACAAGCGCCCCTTTTCCAGCAGCCAGCGGGTAGAGCCGTCATGGCAGCGCACCTGATACTCCAGTTCGATGTCATTCTGGCTGTGCAACAGGTTCTGGCGCTCCTGCAACGCCTGTCCGGCCGTTTCCGGCAGCAGCAGCATTTGCAGGCTGGGCGGTGCCGCCTCACAGCCGATCAGGCGCAGAAAGCCGGCACTGCAGAACGTCAGGGCCAGTTCTTCGTCCAGCCGGTAGAGGCAGACTGCTCCGGGCATGTTGTCGAGAACGGCATTCAATTCAAGGTTGCGCTGGTTCAGTTCCTGCGTGCGTTCGTCCAGCAGTGCCCGCAGTCGCCGGTTTTGTGTGGCGGTGTGCTGGCTGGGCAGGTATTCCTGCTCGGCCTGGGCGGCGTTCGGGGTCGAAGCATGCAGCAGCTCGATGCACAGGGCGTCTTCCGCTTCACGGCAGACACAGCTGACACGCAGGGGAATTTCCATCGGCAACAAATCGGTGCTGTCATTCTGGCGCAGAAGAAAACGGGCCTGGATACAGCAGCTTTCGGGCGTGAGTACAGTGCTGCGGTAGTCCTGTTCAACAATGTCAAAGTGTCCCGGCCACGACAGGCGTTCAGCCTCCAGCAGCAAAGCGGCCTCCTGACTGGAGTGCGCTATTTCATGGGATCCGGTGCCGAACCAGGAAACATGCGGCGCCAGGCAGGCTTGGAGAGGGGTGTAGTCTCGATCGACAAAATACGTGCGAAGGATTTCTTTGATGCTGGAGAGTGCGCGGGATTCAAAGTCCATGCTACTGCCGATCGTTCAAGGTTTGGATGATCCGGACCTGGATATCAGTCAGAGCTGAAATATGAGTCATGACAAACAGGCAGCTATTGATTTTTGCCAAAGCATTCGTAATCAGTGTCCGGGTTGATAGTTGTCCTGCAAGAGAAAAGCCATTTGATTTGATGTCAATGGCGTGTCCGTTTTCCTCCGCCGGTCCTGTCGTTTCCTGTCGATGATCCACGCCGTTCGGCAGGCTGTTTGCTGCCGGACAGCCGGCATCGGCAGCAGGAGACCGTCCGGCTGCCTACAGTCAGAGCCTCAGGACAGATTCAGGGACAAGCGATGCGGCTGCGGACAATCAGGACAGGAGGGGCGCTGGCATTGTTGCTGGTCATGACGATGGTGCAAGCCGGTGAATCCGGCACGCCAGACTGGAGCCAGCGTGTAGCAGGCCTGCAAATGCCCATGGGCAGCATGATGGAACCGGCTGCTGCGGGGAGGCACTGGCAGGCCATGCAAGGCTATCTGCGCGACATGGACCAGTCGGGCGCCTGCGGCATGATGGGATGTGGTGAATGGGGGCCGGGCATGATGGCCGGCTCCGGCTGGTCCATGCCCTCTGGCATGTCGCCGGCGGCCTATGCACAGGCCATGCAACCGCAGGTCAGCCGCATGCAGGACGACATGAACCGGATGGCATCCATGCCCGAAGGTCCGGAGCGGCAGGCCGCCCTGCGCCAGCACTGGCAGGACAGCTACCGGCAGATGCAGACCCTGCGCGGCAATGGCTGGATGTGGCAGCACACGGCCGCACCGGCCGGCAGCCCCGGTGCCCGGCTGGTGCAACGCTATTGCAGCCAGTGTCATGCCGCTCCTGCTCCGGACCGCCTGCCTGCCGGTCGCTGGCCGGGGGTTGTGGCGCACATGGAAAGCTACATGCGGGCGGCCCACGGACGGGTAGCGGTTCCGAGTGCGGCTGATGTGGCCGTGATTGATCGTTATCTGCAAGGCGCGCATCAATAAGACACGGGCCGGTGGTGGCTGAACTTCTGCAAGGCCCGCTTTGCCGGGAAAGACCATCCGGTTTCCTGTGCTGCAGGTAGTGCAGTCTCATGGAGGCATGTTTACCGGCTGACGGGACAAGGTGCATGTACGTAGCACGGGTACTGTTGCCAGCGCCTGGTGCCGCATGAGCAGAGAGGTTGCTCCGCTTTTTCGGTGAGCAGCCATGTCGGCCGCTGCCGCAAACAGGGCTGTCCTGCGGCGGCAGGTCGCCCGTGCCGTTACCGGTCCCGCTTGGCCGTTCCGGCATGGGGCAACAACAAGGCCTGTTCCAGACGTTCGGGGGAGCCGGGCAGGCATTTTCTGCCCGGCTCTGGCCCAGCCTCAGCTGCCGGCGCGGTATTCGATCACCCGCAGCATGCCGGCTGCCATGTGGTACATGTTGTGGCAGTGGAATACCCAGCGGCCGGGATTGTCCGAATAGAACGCCAGCGTGACCCGTGATTTCGGCGGCACCGAATAGGTGTCCATCAGCGCCGAATGTGCCGCGTCCGTCATGCCTTCGCGCTCCACCCGGAAGAAGTGGCCGTGCAGGTGCATCGGATGGAACATCATGGTGTCGTTCACCACCTCCAGCCTGACCCGGCGGCCTGCGGTAATCACCTCCGGGCTGGCATCCGGGTAATACTCGCCGTTGATGCTCCAGCGGTAGGTCTGCATGTTGCCGGCCAGTACTTCCGGCACGGTTTCCACCGGCACGACCGGCAGTTCGGTAACGAACGGTGCGCGGACATCGTCGGCATCGACCGTCTTGCCTTCCAGCCGGGTATTGGCCGGCGACGGGGCTGCGGGCTTGTCCGGCAGGGGGGCGCTGCCGACACGCAGCAGCGCCAGTGCCCCGGTGGTCTGGCCGACTGCGGCTCCGGTGATGCGGTAGATGCCGGGCTTGCCGGCCTTGATCAGGGCATCGTAGCGCTCGGCCGTTGCCAGCAGGATGTTGTCGGCCGGCAGCGGGCGCGTGCGGTTGCCGTCCTTGGCCACCACTTCCAGCTGGTGCGACTGGACGTTGAACAGGAAGTACGACGAGGCCGAGGCATTGAGGATGCGCAGGCGCAGCACTTCACCCGGCCGGGCATCGATCACGGTCGGCTCGGCCGGCAGGCGGCCGTTGAGCGGAAACAGGCCGTACTGCACGTCCACGCCGAACATCTTGCCGCCCGGATAGGGAAACACCGGTTGCGAAGGCGGGGCGATGGCCGCCCGGGCGGCGGCAGAGGCCGTCTTGCCCTGCAAGGCCGCCAGCACCTGGTCCGGGTCGGCGGTCAGGCGGTCTTCCATGAAGAGCACCGCTTCGCGGTCGTATTTCAGCCCGTCATTGTCCGGGCTTTCGAGGATCAGCGGGCCGGCCAGCCCCTGCTGTTCCTGCAGGCCCATGTGCGAGTGGTACCAGAACGTTCCTGACTGCACCACCGGCCAGGCATAGGTGGTTTCGATGCCGGACGGCAGGGGCACCTGTGACACGTTGGGCACGCCGTCCATCAGGTTGGGCACGG
>JAGPIM010000131.1 GCA_018055005.1 Laribacter sp.
TCGTAGTTCTTGACCGAACTGGCAGCAGAAAGGTCTTCGTCCTGGTCGTCGCCGGTTACACCGCGCAGTAGCGCATCAACCTCTTCCTGCGAAAGGATGTCGTCAGCCATGAGTAGCGGTTCTTATTGCAGCTGGACGATGAAGGAATTGAACACCACCGAACGCA
The DNA here is from genome assembly GCA_018055005.1 of Laribacter sp. Classification (GTDB taxonomy): domain Bacteria; phylum Pseudomonadota; class Gammaproteobacteria; order Burkholderiales; family Aquaspirillaceae; genus Laribacter. Next base: position 167 of record JAGPIM010000131.1, read on the forward strand.
CCACGTCGCGCCGGCCGGTTTCTGCCAGCGATTCGTTGATCACGCTGCGGATCTGTCCGCGCAGGCGCGCCTTGCCTTCGGCCGTTGCGACCTCGTCGGCCGTCTTGCTGGAGAGCAGCATGATCAGGTTGTTGCGGATGCGCGGCATGTACTGCTTGAGCATTTCACGCCCGGCCTCGTCACTCAGCTCGACTTGCAGCTCGGTCTGCAACACGGTGTCGTGTCCGCCCAGATTGACGACAAACGTATCGATTTTTTCAAATACCGGTACGTGCTTGGCAGCAGGTACGGCTTCGTGCGCTGCCGCCGGATCGGGCTTGTTCAGGAACAGGTAACCGACAGCACCGGCCAGCAGCAAAACCACCAGGCCCAGCAGGCCAATCACGATCATGAGTTTTTTACCACCACCCGATGCAGGTGCGGACGCTTCGGTCAGACTTGCCATTTATGCTTATCTCATGAGAGGTGAATAATGTTGTACACATTTTCGCGGATTTCCCCCGCCCGCGAAAGCCTCAAAATCAAATCATGCGAATACACTGACAAGACCATCGGGCCTGAGCGGTGTCTCGCGCGGAGTTGCGGTTCCGGCCGGGGCGTCATCACGCATGTCCAGGGAAAATGCCGGCGCGTCGGCACGCCGCTGCCCCTGCCCCGGATTGCCGTTGCCGGCAAATTCCTGGGCCTGCCGTCCGTCCCCGTACTGTCCCGACGACACCTGGGCATCCGCCAGCTGGACACCTTGCCCGGACAGCATCTGCGCCAGCCGGTTCATGCCCTGCTCCAGAGCGTCCCGCGTCTGCGCCGAAGCGGCCACGAACGACACACTCATCTGGTTGTCAGCAGACAGCTTGAGGCTGATTTCAATCGGCCCCAGATGCGCAGGATTCAGCTGCATCTGGGCACCGTCCAGCCGGTGCCGCAGCATCAGACTGATGTTCTTGCCTACTTCCTCGCTCCACCCTGGCCGGCCAACCTGTGTCTGTACCGGCAGGTTCAGAGGCGTACGTTCAGAGGGCGCGACATGGGATTTGTCCGTTTTGTCAGCCGATGCCATCAACGGATTCAACGACTCAAGGGAGGACTTCACACCGGAATCCGGCAAGTTGTGCCGGTCAGCCTTGCCGTCCTCCTTGGCCGAGGCGGCAAGAGTTGACACCAGCCCTTCACCCCGGCTTTGCACGGTGCTCTGGGACAATGGAACCAGCGGCTTGCCATCCGGTCCGGCCTCACCAGCCTCTCCTGCCTGGGCTTCAGCAGTTTCCGCCTCGCCTGCGGCAAGGGCATGCTGCTCCCCCCCCTTGCGCTCCAGTCCGTTGACCTTGCTTGCATCACGAGAAGCCTGATCAGCCAGTTGCCCCTTCACGGCATCCAGCAGCGTCTCGCCTTTTCCTTCGGTTTCTTGCAATTTTGTCAACTCGGTTTCTTGCGATCCCGTCAGCCGCTCCTTCTTGTCGGAAGCCTGTTGCGGCAAGGAGCGCGGCTCAACAGGTGTTGCAGCCAGACCGGCTGGCAACCCGAGCAAGGCCGCCAGGTCCGTTACGTCGGCATCCGGCTCGGCATCCTTTGGATCTTTCTTGTCTGCCTCGCTGACGATATGACCGGCTTCGCCGCTCATCGACTCGACCTGGGCCTGCACCAGTTCGGCAAATACCCCCAGGGACGACGGCTCGGCATCCTGACGTCCGGCTTGTTGAGCCGGGGCCACGGCAGCATTCGGGACAGCAGGAGAAACAGTGATGGTCATGGGCTTGTCGTCGGCAAGGGGTCAAAAGCGGCTAAATACTAGCAAGTAGCGCGCCAGGTTTTGGCAGATTGTACACAATCCACTCATCATCAATCTTTGCGCATGAAGGCGCGGGTCGCCAGTTCGTCCGTTTGCTTCTGTTCGCGCCGTGTCTGCTCGGCCAGCTGGCGCATTGCCTCCTGCTCGGTCAGGGTTTCCATGGCGCGCTGATGCTGACGGGCTTCCTGCCACTGCTGGCGCGCCTGCTCGACGGCCTGCCGGCACCATTCACAGTCTTGCTGCTGGCTGCGCTCGGCATCTTCCAGACGCTCGAGAAAGCGCTGAAAGTCATTCCACTGCAGCGCCCCCATCCCTAGGCTGGCGCGCACCAGCCGCTGCTGGCGATACTCGCCCAGATACTGCGACAGCTGCATGAGCTTGGCCTCGGCAGCTTGCAGCCTTTGCTGCGACTGCCCCAGCTGTTTGGCTGCCCGGTCTGTGCGCTCGCTGGCCAGACGCAGCAACAAGGCATAACGGCTTGGCGCGGCCACGATACGTTATGCACCATTCAGCGTGGCATTGAGCGCCGTCACCGATTCGGCAAAAAAACTGGCTTCGTGCGCAGGCTGGATCAGGAACGATTCCATCATGTCATGCCGGCGAATGGCTTCATCCAGCACGGGATCAGCACCGGATACGTATGCACCGACACTGATCAGGTCGAGATTGCGCTGGTAACGCGAGTAGAACTGCTTGAAACGGCGGGCGCTGGCGACATGATCGGCCGAAACTACATCGACCATCACCCGGCTGATCGATTGCTCGATGTCGATTGCCGGATAATGCCCTGCCTCGGCCAGTCGCCGGTTCAGCACGAAGTGGCCGTCCAGAATGGCGCGCGAGCTGTCGGCAACCGGGTCCTGCTGGTCATCGCCTTCGGACAGCACGGTATAGAAAGCGGTGATCGAACCGCCACCGGCCCGGCCATTGCCCGCACGCTCGATCAGTTGCGGCAGCCTGGCAAACACCGATGGCGGATAACCGCGGGTCACCGGCGGTTCGCCGATGGCCAGGGCAATTTCGCGCTGGGCCATGGCATAGCGGGTGACCGAATCCATCAGCAGCAGCACGTCCAGTCCCTGGTCGCGGTAATACTCGGCCAGCGCAGTGGCGTAAGCCGCGCCGTGCAGGCGCATCAGGGGCGGTGTATCCGCCGGTGCCGCAACCACCACGGCCCGCGCCAGGCCTTCTTCTCCAAGGATGTTCTCGATGAAGTCCTTGACCTCGCGCCCCCGTTCACCGATCAGCCCGACCACCACCACATCGGCGCGCGTGTACTTGGCCATCATGCCCAGCAGAACGGATTTACCCACGCCGGAGCCGGCAAACAAGCCCAGACGCTGGCCACGCCCCACGGTCAGCAGGCCGTTGATGGCGCGCACGCCCACATCCATGCTGGAGCGCACCGGGTCACGGTCCAGCGGATTGATCGGGGCCGCATGCAGGGGATAAAAAGTATCCGGATGCACGGGGCCGGCTTCGTCCAGCGGACGCCCCAGGGAGTCGACAATCCGCCCCAGCAGTTTCATGCCCACCGGTACGCGACGCCCACCCTGGGCTGCATCCAGCGTTGCCGCGTGACCAAACACAGGCGGACTGACCGGCCAGTCGGGCTCGACCGCTGCGCCCGGCAGCAGCCCCTGCACGGAGCTGACCGGCATCAGGTACAGCACGTCGCCGTTAAAACCGACGACTTCGGCTTCGATGCGCCGCCCGTCCGGCAATGTCACCCAGGCACCGCCACCGACCGGCAGACGGACGCCGACGGCCTCCATCACCAGTCCGGTGACGCGCGTCAGATAGCCCCGCGGCCGGTCCAGCACGGCCTGCCCGGCCGTGGCACAGCAGGCTGCCAGATAGTCATGCCAGGGATTACACGGTGCTGCCATGCTGGATCACCGTATCAGGTTCAGACGGAAGCGGGTCCACAGGCAGTGGCTCGACGCCCAGCGCATCCTGCAAGGCCGCCCAGCGGGCAGCCAGGGTCAGGTCCATCCGGCCGGACGGCCCTTCGAGCAGGCAGCCGCCACGCTCGATGACCGGATCGGCGACAAACTGCCAGCGTACTTCTGCTGCCTCCCGGGCCGTGACCGTCTGCACCAGCGCCAGATCATCGGGGTGTACCCGCAGGCGCGCCTGCTGCCATTGCCGGCCCAGTCCGGCCAGTACCGGCAGTAGCAAAGGTTCGATGGCATGAGCCGAATTGCGGACATGGTCCGCGACAATGCGCTGTGCACAACTCAGCGCCAGCGCACTCAATTGCGGAGCCACTTCGACATCCAGCGCTGCCACGCGGGCATCCAGCGCCGTACGCAAGGCTTCGAGCGCCTGCAACTCGGCCAGCAGTTGCGGCCGCAGCTCGGCCACGACTTCATCCCGGCCGGCCTGCCGGCCAGCCGAGCGACCCTCGGCCTCTCCGGCGGCAAAACCGGCCTGGTACGCTTCCTGATGGATGGCCTCCAGCTCGGCTGCGGTCGGGTACGCCAGTTGTACGCTTTCGGTCACATCCTCGCTTGGCGGCGGAGGCTCTGCCTCTCCGGCCTGCTCGTCTTCGACAACGGTATCGTCCTCGACGCCTTCGGCCTCCTCCACTGTCGGCAAGGCGCCTGCCTCCAGCGCCTGGGCCAGCGCCTCCAGGTCAACTCCGGCCAGTGCATCGGGCTTTGGCGCATCCAGCGGGGCCAGCTCCCAGCGCTGCCAGCTGACCGCTTCGCCAGACAAGGGGCGCAGGGATGACTTACTCGACGACACCTTCCTCGCCTCCCTTGCCGGCCATTACGATCTGGCCATCGTCGGCGAGCTTGCGCACGATCTTGAGGATTTCCTTCTGTTCGGCTTCGACTTCCGACACCTTGACCGGACCCTTGGCCTCGAAATCGTCGCGCAGCATTTCGGCCGCACGCGACGACATGTTCTTGAAGATCTTTTCCTTGAGCTCGTTGCTGGTGCCCTTGAGTGCCAGGATAAGCGACTCGCTCGACACTTCGCGCAGCAGGATCTGGATCGACCGGTTGTCGAGGTCGCGCAGGTTTTCGAACACGAACATCTTGTCCTGGATGCGCTGCGCCAGTTCCGGGTCGTATTCGCGGATGGAACCCAGCGCCGAATGCTCGACGTTGGCTCCCATGAAGTTGAGGATTTCGGCCGTCAGCTGGATGCCGCCCATGGCACTCTTCTTGATGCGGTCGGAACCGGACAGCAGCTGCGTGAGCACGTCGTTGAGTTCGCGCAGGGCCTGCGGCTGCACGCCTTCCAGCGTGGCAATCCGCAGCAGGACATCGTTGCGCAGGCGGTCGGTAAAATTCTGCAGGATGGCACTGGACTGGTCCGGATCGAGATGGACCAGAATGGTGGCAATGATCTGCGGGTGTTCGTTACGGATCAGGTCGGCAGCCGATGCCGGATCCATCCACTTGAGGCTTTCGATGCCGGTGTGGTCGTTGCCCTGGGTGATCTTGTCCAAGAGGTTGGAGGCTTTGTCCTCACCCAGCGCCTCGGTCAGCACCCGCTTCAGGAATTCATCAGACGCATCGATCGATGCGCGCATCTGCGCCTCGTCACGGAACAGCTGGGCTGCCTGCATGATTTCGTCCCGGCCCAGGTTGGTGATCTGGGTCATCATGGTCGAAATCTTCTGGACTTCCTTCGGCCCGAGATACTTGAATACCTCGACCGCATCGGCCTGTCCCAGACTGAAGAGCAGCACTGCGCTCCGGCGGATACCGGCATCACTCATCGTTGTTCACCCATTCCTTGATGATCTGGGCGGCCATGCGCGGATCAGCACGCACCACTTGCCGCGCGCCTTCCAGCATGGAGTCGTATTCGCGGCGGGCCAGCTCCTTCGGATCCAGGTTGGCCAGGTCTTCAAGGGTCATGCCACCCTCGCCGGCCATCTCCTCACCCTCGGCAGCAGCATCAGAACCTGGCTGCGGCAAGACCGGCTTGGGCTTGACGATGTCGCGCACCACCGGCCGGATGACACCGAACAGCAGATACAGCACCACCAGCGCACCCAGCACCCATTTGAGGATTTCACCCGGATTGTTGCTGGCATAGTCGAGCAGACGATCCTGCAATGCAGCCTTGCTGCCGGCGGTATCGGCAAACGAGGCATTGACGACCTGCACCGAATCCCCGCGATCCTGGCTGAAGCCCATGGCTTCGCGCACCAGCTTGTCCAGCTGCTGCATTTCCTGCTCGGACAACGGCGTCATCTTGGCATTGCCGTCCGCCGTGGTCGTGCGCTTGAAGTTGACCACGACAGCCGCCGTGACGCGCTTGAGGGCACCGGTCTGCTGGCGGACATGCTGGATGGTGCGGTCGACTTCGTAGTTGGTCGTGGCTTCCTTGTTGCTCTTGACCGGCCGGGCCTGGTTTTGCTGGCCGTTGGGAGCGGGCATCAGGCCGGCCTGGGTTCCGGGCGGCAAGGTGACCGGTGCCGCAGCGGCATTGGGCGGCTGGTTGGACAGGGCGCCCGGCACACCGCCCTGCGGCGCTTCTTCACGGGTCTGCGATTCGCTGGTCTGCTGGCTGCGGATGGCGCCGGCATTGGGCGGCGTATTGGGATTGAAGGTTTCCGCGGTCTGCTCGACTTCGGAGAAGTCCACGGCAGCTGTGACCTGTGCCCGGGCATTACCACTGCCGACGATGGGTTCAAGGATGGCCTCGATGCGCTTGGTCAGGCCGGTTTCGATCTGGCGCACGTAATCCAGCTGGCGGCGCGACAGGCCGGCCGAGCCGTCTTCCATGTCCGGCATGCGCGATATCAGGTTGCCTTCCTGGTCGACGATGGTGATGTTCTTTTGCGGCAAGCCCGGCACGGCCGAGGCCACCAGGTTGCGGATGCCGGCAATCTGGCCGGCATCAAGAATGAAGCCCGGACGCAGGTTCAGCAGCACCGAGGCGGTCGGCAGCTGCTGTTCGCGCACGAACACGCTTTGCTTGGGCATGGCGAGATGCACACGGGCCGACTCGACCACGCCCAGGGCTTCGATGGTACGGGCCAGTTCACCCTCGACGGCACGCTGGTAATTGACCTGTTCGGCGAACTGGCTGATACCGAACTTCTGGTTGTCCATCAGCTCGAACCCGACGCCACTGGCCTTGGGCAAACCTTCGGAGGCCAGCTTGAGGCGGGTGGAATACACCTGCTCGGCCGGCACCCGGATCACGCCGCCGTCGGCAAGCTGGTAGGGCACGTTGAGCTTGGTCAGCGCTTCGGTCACCTGCCCGCCTTCGCGGTCGGGCAGATTGCTGAACAGCACCTTGTAGGCAGGTTCGCGCGTGTACAGGTAGGCAGCGACCAGAATGGACGCCACGGCAGCCATGCCGCCGAACAGCAACAGTTTCTTGTTGCCGGGCAAGGCACGGTAACGCTCCAGCGCCTCGCGTACGCGCTGCTGGAAGGTCGGAGGGGAGGATTCGTTCAATTCGGCCATAAATCAGATGCAGGCTGGACAGGCACGTACAGGTGCCGTGCTCGGATACAGGTCAAACCTGCGTATTCATGATGTCTTGGTAGGCACTGACCAGCTTGTTGCGGACCTGTACCATGGTCTGGAATGACAGGCTGGCTTTTTGCAGCGACAGCATGACATCGTGCAGGTTGACGTTTTCGTCACCCAGCTCCCAGCGCTGCTGCAGGTTCTGGCTGCCGGCCTGCCGCTCGGCCACCTTGTCGAGCGAGGCCTGAAGCACGGCCGCAAAGTCGACAGGCTCGGCGGCATCCTTGACAACCTGTTGCGGTGCCGGCTTGCCGGATGCCAGGGTTGCGACAGTACGCAGCTCGCCCAGCAATTGATCGATCCCTTCGGTTCTCATGCATCTTCTCCGTGCCGCTCACCCGCAAGGGTGGCCAAGTCGATTTCACCCGCTTCACGCCAGCGGGCCAGTTTGTAGCGCAGGGTACGCTCGCTGATGCCCAGACGCTCGGCAGCCAGCCTGCGCACACCACCCACGGTGCGCAATGTTTCGAC
>JAGPIM010000132.1 GCA_018055005.1 Laribacter sp.
CCTGCCATGACATGCTCGTGTCCAGCCAGACGGACAGGGAGCCACGGTGGATCAGGGCTTGGTTGCAGGCTTCGGTAGCGTTTCGGAGAGGGCTTGGCCATGCCGCTATCTTACCAAGCTGCGGTGGAGGAGGATTTGTGCAACAGTGCCCGTTCTGGTTGAGACTAGACATGGGGTTACTCCTGCGCATTGAGCGCTGTTTTGATGAAGATTCGCACCTCTATCAAAACGGGTAACCCCACCTTTCGGCAAAGCCCACTGTCAGATCAAGTCTGAACTTTTACAATTCAGACAACCCATGCCCGTATCGGGCACGATGGCATGAAAGCGTTATTGGCGATCCCAGGTCTGGGTACGGCCCAGAAGCGAAACTCCCATGAAACCACGCACTTCCAGCTTTTGACCACCATCAACCAGCCTGGCTTTGCTGTCGTAGATTTTCCCATTCTTCGGGTCAAGAATCTTGCCGCCTTCATAAGTCTCCCCGGTTTTCTTCAGTCCCCACAGGATCGTCATGCCATCGACCGGCTTGTCCTTGCGGTCACCTTCACATTTGCTGCATTTGACATCCGGGTTGGCAAAGAGCCTGATGATCTTGCCTTGGTATTCTTTTCCGGTTTCCGTGATCTGCACCAGAGCCTTGGGCTGTCTGGTTTCGTCATCGATGGTTTTCCAGGTGCCGACGATGCCTTCGGCCTGGGCAAGACCACATGCCAGCAGGGCAGCAACGGAGCACAGTGCGGGTTTGAATTTCATGGTGTTCCCCTCTTTTTTTGAAACGATCGTTTTAAGTTGAGGCTCCAGCATGCCAACGCCCATTTGTGTGGTCAAGCAGGCCAGCTGACGTGCGGGTTTTCCCTAATCGGGAAAGCCCCAATCCCGTCCGGGTAAAAAAGTCTTCAACATTGACCATAAGTTCCGGTGATTCCATCAGCAAGACTTGGGGCACCGTGCACGGTCGAATGTACGAATACTGCGGGAGATCTTCATCATGCAATCCAGAAAGCTGTATAAAAGCCTGTATTTTCAGGTGATTGTTGCCATTATATGCGGCGTGTTGCTTGGCCATTTCATGCCGGACAGCGGTACGGCCATGAAACCGCTGGGCGACGGCTTTATCAAACTGGTCAAGATGATGATCACGCCAATCATCTTCTGCACCGTAGTGGTGGGCATCGCAGGCATGGAAGACATGAAGAAGGTCGGTCGGGTCGGCGGCAAGGCCCTGCTCTACTTCGAAGTCGTCACGACTCTGGCGCTGATCATCGGTCTGGTGGTCGTCAATGTGCTCAAGCCGGGTGCAGGCATGAACGTGGACCCAGCGACCCTGGATACGGGTGCCATTGCCAAATACACCGCCAAGGCTGGTGAACAGTCGGTGGTCGACTTTGTCCTGCACATCATTCCAAACAGTGTGGTGGGTGCGTTCGCCGAAGGCGAAATCCTGCAAGTGCTGCTGTTTTCGGTACTGTTCGGCTTTGCCTTGTCGATGATGGGGCAGTCCGGCAAGCCGGTCGTCAAACTGGTCGAGGACATCTCGCATGCCCTGTTTGCTGCCATCGGCTTCATCATGAAGCTGGCTCCGATCGGTGCCTTCGGTGCCATGGCATTCACCATTGGCAAATACGGGGTGTCGAGCCTGAGCTCGCTGGCCGCGCTGATGGGCAGTTTCTACCTGACCTGCCTGCTGTTCATCGGTCTGGTACTGGGAACAATCACCCGTTTCTGCGGATTCAGCATCTGGAAACTGGTCCGTTACATCAAGGAAGAACTGCTGATCGTGCTGGGAACCAGCTCGAGTGAGTCGGCCCTGCCGCGCCTGATGGCCAAGCTGGAACAGCTGGGCTGCCAGAAATCAGTGGTGGGTCTCGTGGTACCGACCGGCTATTCGTTCAATCTGGACGGCACGTCGATCTACCTGACCATGGCAGCGATCTTCATTGCCCAGGCATGCGGCATCGAGCTGACCCTGACCCAGGAGCTCACCATCATCGGCGTGTTGCTGCTGACCTCAAAAGGCGCCGCCGGAGTCACCGGATCGGGCTTCATCACCCTGGCCGCCACGCTGGCCACGGTGCCGGACATTCCGGTTGCCGGCCTGGCCCTGATCCTGGGCATTGACCGCTTCATGTCCGAAGCCCGCGCCCTGACCAACCTGGTGGGCAATACCGTGGCAACGGTAGTCGTGGCCAAATGGGAAAATGCCCTCGACAGCGACAAGCTGACAGCCGAGCTGCGCAATCCGACCCCGCTTGCCCACGGCCTGAAGGTGGAAGCACCGCACCTGACCCGCGAAGTGTCGCGTACCTTGAGCTGATACTGCCAGGAGAAACTACAACTACAAAACGCCCTGCCAGATGGCAGGGCGTTTCATTTGTGCAGTCAATCCGTCAGGACTATGCGCTGGCAGTCTTCAGCATGACATACAGCTCGTCCTTGAGACGGAGCTTTTCCTTTTTCAGCACTTCCACTTCGGCCGGTGTAGCCAGCGTAATGCTGTCTTCCATGTTCTTGATCTTGTGATCAAGTTCATTGTGGCGATTGAACACCGTACGGAAATGCTCGTCTTCGATCTTAAGCTTGTGAATCAGGTCGCGGTATTCAGGAAACATACACATCACCTCCAGATTGCAGATGGGCCGAAAATGGCAACGCCAGAATTTCTCTTTTGCAAAGACAGATTATCACGATTGCAGGCCTGTCGCATGCCTTGAGGTGATCTGCATATTCAGTTCATGTCGCGCTGCACAAGCTGCAATATCAAGGTCAAGCCACCATCCGTACCTGAACTGGACTCCACCGCTCGCAAAGTGGTGCCGTGAGGCAGCAAGACACTGACGCCATGCCCCACACCATAACGGGACAGCGTTCTCTCCAGTCGCCGTGCCATGCTCTCGGCCGGCACGGGCGGCGCCGCTTCAAAGGTATAGCCACTTGCCTCAACAGCCGAATCGAATGCCTGATGGACGGTTTCCCGCGGCAGGTATTGTTCGGCGGCTCTGGAGAAGTCGTTCGCCGACAGCTGTTCGCTCTCCTGGCACAGCGTAAGCATGTCATCCTTGAAGCGCGACTGCGTCAGCGGATCCTCCAGCACACCGGACAGTTCCTCCACCACTTTGGCCACAACCCGGGTCGTGGCGGCCGGGTCAGGCAGCCGCATGGCCTGCAGGAAATCCTCGGTCCAGAATTTTGCCTGCTGTCCCAGCCGGTCCACAGCGTAGGCATACGGTCCGTACTCCAGGACCAGCGCTCCCTTGTCGATCAACCGGGTATTGATTCCGCTGGCATGACCGATGGCAAACTCCTGACCTGATTCGGTCAGGGTCAGGAAATCGTCACGGATTTCCGACTTGAAAATGCCCAGCGCCCGCATTTCGCGCTCACCGTCATGCAGGCCGGCAAATTCGATCACGAACACGTCACCGGCACTGATGTTGGGATGCTGCGAACGCGCATACAGGTGTTTGGCCACCCGTTGCGAGTACGCCAGGAAATCCAGCTCGCCGCGAAAACACTCGCGCGAGTACTGGTACATCTCGTTGAGCTTCAGGTCGGATTCGTGAAAAAACTGGTACTTGCGTCGCTCGGACACGATGCCCTTGAGGTAGCCCTCCAGCAGCAGGCCGGATACCGCCTCGTCGATTTCCGTCGCCCGTCCGGACAGCAGCAGCGGCTCCCCACGGGTAGCATTACCTACCCGGTGCACCACCAGCCGCGTAATCGTTGCGTCCTGAATCTGCATGAAGCCTTTCTCCTGCAACAGCCAAAGCGCGGATTATGAGCGTGCGCCGAATCACATGTAAATCGTAACGCCTGCCGGAATGCAGGCACGAAAAAAGACCACCGGGGGAAACGGTGGTCCGCAAATCCGGATGAGCGTGCCCGGGCAGGCACAGACACATCATGTGTTGTACGGTTCGGGACCAATATAGATCGGTACGGAAGCACTACCCAGCATCAGGGCGTTGGGATTGGTGTTCCAGGTATCGAACGACCAGGCGAAATAGGTATTCTGCCCCGGCATGGCAACCACGATCGGTTTATCCATTCCTTTCAGCATCACCGGCACCGGCTGATTGCTCTGGTTGGTAATCCGGAAACCGAAAACCTTCGACCCCTTGACTACATCCAGCGTCCCGGTCAGGCCGGAGGTCGCCGCCATACCGTTCGGACCGATGGTTACATCGTAAATCTGGTCTGCTTCGATCAGGTTGTGCGGTGAACCAAACGATGAATGCAGTGGCCCGTAGTACTCGGCAGCCTGTTCCTGCCACGCCTGCTGGTTGACTGGCAGCCCGTCAGCTGTTGCCGTCAATGCCAGTGTGGACAAACCCAACACGACGGCGGCACCAGCTGTCCGCCGCCAGAATCTGCAAGTCTTCATGATCAGCACCTTCCATAAACATCACCACGAACGTGATGATGTTCTGGTTTTAGGTCCGACCACTCCGACCCTCAATCCGGCAGCGGCACTCTATTCACAATGAAAGGTATAAGCGGCAAAAATACTTACCTGTTTTGTGACAGTTACAGAACCCCTTGCGCCAGCATGGCATCAGCAACCTTGACGAAGCCGGCAATGTTGGCGCCCGTTACGTAGTTGACCTGTTCACCACCGCTGCCGAAGCGTTCGCACGAAGCGTGGATGTCCAGCATGATGTTGTTCAGGCGCTGGTCGACATCTTCGGCCTTCCAGCACAGACGGGCCGCGTTCTGAGCCATCTCCAGGCCCGAAGTTGCCACCCCGCCGGCATTGGCAGCCTTGCCCGGGGCAAACAGTACGCCAGCTTCCAGGAAAGCCTCGGTTGCAGCCAGGGTTGTCGGCATGTTGGCGCCTTCGGCCACGGCACGCACGCCATTGGCAATCAGGGTACGGGCAGCATCGAGATCCAGTTCGTTCTGGGTGGCACACGGCAGGGCCACGTCCACCGGCACGACCCACGGCTGGCAACCCGGCAGGTAGTCCAGACCCAGCTGGCTGGCGTAGTCCTCGATCCGGCCGTAGCGATGGTTTTTTACTTCGGCCAGCGCAGCCAGTTTTTCCGGGGTAAAGCCCTGCGGATCAACCACGGTACCATTGCTGTCCGATGCCGTTACCACCCGGGCGCCACGCTGCATGGCCTTGTCGATGGCAAACTGTGCCACGTTGCCCGAGCCGGACACCGATACCGTCAGGCCGTCCAGCGACATGCCGTGGCGGGCCAGCATGGCATCGGTGAAGTAGATCAGGCCGTAACCGGTGGCTTCCGGACGCATCAGGCTGCCACCGAACGACAGACCCTTGCCGGTAAAGACGCAACCAGTCTGGTTCGACAGCTTTTTCATCATGCCGGCCATGAAGCCGACTTCGCGGCCACCCACGCCGATGTCACCGGCCGGAACGTCAGTGTCCGGGCCCAGATGACGGTACAGTTCGGTGATCAGCGCCTGGCAGAAGCGCATGATCTCGCCATCACTCTTGCCCTTGGGATCAAAATCCGCCCCGCCCTTGCCACCACCCATCGGCAGCGTGGTCAGCGCATTCTTGAACGTCTGCTCGAAACCGAGGAACTTGAGGATGGACAGGTTGACCGAGGGGTGAAAGCGCATGCCGCCCTTGAAGGGACCGATGGCCGAGTTGAACTGCACGCGCCAGGCACGGTTGACCTGCACGCGACCGGCGTCGTCCACCCACGACACACGGAACTGGATCACGCGCTCGGGCTCGACCAGACGCTCCAGCAGACCTTGTTCGGCATAACGCGGATTGGCGTCAAGGAAGGGCCACAGTGAGGTCAGCACCTCGCGCACGGCCTGCATGTATTCCGGTTCGTGCTGGTAACGCTGGTGCAAGGGTTGCAGAAAATGCTCTACCGAGGCCAGTCGGGTCATGAAATTACTCCTGGAAATAGTGACAGATAAAGGCTGCCGCCAAAGCGGCAAAGGAAAAAACCGGGGCGACAATGACCCGACACCTGGCGCCAGACCTGCATTCAATGGTGCACAAGCCGCAATAATGACATCGTCAGTTGGCGTGGATGTTAGGGTTCATTATTTGTCAGGAATATTGATCCAGATCAGTAAGTGTACATACTTATAAAAAATCAAGTTAATTGTCTTAACAAACGGTTCCACCAGGTAAAACAAAACCCCCGGCAGACTGGTCTGCCGGGGGTTTTCACACTGTCAGGTGTTAGTTCATCAGCTGGTTGGCAATTTCCCGCATGCCGGCCGACAGCATGGCAAGATCAAGCTGCGCATAACCGCGCAGTTCGGCCAGCGTCTGCCGGACCGCCACCAGCGCGGCATCCCGTTCGGCCAGCCACGGAGTCACGTAATCCGCCACATCGCAGGTCGGGCAACCCAGGGCAGCAGTGGCCAGATCACCGTGCAGCCGATAAAGATCGTCACGCAGTGCCGTACGGGCCAGAGACTGCCAGCGGTTGTCCCGCGGCAGGCGGGTAATCGCCTGCGCCAGCCAGTCCAGATCCAGCTCGCGACCCAGCATGTAATAGGCGCGGGCCGCCACCGTCAGCTCAATGCCGGTCTTGCGTGACAGTTCGGTCACGTCAAAGAACGCCGGTACGTATTCCAGCCGTGCCAGCATCATCGCCAGCCGCTCCGGCACGCTGTCCTCGATCCAGGCCAGCTGGCGGGCAGCAGCACGGGTATACAGGTGCGACGGCACCAGCTCCGGCAAGGAGGCCAGCAGGGTCCGGGCTGCATCCTGATACAGCGCCACGGCTTCGCTCACGCCGGCATGTCCCTTGCGGTTGCGCAGCAGCCAGCGGACGGCTCGCTCGAGCAGGGTCCGCAGCTCGACCATCAGCTCGACCTGGAGATCAGCCGGCACCACGTTGTCCAGCGCTTCGATTTCGCGCCAGACGGTTTCGGCACCGAAAATCCGGTCGGCCGCCCAGAAGGCGCGGCAGATCACGTCGGCCGGCAGACTGGTTTCTTCCTGCATGCGGAACACGAAGGTCGCGCCCATGCGGTTGACCACCCGGTTGGCCAGCTGGTTGGCGATGATTTCGCGCCGCAGGTGATGCGACTTCATCGCTTCGCCAAAACGGCTCTGCAAGGGGTGCGGGAAATAGTCCACCAGCACCGGCGTAAAGTCGGTGTCGTCCGGCAGGTCCGAAGCCAGCAGTGCCTTGTCGAGCGAAATCTTGCTGTAGGCCAGCAGGACGGCGACTTCCGGCGTGGTCAGGCCGCACTTGGCCAGGCGCCGCTCGTTGATCTCGTCATCGGATGGCAGGAACTCGATCTGGCGATTGAGTTCACCGGTTTTTTCCAGATGGCTGATCATGCGCTGCTGGGCATTGAGCATGTTCATCGCGTTGGCGCGATTGACCGCGAGGATCTCGGTTTGCAGGTAGTTGTTGCGCAACACCAGCTGCCCGACTTCATCCGTCATTTCCGCCAGCAGGTCATTGCGCTGCTTGAGCGTCATGTCACCGGACTGGATCACCGAACCCAGCAGGATCTTGATGTTGACCTCGTGGTCCGAGCAGTCGACGCCGGCCGAGTTGTCGATGGCATCGGTGCAGATCAGGCCGCCCTTGCGGGCAAACTCGATGCGACCGCGCTGGGTGCAACCCAGGTTGCCGCCCTCGCCCACCACCCGCACGTTCAGGTCGCAGCCATCCACCCGCAGGCCGTCGTTGGCGCGGTCGCGCGCGTCGGCATGGGTTTCGGTGCTGGCCTTGATGTAGGTGCCGATGCCACCGTTGTACAGCAGGTCTGCTTCGGCCTTGAGGATGGCGTGGATCAGCTCCAGCGGCGCCATGCTGTCGCGCTCGGTCTTGAGCCAGGCCCGCACTTGCGGCGACAGTTCGATCGACTTGGCGCTGCGCGGGAACACGCCGCCGCCGGCCGAGATCAGTTCCGGGTTGTAATCGGCCCAGCTGGAACGCGGCAAGGCAAACAGGCGGGCGCGCTCGGCAAA
>JAGPIM010000133.1 GCA_018055005.1 Laribacter sp.
CGGAATTTGCCGCCCGCGAACAGGGTTACACCTTCGTGTCGCACCAGCAGGAAGTCGGCGCCGGCTACTTCGACGACGTCACCACCGTGATCCAGGGCGGTTCCTCGTCGGTGAAGGCCCTGACCGGCTCGACCGAAGAAGAACAGTTCCACTGATCCGCAAGTCACCGGACCCCGGTGACCTGCCATGCACAACGCCCACCGTCCGGTGGGCGTTTTTGCATCTGCCGGCCGCTCGCCGTGTCAGACCGACACGCTGACCGACGCTCCCAGCCCCAGTTGCCGGCCCAATTCCTGCAAGGCTTTTTCGGCCTCCCTGGCATCACGGTCATGCGAATCGGCACGCCGGGCCATGCCCACCATCTGCCGCAATCCGGACAGTATTTCCCGAACCAGTTGCTCGTCCTCGGCCGACAGCGACAGGCGATCCTCACCAAACGGCGACCAGCTGCGCAGGCCAGAAGACGCCAGTGCCGACAGGTCTGCCGCGGCCTGGTCCGCCTGCTGCGCCACTCCGGTCTCCCCGCTGCCGGCCCCTTCGCCCGCCGTTCCGTCATCGGTGCTGGCGGCCTCGGCCTGCCGGGCCTCGCTTGCCAGCTGCTGCGCCTCGGCTGCGGCAGAGGCATCCTCGCCTTCGGTCGCCCCCGCCTCGTCACGACCGGCGGCGGCCAGCCCACCCGTGCTGAGCGACACGTCCACGCCGGCATCACCGCCCCCGGTATCCAGTTGCCGGGCCAGCTGTTTCAGCTCCTGCGCCATCTGCTTGAGCTGGGCCGCCATGGCCTTCTGCTGCTTGGGTGGCAGGCCGGCCATCAGCGTGCGCATCAGCTTGACCTGCTCTTTCAGCAGGTTCAGCCGCTGACGGGCCGAGGCCTTGGTGGATTCATCCGATTGCTGCCGGGCCTGCGACAACATGCGCGTCATGCTGTCACGCTGCTCCGACAGGACCTGGCGCAACTGCTTGCCTACATTCTGGCGTTCGCCCGCCCGGGACTGGCTGTCGGTAGCCAGCCCGGCCTGCGGTGTGGATGTAACGGGAGTAATCGACATGGTCATAATCCTTGACGGACAGCCTTATTACCTGTCATCGGCATCCACTGCCGAAAACTGAGCATGACGTGGCTTCAGGTTGTGTCCGTTCCTGTGGCAACAGCGCCCCTGACGCGACCGGCTCACACTCCCGCAACACAGGCAGACGTGCCCCTTGATGCCAGCTGCCCCATGACGCAAACAGGACAATGCGCACCCCGGCCGGGGCGCAGGCACAGACAACAAGGGAGCAAAGTCCGTTTTTTGCTGCCGGCAGAGCCGGCATGACAGAAGGTTTGTCCGGGCTGGCCGCCCTGCCGCACGTCCCGGCTCCTGACTGATGCCCCCCCATCCCGGGCCGGAAACCTGCGGCCCGTGTCACGGTTGCCATGCTACCCGGCGAGTATGTACCGGCCCGGTTTTCCGGGCGGACAATCCCACCCATGCAGAGCGATGACCGCCAACAGGTAGCTACCGTTGCCCGCAACCGGCGCCGGCCTTACGCCAGGCGGCCGCCTTGCAGGTGCACGCGCAGGTCGGCCAGGCGGGCGGCCTGCGCTTCATCATGGCTGACCAGCAGCAGGGTGGTCTGGCCACGCAGTGCCTTCAGGCTCTGCTCTACGGCCACGGTAGAAGCCGGATCGAGCGAGGCGGTCGGCTCGTCCAGCAACAGGATGTCCGGTTCCAGCGCCAGCGCCCGCGCCAGGCACAAGCGCTGCTGTTGCCCGCCCGACAGACTGGCTGCCGGTGCATGCAGCCGGCCGGCAACCTCGTCCCAGACATGGGCCGCCCGCAGCGCCTCTTCCATGCGCCCGGCAAGGGCTGCACGCGAACCGGCCCTGACCAGCCTGAGCGGCAGCAACAGGTTGTCGGCAATGCTGCCAGGCAACAGGTGCGGCGTCTGGAATACCATGCCCACCCGCCGCCGCAGCCAGACCGGATCGGTTGACTGGTCGTAAGGCGCCAGCGTCCGGCCGCCCACCTGCAGGCGCAGCGTGCCCGACACCTCGACCTGGTCACGGTCCAGCAGGCGGTTGAGCGTCCGCAGCAAGGTGGTCTTGCCCGAACCGGACGGTCCGGTCAGCACGGCGATCTGTCCGGCCGGTACGGACAGGCTGATGTCGTCCAGCAGCCGCTGCCCCCGCAGCGTCACGCACAGTCCGCGACATTCAATGGCAGTCATGATTCCAGCATCTTTCTTTCCAGCCGGCGGGCCACGCCGACCAGTCCGCCAGCCAGCCCCAGCAACAGCAGGGCCGCGACAAAGGCCCGGGCGAGGTCCATCTCGTCCCGGTATTCGTTGGCCTTGACCATGATGAAAAACGGCAATGCCTCGAACTTGCCGAACCAGTGCGGCAGGCCGGCGCTGGCCACGGCACCGGTCAGCAGGATCACTGCCACGTCCTCGGCGGCCCGCCCCAGCGCCAGCACCACGCCGCCCATGATGTCCCGGCGTATTGCCGGCAGGAACACATGCCACATGGCTTGCCGGCGCGACAGGCCCAGTGCTTCGGCGGTATCCCGCAGCGGGCGCGGCAATTGCGCCAGCGCACTGCGGGTGGCCAGTGCCACGTAGGGCAGTACCAGCAATGCCACGCACAGGCTGGCCAGCATCAACGAGGTATTGGCTGCCGGCCACAGCCGGCGCAGCAGCAGGATCAGCACGAAACCGAACAGTCCCATGACGATGGACGGCATGCCGGCCAGCAGGTCGATCAGGCTGCGTTGCAGCCGGCTCCACACACCAGGCGGTGCCTCGGCCTGCCAGATGCCGGTCGCCATTCCGAGCGGCAAGGCCAGCGATACCGACAATCCGACCAGAGACAGGCTGCCAGCCAGCGCCGGCCACAGACCGTCCCACACCGGCTCGGCCCCGGTCAACGCCGCCCAGACCGGCGTGCCACCGAACAACCAGCCGGTCTGCAACGCCGGCCACGCCTGCCAGACCACGAACCCCAGCAGGCCGGTGACCGTCAGCAACAGCATGACGGCGGCGGCGGCGGCCAGCACCGTCAGCGCGGATTCAATGATGCGACGCATATGACAGGATCCGGCGCCCCAAGGCCTGGACGCAGCCCACGTACACCAGCAGCAGCAGGCTGGCAGCAAAAACCGAGGCATAAGCCTGGCTCTGGGTATCGGCAGCCAGCGTCATGGCGATGTGCGCAGTCAGGGCGCGCAGCGGCTCGCCGGGATGGGCCGGCAACAACGGGGTATTGCCGGTCACCATCAGGGCAATCAGCGTGTCGCCCACCGCGCGTCCGGATGCCAGCAGCAGGGCTGCCAGCAGGGCGGGACGGCAGGCCGGCAGGCTGATCCACAGCAGGCGCTGGCACACGGTCAGTCCCAGCGCATCGCAGGCCAGTGCCTGTGCCCGGTCCTGCCGGGCCAGCGGTCCGGCCAGGGTCAGGTAGACCGTGGGCGTCAGCATCAGCCCCAGCGTCAGCGAGCCTGCCAGCCACGAGTAGCCGTTGCCGATGCCCAGTTCGTCCCGCAGGTACGGCACCAGCAGTGCCACGGAAACGAATGCATAAACGATGGTCGGCATGCCGGCCATCAGGCGCAGGGCGGCATCCAGCGGCCGGGCCAGCCAGCGGCTGCCCAGTCCCTGCACGTGCAGGGCCAGCAGGATGCCCGTCGGCCAGGCCAGCCCGACGGCCAGTGTTGCCAGTGCCACGCTGCCGGCCAGCATGCTGCCGATGCCGAAGGCACCGGCAAACGGTGCCCACTCCGGCGACAGCAATGCCGTCAGGGCGGCTGGCGAGCGCAAAAGCGGCTGGCTGGCGTATGCCAGGCCCGCGAGGATGGCCAGCACGACCCATCCCGCCAGCTGGCCCGCCAGCGCGACCAGCCAGCGCCAGGCCGTGTCGCGACCGGCTTCAGACATCAGAAGAACGGGATGTAGCCGTGCTTGCGGATGATGGCCTGACCGTCAGGTGCTTGCAGGTACTGGTAAAAGGTCTGGGCCAGCGGCTTGGGCTCGCCCTTGGTGTTGAAGTACAGGCCGCGGACCACCGGGTAGGCGCCGCTCTTGGCATGCTCCTGGGTCGGGGCCACGCCATTGATGCTGACGGCCTTGATGCTTGGGTCGACATAGCCCATGCCCAGATAGCCGATGGCACCCTTGTCACGGGCAATGGCCGTCTTGGCTGCCCCGTTGGAGGCCACCAGGGTCGAGCGGGAGGCCGGCTGCACGTCCTTGCCCAGCACCTTGCCGACAAACACTTCACGGGTAGCACTGGCTTCGTCACGACCATAGAGGTTGATGCGGCGGTCCGGGCCGCCGACCTGTTTCCAGTTGTCGATCTTGCCCGAGAAGATGTCCCGTGCCTGCTCCATGCTCAGGTTGCCGACCGGATTGGACGGGTGCACGGCAATCGCCACGCCATCGAGCGCAAAGCGGAACGGCTTGAGGTCGTAGCGCTGGATTTCGGCTTCGCTCGGCGCCCGCCCGGTACTGCCGATGTCGACCAGTCCTTCACCCACTTTCTGGATGCCGACGCCGCTGCCGCCACCGGTCACGGTGATCCGCACCTGCGGATTGGCGCGCCCGACCTGACGGGCCACGTCTTCCACCACCGGAATGTGTGCGGTTCCGCCGGCAATATCCAGCGTGCCGGACTGGCCGGCAAACAGCCGGGTATCGGCAGCATGGGCAAACGGCAAACCGGACAGCAACAGGCACATACCGGCCAGACAGGAACGCGACAGGGTAATGGTCATGGGAATATCCCTTGGATAATGAAAATGCAAAGACAGGATTTTAGCCGCTTCGCCCGGCAGGCATGAATACCGCATTCCTCATGAACGGAGAAGCTGCGCCAGATCAAATCCGGTGACAGGCAATCGCCGGGATCGTGCGGTCAGCGGACCGGACGCAGCACCTCAGCAGTCAGGTTTCGACACCTGCAACATGCACAGCCCGCAGGCAACGGCAGGCTTGCCGGACAAGCACGGCTCCCGCAACACGGGCATCCCCCGCCCGCATGCGGACCTGGCATGCGCGGTTCTGTCGAGCCGGTACCGGAAACAAAAAAGCCAACCTCGTGGTTGGCTTGTTTTATTGAAACGGCTGCAAATTCTGTTGGTCGGGGCGGCGGGATTCGAACTCGCTACCCCTTGCACCCCATAAAAGTAAATTTACGTCCAAGAAAGTCCAATGAGGTCCGATTAAGTAAATAAAAGTTAGAAAAATCAATAAAGTACGAATATGTTTTGTCCTAAGTAGTCCAGCATCTTCCTCCTAAAACCTGGAATTTTGTTTAAACTGTGTTTAAACTGAAATACGAGTTTTTGGAGGATGTATGGCAGGGGAAAGAACACTGACGCAGAAGCATCTTGAGAGGCTCAAGCCTGAGGATCGGGGCCAAACGCTCAATGACGGGGGCGGTCTAACTGGCAAAGTCGGCTTGGATCGTGCCTCAGGCGAAGTAACCGTTGGCTTCACATTCCGCTATCGCGCGGGCAGCACCACACGTTCTGTCGGTTGTGGCACCTGGCCTCGACAGGCTCTGGCCGAAATTAGAGGCAAACGAGACCAGCTTAGAGATCAGGTGCGCAACGGCATTGACCCTGTAGCTAAAGCGCAGGCGGACAAAGCCGAGGTGGAACGAAAAGCCGCCGAGGCGGCCCGCATGGCGGCCGAGGCTGCAGAAGCTGCCAGGCGCGAAGCCTTGCGCCTCACCTTCTTCGACTTGTTCGGAAAGTGGAAAGAGCGCGCTCTAAGGACCAGCAAGACTGCTGATGGTCGGCGAAAAGGCCGGAAGGACGGCGGAGCTGAGATTGAGCGAGCCTTCACCCGAGATGTCCTTCCCCATCTTGGCGCAATGTACGCTGATTCAATCACCCGAAAACAGATCGCTGACGTACTCCATCGAATCGTAGAGCGCGGCTCCGGCAGGCAAGCAAACGTCACGCTGAGTAACCTTCGCCAATGCTTTGGCTGGGCCATCGGCGCAGGCCTGTTGGAAACTGATCCGACCAGCCATCTAAAGAAAGAGGCATTCGGCGGCAAGGAAGAGCCGAGAGAGCGCCACCTGAGCGAAGACGAAATCAAATTGTTGCTTCGCAGCGTTCTACCAAATTCAAACCTGACAGACAAGGCGAAGTCCGCTGTAAAAGTTTTGCTGGCAACAGGCGTTCGGATCAGCGAATTACTGAGTGCCAAACGGGCAGATATTGACCTAGATATGCGCGAATGGTTGATCGTGGAGAACAAGTCAGATCGACCTCACATCGTTCATCTTTCTGATTTCGCGGCCGGTGCGTTGCAGGAAATATTGGCAATCCAAGATCACGATGTCTGGTTGTTCCCAAACCGGACAGGGACTGAGCATGTCTGTGAGAAAACGCTAACCAAGCAGATCGGCGACAGGCAACGGGGTGATAAGCCCCCAATGAAGGGGCGGAGCAAGACAAAGCACGCGAATAGCCTCACTTTGTCTGGTGGACGCTGGACACCTCATGACCTGCGACGCACCGCCTCGACCTTGATGGGCGAACTCGGCGTGCTCGATCAGGTTATCGAACGCTGTCTGAATCACACTGAAGAGAACAAGATAAAACGTACCTATCAACGGCAGCAGTTATTTGCTGCGAGAAAGGACGCGTTCGCTTTGCTCGGTCGAAAACTTGAAGAACTAGCGGGGCTTCGGGACAGTGGCTCAGTTGACGTGCAGATATGCAGCAGCAACAACTGACTGAATTACTCCCTCAATCAGATGACTTGCCCGCGCCGACCGATGAGCTATAGAAAGGATGACCATCAGGCATCGCGGTTTAGCGTTACACAATCAGACGACGCTGCTGGATGCTATTGCTGCGACCAGACAAGAACCGTATCGACTCGTCGTGCCGCGCAACCCGGCGTTAGCGACTCGATAAAGGATGAGTAAACCATGATCCTGTTCCTAGACTACGATGGAGTGCTGCACCCCGACTCGGCGTACCTGGTCCGGGGTCGCCCGGTATTGCGCGCAACCGGTAGTCTATTCATGTGGGCGGAGCCTCTGTCCTCATTACTGGTCGACCATCCCCACGTACAGATTGTCCTGAGTACGAGTTGGGCGCGCGAACTGGGGTATGCCCGTGCGCGCAAATACCTGCCCGAGGTATTGAGCACCCGAACAGTCGGCTCAACATGGCACAGCGCTATGGCAATCAATGCGAATGGTGACTACCGCCTTCGTAGCCGCGACACTTGGTGGGATCAAGCGACCCGCTACCAGCAAATCAAGCGCTACGTTGATCGAGCTCACCTCGTCGATTGGATTGCCGTTGACGATAACCCTGAAGGCTGGAGCGATTCAGATTGCCACCGCGTCGTTCGCACCGACCCCGATCGAGGGCTGTCTGATCCCGAGTCGGTGGCCCGTCTGTCAGCTTTACTTGTTGGTCCTTGGATTTGAGGATGCTCGCATGAAATCAAAAATTCCTCCGTCGTTCGATTGGGGGCTCGAAGGAAGCGCCGCTGAAGCACTTCGGTTAAAAATCGCAGCCGTTTGCTCCAGATGCAAGGTCGAAAACCCGCAGCTATGCGAAAGTGTATTCTTCGAGCAGGCCTACAACTATCGCAAACACGTTGCCCAAGAGGTGGTTTTGCAGGAAGAAGCGAAAACGCAGCTTAAGAACTTGGAAAAAGCGACTGACGTTATCGCCGAAGTCCTTGAATCGCTCAACGAAGAGGCGAAGGCTGCTCTTCCAGAGTTTGTTCGTAACGAAATCGCCTATTTTGAGCTGTGTAGCAGCACGCTGAACAGCGCAGCCGGTGTCGCGACCGCTTCGCGTCGCGAAAGGGAAAAATCCGCGAAACTGCTGGTGGCGCAGCAATTTGTAGTGGCATGCCAGCGGTTCAAAATTCCCGTGAC
>JAGPIM010000016.1 GCA_018055005.1 Laribacter sp.
TTCAGCCCGATAGTGTTTTCATGGCCCAGCAACACAACCCCATTCTCCAGCTCGCCCTGCAACAGGCGATGCGGGACAAACCCAAGCGTCAGCAAGTCAAAGAGGCCACCGACCTGGTGTACAAGCGTTATGCCGTACTGCGGCAGTTCAAACCGCTTGCCATCGGTGTCCACGAGGTCTTGATCAGCGAGCTGCCGCAGTTTGATCCGGTCGTCGTCCAGCGCGTAATCCAGCGCCACTGCTCGACGGCACGTTACCTCAAGGCCATGCAGCGGGAAGGTTTCCGCTACCACCTGACTGGCAAGCGCGCCGCCGAACTGACCGATCTTGAGCGCGACGATGCCAAGCGCCGTCTTGATGCCATGAGCAAGGACAAGCCTGCTGCCGCAGAAAATGTACCGGAGGCAGAGGTGGATGCCAATGCAAATGCCGAAGGGCAGACTGGCGAGCGCGAGCAGGTGATCGAGAACGTCAAGGCCGAACTTGGCGAACTGATCAAGATGATCGACGAAGACCCGTCAGCCAAACCGGCATAAGGTCAGGCAGGGATGCAGAAAAGCCGCAGGGATACTGCGGCTTTTTCCATTCAGGCGATGCTTTTGTCCGGAAATGTTCCGCAGGTCGGGGCATTTCCGCTATTTTTGACCTTGACCAGATGCGCGATCGGGCTGTAACCCGATAATGTTGCGCTTTGGCCGCCGAACATCCCGGCCACGCTGTCCGTATTGGAGCCCTATAAACCACCATGTCAGCAGATTCTTTAATACTGTTTTTCAAATTCCGGCCGAAACTTGTTGATACCCTGAAGGGGTATCGCATCAATGACTTGCGCGATGACGCCATGGCCGGCCTGACCGTCGGCATCGTTGCACTGCCATTGGCCATGGCGTTTGCCATCGCCTCCGGTGTCAGCCCGCAGGCCGGTATTTTTACTGCCATCATTGCCGGCTTCCTGATTTCGGCCCTGGGGGGCACCAACGCCTGCATCGGTGGCCCTACCGGCGCGTTCATCGTCATCCTCTTCGGCATTGTCAGCAAATACGGCTTTGCCAACCTGATGATCTGTACCTTCATGGCTGGTGTCATGCTGGTCCTGATGGGCCTGCTGCGCATGGGGCAGATCATCAAGTATTTCCCCATGCCGCTGGTGATCGGTTTTACCAACGGCATTGCAGTGATGATTTTCCTGACCCAGATGAAGGATTTCTTCGGCCTGCCGGTGGCTGCCCCGTCCGGTTTCTTCCCGACGGTCGAGATGCTCAAGAACCATCTCGCCAGCTTCGACCCGGCCACGCTCGGTCTGGCCGCCGCTTCGCTGGCCCTGATCCTGTTCTGGCCCAAACGGCTCAACAAGTTCCTGCCGTCACCCTTTGTGGCCCTGATCCTGGCAACGCTGGTGGCTGCCATCATGCCGTGGGATGTGGCCACCATCGGCAGCAAGTTCGGCGGCATTCCGCAGGGGCTGCCGGAATTCCGGCCACTCACTTTTGACCTTGAGCACTTCTCTTACCTGCTGACTCCGGCATTCACCATTGCCCTGCTGGGCGCGAT
This sequence comes from Laribacter sp., assembly GCA_018055005.1. Taxonomy (GTDB): domain Bacteria; phylum Pseudomonadota; class Gammaproteobacteria; order Burkholderiales; family Aquaspirillaceae; genus Laribacter. The sequence continues at coordinate 1,552 of JAGPIM010000016.1, forward strand.
TGAATCACTGCTGTGTGCCGTGGCTGCCGACCAGATGACCGGCACCAAACACAACAGCAACCAGGAACTGATCGCCCAGGGCATTGCCAACATGGTGGTGCCGTTCTTTGGCGGCATTCCGGCCACCGGTGCCATCGCCCGTACCGGGACCAACATCCAGAACGGCGGCAAGACCCCGGTTGCAGGCATCGTGCATGCCGTGCTGTTGCTGGCGGTCATCCTGGTGGCTGCCCCGCTGGCGCAGTACATTCCGCTCGCCGTGCTGGCGGCCATCCTGATCGCCGTTTCGCTGAAAATGGGTGACTGGAACTGGCGTGAATTCCGGCTCTATCCCAAGCGTGACCTGATCGTGATGGCCGTCACGTTTGGGCTGACGGTGGTGTTTGACCTGACCGTGGCCGTGCAGATCGGCCTCTTGCTGGCCGCCGTGTTCTTCATCCAGCGCATGGCGGGTGCCTCGGGCATTCACCGTCTGCGGCCGGAAAACGCCCAGGCCTATGCGCGCCACTCGATTGCCGGCAAGGATCTGCCGGAAGAATGCGCGGCTTTCCGTGTTGAAGGTGCGCTGTTCTTTGGTGCGGCTGACCGGCTGGACCTGCTGGTGGAGGACTGTGGCGACGCCCGGGTGGTGATCCTGCAACTGCATCGCATGGTGCTGCTGGACGCGACCGGGATGATGGCGCTGGGCGCCTTGAACGACAAGCTGGCGGCACACGGCAAGGCGCTGATCCTGTGCGGCGCCGGCGGAGATGCCGCGCGCATGGTCCATCACGCCCGCGAAACCCTGCACCTGCAACCGGAAAACGTGCAGCCGGACCTTGAGCATTCGCTCCGGCGTGCCCGCGAGTTGCTGGCCGGATAAGCTGGACAAGACTTGGCGTTTCGGACGAATCCGTTACAATCCTTGCAATACCTGATTTTTGCGCGCTGTCCCGGGTTGCGGGCAGCGCGCTTGTCCTTTGCCCCAGATGCCCATGAGCCATAACGACCATTCCGCTCCGGCCGCGCCGGAAATCAAGCATTTCATCAAGAACGCCATCGATGCCGACCTCAAGAGCGGCAAATGCCAGTCGGTTGCCACGCGCTTTCCACCGGAGCCGAATGGCTACCTGCACGTGGGACACGCCAAGTCGATCTGCCTGAATTTCGGGCTGGCCGACGAGTATGGCGGTACCTGCAACCTGCGCATGGACGATACCAATCCGGAAAAGGAAAACGACGAGTACGCCGAGTCGATCAAGGAAAGCGTGACCTGGCTGGGCTTTCACTGGAACGGCGAAGTGCGTTATGCATCCAACTACTTTGACACGCTGTACGGCTACGCCGTCGAGCTGATCAAGGCCGGCAAGGCATACGTCGACGACCTGAATGCCGACGAAATGCGTGCCTACCGCGGCAGCCTGACCGAGCCGGGCCGTGAAAGCCCGTATCGCAGCCGCAGCATCGAGGAAAATCTCGACCTGTTTGCCCGCATGAAGGCCGGTGAGTTCCCCGACGGCAGCAAGACGCTGCGCCTGAAAATCGACATGGCTTCGGGCAACATCAACCTGCGCGACCCGGTGATCTACCGTATCCGCCGTGCCCATCACCATCGCACCGGTGACGCGTGGTGCATCTATCCGATGTACGACTACACCCACTGCATTTCCGATGCGCTGGAAGGCATCACGCACAGCCTGTGCACGCTGGAATTTGAAGACCACCGGCCGTTGTACGACTGGGTGCTCAACAACATCTCCATCGACTGCCATCCGCAGCAGATCGAATTCTCGCGCCTGGAGCTGCTTTCGACCCTGACCTCCAAGCGCAAGCTCAACCGTCTGGTGACCGAAGGCCTGGTGGCAGGCTGGGATGATCCGCGCATGCCCACCATCGTTGGCATGCGCCGCCGCGGCTATACGCCAGGCGGCATCCGCCTATTTGCCCAGCGCATCGGCATTTCCAAGAGCGAAAACGTGGTTGACCTGTCAGTGCTGGAAGGCGCCGTGCGTGAAGATCTGGAAAACAGCGCACCGCGCGTCATGGCCGTGCTCGACCCGGTCAAGGTTACGCTGACCAACTATGACCCCGCCGTTTGCGGCAGCCGGACAGCACCGTTTCACCCGCATCATCCCGAGTTTGGTGAGCGCGACGTGCCTCTGTCGCGCGAAATCTACATTGAGCGCGACGATTTTGCCGAAGTGCCGCCGCCCAAGTGGCAGCGCCTGACGCTGGGCGGAGAAGTGCGCCTGCGCTACAGCTACGTGATCAAGTGCAACGAAATCGTCAAGGATGCTGACGGCCATGTTGTGGAGCTCAAGTGCTCCATCGACCTTGATACGCTGGGCAAGAACCCAGAAGGCCGCAAGGTCAAGGGCGTGATTCACTGGGTCAGTGCCGAGCATGCCATTGAAGCCGAAGTCCGCCTGTATGACCGGCTGTTCTCGGTCGAGCGCCCGGATGCCGTGCGTGACCCTGCGACCGGCGAATACGTCGATTTCACGCAGTTTCTCAATCCGGCCTCCCTGCGTACGATCACTGGCCATGTCGAAGCCTGTGTGGCGGATGCGCTGCCGGAAACCCGCTACCAGTTCGAGCGGGTCGGTTATTTCGTCACCGACCGCGTGGATCACCGGCCCGGTCAACGTGTGGTGTTCAACCGTACGGTTGCGCTCAAGGATGGCTTCGCCGCCAAGTAACATCAGGCAGGGAGTGTGAATCTCCCTTTCCTGCACCCGTCATTTTCAGGATTCACTATGCTGCACCTCTACAACACGCTCTCGCGCCGGAAAGAACCCTTTCAGCCCATCCAGCCTGGCAAGGTCAACATGTACGTCTGTGGCATGACCGTGTATGACTACTGTCACCTGGGGCACGCCCGCGTGATGGTGGTGTTCGACATGGTGGCCCGCTGGCTGCGCGCGTCCGGCTACGACCTGACTTACGTGCGCAACATCACCGACATCGACGACAAGATCATCAAGCGGGCTGCTGAAAACGGTGAGCCGATCAACGTGCTGACCCAGCGTTTCATCGATGCCATGGACGAGGATGCCGCGGCCCTTGGCGTGCAGAAGCCGAACTTCGAACCGCGCGCCACCCAGTTCGTGCCGGACATGATCAGCATGATCGAAGAGCTGATCGGCAAGGGCCGGGCCTACGCTGCGCCGAATGGCGACGTGTATTACGCCGTGCGTGAATTTGCCGGTTACGGCCAGCTGTCGGGCAAGTCGCTGGACGACCTGCGTGCCGGCGAGCGCGTGGACGTGGACCCGAACAAGCGTGACCCGATGGATTTCGTGCTCTGGAAAGCGGCCAAGCCGGGCGAGCCGGCATGGCCGAGCCCGTGGGGGCAGGGGCGTCCTGGCTGGCACATCGAATGCTCGGCCATGAATGAACATTACTTTGGCCCGCATTTTGACATCCACGGCGGCGGCGCGGACCTGCAGTTCCCTCACCATGAAAACGAAATCGCCCAGAGCGAGGGTGCGCACGACTGCAAGTTCGTCAACTACTGGATGCACAACGGCTTCATCCGCGTGGACAACGAGAAAATGTCCAAGAGCCTGGGCAATTTCTTCACCATCCGCGAAGTGCTGGAAAAGTACGACGCCGAAGTAGTCCGCTTCTTTATCCTGCGTGCCCACTACCGCAGCCCGCTCAACTATTCGGATGCTCACCTTGAAGACGCCCGCGGTGCACTTTCGCGCCTTTATACCGCGCTCAAGAACGTGCCGGCGGACGATGTGGCCCTTGACTGGGAAGCCAACGATCACACCCGCCGTTTCCGTGCGGCCATGGATGACGACTTCAATACTGTCGAAGCCGTGGCGGTGCTGTTCGAGCTGGCGGGTGAAGTCAACAAGTCCCGCTCGGCCGAACTGGCGGGCTGGCTGAAGACCCTCGGCGGTGTCCTGGGCCTGTTGCAGCGTGACCCGGTTGATTTCCTGCAGGGCGGTACCGTCGAAGGGGAAATCAGTGCTGACGAAGTCGAGCAGCTGATTGCTGCCCGCAAGGCTGCCCGGGCCGGCAAGAACTGGGCCGAAAGCGACCGCATCCGTGACGAGCTGATCGCCCGTGGCATCGTGCTGGAAGACGGTGCAGGTGGTACCACCTGGCGGCGAGCCTGACATGCTGGCCCGTCCGGCATGCTGGTCAAGCCGGACGGGCCAGCGTATAATCCTGAACTTTTCGTAAAGCAGCGCAGGCAAAACCCCTGCGCCCGTTTGAAAGGTAAATCATGAAAGCCAACATCCATCCGGATTACACCGACCTGAAAGTGACCTGCTCTTGCGGTAACGCTTTCACCACCAAGTCGACCATGAGCAAAGACGCTTTCCATATCGAAGTGTGCTCGGAGTGCCATCCGTTCTACACCGGCAAGCAAAAGGTGGTTGACACCGCCGGCCGTATCGACAAGTTCAAGCAAAAGTTCGGCAAGTTCTCCCGCGGCTGATCGCCCTGGCAGATGCCGAAACAAAAAAGCAGCCTTCAGGCTGCTTTTTTTGTGGCCGCAACATCAAGCGGTTCCCGGCTGTCCATGTTCTGGTGCATCGACCGGTATGGCTGGGCTTGCGGTCCGACGGACGTGGCCGGCAGGGAAGGCGTCAACAAAAAAGGCACCATGCCTATCAGCACCAGCAAGCAATTGCCCCAGGAGTAGGCATGGTGCAAAAAACGGTGCCCGAAGGCACCGAACCGGTCAGGATCAGCGAACCGCCAGTGACACGTTGTTGACCTGCTGGTTGCCGATGCCGGCACCCAGGTTGACACCCACATTACCCGTGTTGCCCTTTACCGAATCGGTCAGGCTGGCATTGTTGACCAGCGGCAGCCAGGTGTAGACGGTTTCGTTGGAGTGCACCTGCATGCCTCCGGCCGAAGCCACCACCAGTGTGGCGTTGTCAGCCGTAGCGATCGCCAGACCGTTGGCCTGCTGGTTGCCGATGCCGGCCGACACGTTGGCTGCAGTGTTGCCAACGTTGTCCTTCACCGAGTCATTCATGCTGGCTGTGCTGTTCAGTGCGATGTACGGAGCGGTCTGCTCGGTCGCCCACGGCATGCCGCCGGTCAGCTGGCTGTTCCCGCCGATGACGCTGTAGGTGTTGTTTTGTCCCACCTGTGCGCCACCGGCATTGGCGTATGACAAGGCCGCACTGTTGTCGATGGCCATCGCAAGGTCGTTCTTCTGCTGGTTGCCGATGCCGGCAGTTGCGTTCACACCCACGTTGCCAACGTTGTTCTTGACCGAATCGTTCACGTTGACGGTTGCGGCGTTGGTATCGCTGGCATAAGGCGTACCGATGCTGATATTGAAGCCATCCACCAGCTGCTCGTAACCGGTTACGGCTGCTGCCGCAGTCTTGTTGCCACCGTCATTCCATCCGGATCCCCGCTGGTCAGACTGACGTCCGCTCTGGTTGACCGCCATCGCCACATCGTTGGCCTGCTGGTTGAAAATGCCGGTTGCGGTGTTCACGCCGACGTTGCCGACGTTGCCCTTGACGCTGTTGGTGACGGTGGTGACGGACGGATCCGGCACGGTGACCGTTGAGTTCAGCAGCTTCTGGGTGTCGTGTGCGGAGGCCAGGGTGCCCTTGCTGACTGTCGGGTCAAACACGAAACTGACGTCGACATTTTCCGTGATGTTGTCGGCTTTGGTAAAGCTGCTGGTATCGGTGTTGTTGTACTGGGTGGTGTTGTTGATCGACAGCTTGTTCTGGCCACTCAGGGTGGTGGTCAGCGAAGTAGGCGACGGCGGCGGGTTGTTCGGCCCTTCGGCCAGGGCAACGCCGGCGGCGGCAAAGAGGGCGGTGAAAACCAGAGTGTGCTTGATGGTTTGCTTCATGGTGACTTCTCCTGTGCATAGTGCTGGAAATGCCGGAAACTGGCCGGCAGGCAGTACGGATGATCCGCAGTCGGTAGGCCGACTTTAATGAACTGCTTCTTTGCCACCCGGCTGGTTTGCCTGGCGGTACACCGCTATTGCAGGGATCGGGCCATGTTTTCAAGTAATTGAAAACAAAGAAACAAATTTTTTTGGCGACAGGGAAAAAGCCGTGATTGTCACATGCATGCGACGCTGGGCGGGCGCGGAGCGCGAGGAGGGTCGATCATGTCCATGTAATGTCCGCACTTGTCCTGCAATCAGGCTGGACAAAGCAGGACGCCCTGTCTGCATGATCTGCCCATCGGGCAAATCCTGAGTACAGGGCGTGTTCTGTGACTGAGACAGTCAGGTCAAATCAGCGGGCGGTTTCCAGACGGAAACGGTCGTGGCAGCTTTTGCAGCTTTCGGCTACCCGGCCGAAATCCGGTTTCAGGGTGGCTGGCGAGGCATCCGGCCGGGCAGCGGCTTGTGCCAGTACGTCGACGCGACGATAGAAGAGATCGCGCTCATTGTCGAAATCTGCCGGGCGTTGCCAGATTTCCGGTTTTGACTTGCTCGGGCCATTCGGTGGTGTGCCGAAATGTTCAAACGGCAGACGGGCTTCCTGTTGCAGACGGGTTGCCAGTGCTTTGGCTTCCGCCGGGTCAAACGGCTGCTTGTCCCGTACCATCAATCCCAGTGGCTCGAAAGTGTTCAGCATGGTCTTGAATGCCTTGACCCGGGTTGTGGTGGCCTCATCAGGCGGGGTCGAGGGTGAGCAGGCCGACAGAAAGACGACAGCAACGGGCAAGAGCAGCGAGCGGAGGGCAATGGGGTGCATGGCAATGACAAAGTCAAAAAGGTTGGCAATTGTCGCAAATCCGCGGGTCAGCTGCACTCCTGTCAGGATGCGGCTTCTTCCTGTTGCTGCAGGCGCCACATGTCGGCAAAGCGTCCGTCTGCCTCCAGCAAGGAACGGAAGTTGCCACGTTCGACGATGCGGCCTTGCTCCATCACCACGATTTCGTCTGCATCGACGATCGTGGACAGGCGGTGGGCAATGATTAGCGTGGTCCGGTCCTGCGAGATGACCGTCAGCTCGCTCTGGATGCCTTTTTCGGTTTCCGAATCAAGCGCGCTGGTGGCTTCGTCGAATACCATGATCGGCGGGTTTTTCAGCAGGGTCCGGGCGATGGCCACACGCTGTTTTTCCCCGCCGGACAGCTTGAGCCCGCGCTCGCCGACCCGTGTTTCGTACCCGTCCGGCAGGCGCTCGACAAATTCATGGATGCGGGCAGCGCGGGCGGCTTCGATGACTTCCTCCCGGCTGGCATCCGGGCGGCCATAGGCGATGTTGTAGTAAATGCTGTCATTGAAGAGCACCGTATCCTGCGGCACGATGCCGATGTGTGCCCGCAGGCTGGCTTGCGAGTAGTCCCGCAGGTCGCGGCCGTTGAGGCTGATCCGGCCACCGTTGACGTCATAAAACCGGAACAGCAGGCGTGAGAGGGTGGACTTGCCGGCGCCCGACGAACCCACTACCGCCACGGTATGGCCGGCCGGAATCTCGAAGCTGACGTCGTGCAGGATCTGCCGTTTGCTGTCGTAGCCAAAATCCACGTGCTCGAAGCGGATAGCGACCGAGCGGCTGTCCAGCGTGACGGCATCCGGCCGGTCAGCGACTTCTTCTCCGACATCCAGCAGGGTGAACATGCGTTCCATGTCGGCAAGCGAGTGCTTGATTTCGCGGTAGACAAAGCCCAGGAAGTTGAGCGGAGCATACAGCTGGATCAGGTAGGCGTTGACCAGTACCAGGTCACCGATCGACATGGTGCCCTTGACCACACCGTTGGCGGCCAGGCCCATCAGCAGGGTGACGCCGGCAGCGATGATCACGCCCTGGCCTGCGTTGAGGAAATTCAGCGACGTCTGGTTCTTGACGGCACTGTCTTCCCACGAGGCCAGGTTGCCGTCGTAGCGCTGGATCTCGTAGCGTTCGTTGCCGAAGTATTTGACGGTTTCGTAGTTGAGCAGGGCATCGATGGCCTTGCTGTTGGCCTTGCTGTCGAGGTCGTTCATGCTGCGGCGGAACACCATGCGCCATTCGGTCACCGTCAGGGTGAAGGTGATGTAGGCGACGATGGTGCCGATGGTGACCACGGCAAAATACCAGTCGTAGCGCCACAGCAGGATGCCGGCAACCAGTGCGATTTCCAGCAGGGTGGGCAGGATGTTGAACAGGGTGAAGTTGAGCAGGAAGCCGATGCCTTTGGTGCCACGCTCGATGTCACGGCTCATGCCGCCGGTCTGGCGCTCGAGGTGAAAGCGCAGGCTCAGGCGTTGCAGATGGGCGAAAACCTGCATGGCGATGCGCCGGATGGCGCGCTGGGTCACCTTGGCAAAAATGGCGTCGCGCAGTTCGCCAAAGACGCTGGTGGAAAGCCGGGCCAGACCATAAGCTGCAATCAAGCCCAAGGGCAGGGCCAGTACGGCGTGCGGACCGCTCAACCGGTCGACGACATCCTTGAGGAAAATCGGCACGCTGACGTTGGCGAGCTTGGCAGCAACCAGGCACGACAGGGCCAGTGCCACCCGCCATTTGAATTCCAGCAGGTAGGGAACCAGTGTTTTAAGGGTTTGCAGATCGTTTCGATTGGATGGGGCAGGGCCGGAATGGGTGAAGCGCATGGGAGTCAAATGGCAAGGCAATGGCCGATTATCGCGCAAACCCCGTTCAGACGAGAACCGTTTTCAAGAGCGCATTGGCATGAAAGGGCTGTGAATGGGCATTCTGTTGCTGGAAGCGGGGGTGGCACTGGCCTTGGGCCTGCTGATCGTCTGGTGGACCTGGCCTCGCCGTTAGGGTTGCGATTTCACCTGTCCGGGTTGTGCTGTGTTGCTGGTCGTCTGTCGTTCCGGCCTTGCATGGCCATGTCAGAAGACGTGCTGGTGAGCAAGCACCGGCACAACCGGCAAGCTGTAATATCCGTATGCAAGCTGGCTGGCTTGTACATCCGGTAGGACAGGATGCGGGTCACCGGGCTGCGCATGCGAACCTGTACCAGGCAGGAGCAGTCAGGTTGCCGTCATGTGTGCCGCGAGGCCGGCATGGCTGGCCGCCGAAGGGATGTGGACGTTCCCGGCCCATCCGGGGGTTAAAGCTGCAATACGTCGATCAGTTCTGCCTCGATCTGCAAGGCGGTCCGGCTGTCCTTGAGGGCCGGGCCGGCCAGGAGAAAGCTGTCTTCCACCCGGCTGCCCAGTGTCATGATCTTGGCTGCATGTACGGTTACCTGGTACTGAGCCAGTACACAGCTGATGTTGGCCAGCAGGCCGTGTCGGTCGCCGGCAACGATCGACAGCACGAAATAGTCGTCGCGGTCGTCCGGACGAATGCTGACCTGAGGCGTGATCGGAAAGAATTTCAGGTGGCGGTCGATACGGCCCGAGCGTGGCGGGCAGATGGTGTCATGGCGGATCAGGGCGGCAGCCAGCTCGAACTCGATGAAATTGATCATGTCGCGGTATTCGCCGTCGTGGTGCTCGGGCAGGAAGACATGAAAGGTATCGAGTGCATAGCCGTTGCGGGTGGTGTAGATGCGAGCGTCGGCAATGCTGTAGCTGGTGTGCCCGAAAAAGGCGCAGATGCGGGCAAAGAGGTCGGGCTGGTCCGGCAGGTAAACCAGCACTTTGATACCTTCGTGGCTTCTCGACATGCGTGCCCGGACGACCGGTTCGGTGGTGTCGACCAGCCGGTTGAGCACCCGGGCGTGCCAGGCGATGTCTTGCGGCTCGTGCCGCATGAAATAAACATCGTCCAGATGTTTCCACAGCCGGTTCTCGACGCCTTCCGGTACGGCTGCCAGTCGCAGCAGTGATTGTGCCTCCTGCTTGCGCTCGCTCAGGAGCGTGCGGGTGTCGATGCCGTCACGCCGCAGCACATGCAGCGTGGCGTGATACAGGTCTTCAAGCAGCTTCCCCTTCCATGCGTTCCAGACTTTGGGGCTGGTGCCACGGATGTCGGCCACTGTCAGCAGGTAAAGTGCGGCCAGCCGCTCTGGCGTGCCGACCTGCTGGGCAAAGCGGGCGATGACCTCAGGATCGTAAATGTCTTCTTTCTGCGCCACGGTCGACATGGTCAGGTGCTGTCGCACCAGCCAGACCACTTCTTCGACATCGGCCGGAGGCAGGCCGTGCGATTCGCAGAACTGTCGTGCATCCTGGGTGCCCAGCACCGAATGGTCGCCGCCGCGGCCTTTGGCGATGTCATGAAAGAGTCCGGCCAGATACAGGAGCTCGGGCTTGTCCATCCGGCCGATGATCTGGCTCATCAGCGGGTATTCGTGGTTGAAGGCCGGCACGGCAAATCGTCGCAGGTTGCGCACCACCATCAGGATGTGTTCGTCCACGGTATAGACGTGGAAAAGGTCGTGCTGCATCTGGCCGGTAATCCGGCCGAATGCCGGAATGTAGCGGGCAAGCACGCCATACAGGTTCATGCGCCGCAAGGCCCGAGTGACGCCGGCCGGTTCGCGCAGCAGGGTCAGGAACAGCTCATGGTTGACCGGGTCGCGCCGGAAGCGGTCATTGATGCGGCCGCGCGCATGCCAGAGCGCGCGCAGGGTGCGCGGAGCAAAACCCGAAAGCTCGGGATGGCGTGCCAGCACGATGAACGCTTCGAAAATGGCCGAGGGATTGCGCTTGAATTCGTCGAGGTCACGCAGTGCCAGCATGTCGTTGACGGCCTTGAAGCGCTCGTTGACCGGCAGGTTGGGATAGGGGCTGTGCGAATACAGACGGGTACGAAAGTTCGGCAGCAGGATACCGTTGAGCTGGATGACCGTGCGGGCTGCACGGTAATAGATCTGCATCAGCTGTTCGCTGGCACGGCGGGTGGCCGTATCCGACAGTCCCCAGCGTTCGGCCACACGTTGCTGCAAGTCGAAAACCAGCCGGTCTTCGCGGCGGCGGGCCAGCAGGTGCAGGTCAATCCGCAGCCGTGCCAGCTGGCGCTGGGCGTGCCGGATCAGGCGGCTTTCCGCGCGGGTGAGGATGGCCCGGCCGGCCAGTGCGTCCCAGTCGTCCCCAAGGCCCAGCGCATGTCCGATCCACAGGATGGTTTGCAGGTCACGCAGGCCGCCCGGACACTCCTTGATGTTGGGTTCCAGATTGTTGGCAACACCGAAAAACTTGTTGTGGCGCTGCTGTTGTTCCAGCAGTTTGGCTTCAAAAAATCCTTCAGGATTGCGGCGGGCCGCCAGCGTACTGTTGAGCCGCTGGTGCAGGCTGGCAGGGCCGCAGATCAGCCGGTCTTCCAGCAGATTGGTTTCCACCGTCACGTCCAGATCAGCCTCTTCAACGCACTGCTCGATGGTGCGCACGCTGTGGCCGACTTCCAGACCGATGTCCCAGAAATGCCCGATGATTTCTTCGATGCGGGCGGCCAGCTTCGGGGCCGGATCGGTTTCCAGCAGGATCAGCAGGTCGACATCCGAATGCGGATAGAGTTCGCCGCGGCCAAAACCGCCTACCGCAATGATGGCTGCTTCGTTGTCGAGCCCGTGGGCCTGCCACAGACGGGCCAGCATTTCGTCAACCAGACGGCAATGGGCCGACAGTACCGAAAAGGGCTCGCGTTCTGCTTCAAAGGTTTGCCACAGGGCCTGCCGGCGGGTGGAGAGTTCGTTGCGCCAGTCGGCGACAGTCAGGGAAGCAGGGGCAAGCATGGTGTCAGCGCCTTTCTTGCCTGACGAGGAACCAAGTGCCTACGGCCAGGAAAATCAGTGTGGGCAACAGGGTGACCAGCGGAGGCGACCAGCCGTACAAGAGCCCCAGGTGGCCGAACAGCCGGTTGATGAAGTAAAACGCCAGTCCGATCAGGATACCGACGAAAATGCGCGAACCCAGATTGGACTGCCGCTGGTTGACCGGCGTGAACGCCAGCGCCACCAGCGCCATGGTCAGGCACGCAAGGGGGTAGAACAGCTTGCCCCACAAGGCAATTTCATAGCGCAGGGTGTTCTGGCGGTTGGTGGCCAGATGCTCGATATAGCGCCCGAGGTCAGCGACCGACATGCGCTCCGGTTCGACCAGCAGGGTCGACAGCAGCTCAGGTTGCAGGATGGATTCCCAGCGCTGGCTCGGCAGGTCTCTGGCGATGGTGCGGTTGGCCTCGATGCGGGTTTCCTTGATGTTTTCCAGTTGCCAGCTGCCGTCCGGCTGGTAAATGGCGCGACGGGCGTAGCGCACGTCGGTCAGCCGGTCATTCTTGTCGTAGGTATAGATGTTGATGCCCAGCAGGGTGTTGTCGGGCAGCATCTCGCGCACGTTGATGAAGTGGTTGTCATCCTTGATCCACGCGCCAGAGCGGAAGTCACCGGAGATGACTGCGCCGGTGGATTGCAGTTTGGTGCGTTCGCTGGCCTGTTCGGCCCACGGTGCGGCAAATTCGCCGGTCACGAAGGTCAGTACGGCAAACAGGGCGCCGATGCCGGCCAGGATGCTGGCTACTTGTCCCAGCGACATGCCGGACGTGCGCATGACTGCGTATTCCGAGCTGCCGGCCAGCAGGCTCATGGCCACCATGGTGCCGATCAGCACGGCCAGTGGCATCAGCTCGAAAGCATGGCGCGGCAGCTTGAGTGCCACCACCACCAGAACGTCGGAGAACGAATAGCCGCCCCGGCCGATATCGGTCAGCTCGCTGAGGACATCGAAAAAGGCAAACAGGGACAACAGCGCCAGCAAGCCGAAAATGCTGGCAGCGATCACATTGCCACCGATGTAACGGGTCAGGATTTTCATCGCGAGCCTCCGGTCAGGGCCTGCCACCACACCTTGAGCGGTTTACGCCGCATGACCATCAGCAAGACGAAGAGGCCGAGCATGGCCAGATGCAGCCAGACCATCGACCAGACCGACAGCTCGCCCTTGCTGATCCAGCTCTGCACCACGCCCATGAGGTTGTAGTACAGCTGGTACACGAAAATGGCGATCAGCAGGTTGAAGGTCTGGCCGCTGCGCGGGTTGTAATAGGAAAGCGGAATGGCCAGCAGTGCCAGGATGAGCGAGGCAATCGGCAGGGACACTCGCCAGGCGAGTTCGGCACGGGCATCCGGCGTATTGGCCAGCCACAGCATGCTGCTCGGCACCGACTTGGTGCGCGTGTCGACTGTCGTACGGATGTTCTGGTTGATCTTGACCTTGTACTTGCGGAACTCGACGACTTTCCAGTCGGCGGCACCGGCTTCGCCTTCATAGCGTCGTCCGTCGGTGAGGTACAGATAGCGCTCGCCATTGGGCTCGGTCTTGACGATGCCTTCGCGGGCAAATACCAGACTGGTCTTGCCGTTTTCGATGCTGCGGACAAACAGGTTGGAGGCCGAGCCGGCCTCGCCGGAATAGTTCTCGACAAAGTAGACCTTGCTGCCGTCGCGGGACTCCTTGAATACCCCCGGCGCCACGGCGCTGATTTCATCCTGCTGGCGCAGGACGTCGGTGTATTCGCTGCCTTTGCGTGCGGCCCACGGCCCGAGGAACAGGCTGACCGTGGCAATCAGCAGCGTCAGCGGTACGGCAAAGGCCAGCACAGGCCGGATCCAGCGGTTGGGTGACAGGCCGGATGTCAGCCAGACGGCCATCTCGTGATCGCGCCAGATGCGGGTGAGGACCACGATGACCGAAATGAACAGGGTAATGGACAGCAGGGTGCCGAAATAGCCGAGTGTCGAGAAGGCAATCAGTGCCACGATGGCATCTGCCGGCAAGGCGCCCGAGGCCGCCTTGTCAAAAAGCTTGACGACCTGGGTGACCACCATGATGGCCAGCAGGACACTGAAAACGGCGAAGGCAACCGCAGTGAGCTCGCGGATCACGCTGCGGTAAAAAATCATGACAGATGCCTTTTTGACATTTTGCGAAAACGGCAGAGATAATCGAAATTGATTTGAGAAAATGCTTTGATTTTGAAAATATCTTTTCTATCGGCTAGTCTGCATGGAATGCCGGAGTCTCTCCGGAGCGCTTATTCATCGGGGTTTTTACCTGAATCCGGGACAAAGCCCGAATCTGCCTGACAGGAGATAGATAATGGAATTTAGCATAAAAAGCGGTAGCCCGGAGAAGCAGCGAGTAGCCTGCGTGATCGTGGGGATTTACGAAGGGCGCAAGCTGACGCTGGCCGCTGACCTGCTGGACCGCATCTCGGACGGTTTTTTGTCTGACGTGCTCAAGCGCGGAGACATGGATGGCAAGCTTGGCAGCACACTGGTGCTGCACAGCGTGCCGCATACCCTGTGCGACCGTGTCATGCTGGTCGGACTCGGCCGCGAGCGCGAGTTCAAGGAAAAGGAATACCGCGAAGCCATCCGCTCTTCGGTACGGGCACTGGCCCAGACCGCTGCGGTCGAAGCGGTCAGCTACATCACCGAGCTGACGCTGAAAAAGCATGATGTCGAATGGATGATCGAGCAGGCCGCCGTGGTCACGCTTGATACCCTTTACAAGTTTGAACGCTTCAAGACCAAAAAGGCCGACGAGGCACCCAGCCGCGAATTGCGCAAGCTGACGCTGTCCGTTCCGCGCCGCAGTGATCTGGCCGAAGGTGAACGCGGCCTCACGCTGGGACTGGCGATTGCCGATGGCGTAAAACTCGCCAAAGACCTTGGCAACCTGCCGGGCAATGTCTGCACCCCCGAGCATCTGGCCATCACTGCGCGTGAGCAGGCCGCCGCCGTGGGAGCCGAGTGCGAAGTACTGGACCAGGCGGCCATTGCCGGAATCGGCATGGGTGCGTTTCTGGCCGTGGCCAAAGGCAGTGACGAGGCTCCGCGCTTCATCGTCCTGCGTCATCGTGGTGGCACTGCCGGCAGCAAGCCGGTCGTGCTGGTCGGCAAGGGCATCACTTTCGATTCCGGCGGTATTTCGCTCAAGCCTGGCGAAGCCATGGACGAGATGAAGTACGACATGATGGGAGCGGCCACGGTGCTGGGCGCCTTTGTCGCTGCAGTGAAGATGAAGCTGGCACTGGATGTCGTGGCATTGATCCCGACCTGCGAAAACATGCCCTCCGGCCGGGCCGTGAAGCCGGGGGACATTGTCACCAGCCTGTCCGGCAAGACCATCGAAATCCTCAACACCGATGCCGAAGGCCGGCTGATCCTCTGCGATGCCCTGACTTATGCCGAGCGTCTGGAACCGCAGGCAGTGGTCGATGTCGCCACGCTGACCGGTGCCTGCATCATCGCCCTCGGGCATGTCGCTACCGGCCTCTTTGCCAACCAGGACGGACTGGCCAGGGAGCTTCTCGCCGCTGGTGACGAAGTGGGCGACCGGGCGTGGCACATGCCGCTGTGGGACGACTATCAGGAACAGCTCAAGAGTCCGTTTGCCGATCTTGCCAACATCGGTGGCCGGCCGGCCGGCAGCGTAACGGCCGCCTGCTTCCTGTCGCGCTTCACCAAAACCTACGACTGGGCGCATCTGGACATCGCCGGCACGGCATGGAAATCAGGCAAGGACAAGGGCGCCACCGGCCGCCCGGTACCACTCCTGGCGCAATTCCTGCGTGACCGTGCTGATCTTGCCACTGGCAAGGTCGTACGGCGTGGACGTCCGCGGCAAGAACTTGCCGATCAACCGCCGGTTGCCGAAGATGACGCGGGTTGATTTTTACCACCACGTCGCCGATCCGCTTTCCTTTGCCTGCAAGCTCACCCGCACGGTGGTCGGCAAGGGGGAGCGGCTGACAGTCCTGTTTGCCGACGAGGCCGCACTGGCGGCATTCGATACCCGGTTATGGTCGGTGCCAGCGCAAGGTTTTGTGCCGCATGTGCGGCTGGACGATCCGCTGGCAGCAGAAACGCCGGTTTTGCTGGCCACCTCCCTGCCCGAGGAGCCGCCGACCGGTGTGCTGCTTAACCTTTCCTTGGGGGAGCCGGCCGGTTTTCCGGCGTGGCCGCGCATCCTGGAGATTGTCGGCGAGGATGCCGGTCAGCTGGATCGTGCTCGTGAGGTAGCCCGGGCCTACAAACGTGCCGGGCTGGATACGGTTTACCATGACATGACGGGCAAATAGCCCGCTTGCAGAGAGACAGAATGGGATATCGCCTGAGCAAGATCACCACCCGTACCGGGGATGCCGGAACCACCGGCCTCGGTGACGGCAGTCGGGTCGCCAAGGACAGCGCCCGCATCCATGCCATCGGCGAAGTGGACGAGCTCAACAGCCAGCTGGGCGTCCTGCTGGTCGAGCCTTTGCCTGATGACGTAGCCGGCTGGCTGGCCGGTGTGCAGCATGACCTGTTCGATCTGGGCGGTGAGCTGGCCGTGCCGGGATACGTTGCCATTCTGGACGCACACATCCTGCGGCTGGAGGATATGACCCGCCTGATGAATGCCGAGCTGTCTCCCTTGAAGGAGTTCATCCTGCCGGGTGGCAGCCGTGCGGCAGCCTTGGCGCATGTGGTGCGCGCAGTGGCCCGGCGGGCCGAACGTGCTGTCGTGGCGCTGGGCGGACATGAGGCGGTATCAGCGCAGGCGCTGGCTTATCTTAACCGTCTGTCCGACATGCTTTTTGTGCTGGCCCGTTACCTGAACCACCGGGCCGGATGTACTGACGTACTGTGGACGCCCGGGCGTGATGCCGGTGTGCAGCCGGGCTGAAACCGGGTTTTTGTGGTGCCGCTACATGCGGCACATTTTTTGCCTGCTATTAATGTCATGAGAATAAATACTGTGCTCGTGCGGTGTTTTCGCATACTGGCCGGCAGGTCATCGCCCGTCCGTAAACTGGCTGCCTTGATGCTGGCGGGGCTGGCTGTCATCGGTGTGTGGTGGGCCCAGCCGGGTGAGGCTGCCCGTTTTTCTGCAACCGTGATCGGTGTCAGCGATGGTGACACCATTACGGTGCTGGACAGTCGGCGGGAGCCGGTCAGGGTTCGTCTGGCTTTCATCGATGCTCCCGAACGGCGCCAGCCATACGGACAGAAGGCGCGGGAACTGCTGGCCGGCAAGCTGTTCCGCCAGTCTGTCGACGTAGAAGTCATCGATCATGACCGTTACGGCCGGATTGTCGGCCGGGTGCGCATGAATGGTGTGGATGTCGATTTCCTGATGGTGGCTGCCGGTTTTGCCTGGCATTATCGCCAGTTTGCCCGCTTGCAGCCCGCCGGGGATTTTCAGCGCTATGCGGCGGCGGAAGCTGCTGCCCGCGAACGTCATCTGGGCTTGTGGGCTGATGCCCGGCCGCAGCCGCCGTGGGATTTCCGGCGGGCGACCAACCGGCCTGGCTGGATGGTGGAGGAATGACAGCGTGCATGTTGCGGCTAATTGCCCGGTCCGGGGGCATGGTCAGCCTGTTTTTACCGGGCATTCCTGGCTGGCAGGTCGTCTGACAGAGCGGGTATTTCCGGATGCGGACATGACTCTGGCGATATGCCTTTCTGGCCGGGGTGACGGTCGGGTATTTCAGTCAATCCCAGTGTCAGGTGGTAGCGGGTGACGGCATTGCGCCGGGCCGCATTGCGCATCAGGTAGACCCGGACCGTATATAGACCATTCTGAGGCAACAGGCCGTAAAAGCGGTCCCCGTTGACCGATCCATTGAACAACGCCTCCTGTCCGCCGGGAGGCAATACATTGAAGTATGTCGAGCTGTGACTGGCACGCAGGCTGACATTCATCTCCTGGCCTTGCCGGGCACACAGCAGGTAATCGGCATAGGCATAGCCCTTGAGTGTGCCATGCAGGTGCAGAGCCGGCCCGCCGGGAGCGGGTATCACGTTTTCGACGTGCGGTCTGGCTTGCGGTGCAGCCAGCAGCAACGGACTGCTGCCCAGCAGAAAGGCCAGAAACAGACCGTGCAGGCTCATGGTGTGCAAGCAGTGACAATCCGGCATGCAAATGTCCTTCGTGTCGGGTTCAGGGTTGCAGGTAGCCGCTGGCCTGGGGCAGGTAACGCAATGAAAACACGCCCGTTGCCGACGGACACAGGGACCGGATTTCTCGGGTCTGGGCCTGCCATTGCGCCGGGGTGGCCGGAATGGCGACAAACGGGGCATCGGCAGCACTGGTCTGCTGAAAGGCTTCGAGGACCAGTGATGGTGTGCCGGCTTGCTGCGGGCAGGCAAACAGGACATCAATATAGCTTTTGCGCTGTGCGGCGGGCAGGGCGCGGGTGCCTGCACCGTCCTGTACCCAGACTTGCCAGCCCTGTTGCTGCAATTCGCCATACCAGCGTTGCAGCTGTGCCGGTGAGCTTTGCCCGGTGAAGAAGGCACTGATGCCTGCCGGGCGGGGTGTCGCCGGCAATCCTGACCGGATCACTGCGAGAGTCGCCATCAGCCGGGCCCGTTTGCCAGCGGGTTGCCAGTGCAGGTCATCCAGTTCGGCCGGCAGATACCATGCTTGTACTTCTCCGGATGCAGACCACTCGCGGGCTGTTGCCAGTGTTTCGCGGGCGTAACGGGCCAGTTCAATGTCAAGTTCCGTGCCATCCTGCTGTATCCACTGGAAAAACTGCGGATCGGCATACAGGCCGAGCCCGATCTCCAGTCCGGCGTCGCGTGCCCGGTCCAGCGCCCGGGCCAGCCAGCCATCGCGGCCGCCAAAATCCTCGTCTCCCCAACGGGTCCATTGCACCAGCAGGGTGTCAAACCCTGCCTGGCGAACAGTCCGGAAAAGGGTTTGCCAGTCACTGTCGGCGAGCTGCGCATCGCGGGTTTGCGGCTGGTAAAACACGGTAGCCGGTTGTGCCTGTACCGGCAGGGCCAGCAGCCATCCTGTCAGGATCATCCATATGAATCTGCGCATCACCAGCTGCCCTCGTACCGCAGAAACCAGCCGTTACCGTGCGCCAGCGTCGAATCGAGCACGGTCTGCCATTCCAGTTTCAGCTGTTGTTGTTGCCGGTAGGAGTGGTCGTGGTCGGCGGCGAAAAAACCGCGCCAGGCAAGGCCCAGGCCTGCGCGGGCGTCACGACCGAGGTCGGTTTTCTGTGCCTGGAGCAGGGCATAGGGCTGAACCACCTGTGCGCTGGCTTGCGACAGTTTGTAGTTGTAACCGAGGGTATAGCGTGCCAGCAGGGTGTAATGGTCGTTGACCAGCCAGCGCGCCGCATCCAGATAAAGGCTTTGCTGCCACCAGCCCGGGCCTTCGGCGTGCCACTCCGGCCGCCAGCGCCCCTGGTCAAGAAAACTGGCCGAAGCGCGTACCAGCCAGTCGTTTTCCTTGCCGGCTCCGGCTACCTGCCACAGCCGTTCTACTGACAGGTAAAGGTTCTGTTCGGCCAATGGCTTGGTACGCACACCGATACCCAGCCAGCGTGTCTGTCCGGGCAAGGAGTCCCCGCCACTTCCCTCGGCAATCAGCCGTGCCGTGATGGCAGTAAAGCGGTTGTTGTCGACCGGTTGCTCACCCAGTCTCCATTCACCGTTGATTTCCAGTGAATTTTTGGGTGGCCCGGCCGGGTTGGGCGTACCGGCAATCCATTGGCCCGGTGCGGCCTGGCTGCCGATCCAGCCATTGATGCCAAGGCTCCAGCGGCGTTCCAGGTCGCTGCGTACGGTGCGCAGGGCATACTCGCGCGCTGCGGCTTCATCGGCGGGTTGCAGGGCAAGGTAATCGGGTGCCAGTTCCAGAGCCCGGTCCTGTGCCAGCAGGGCCTCCTGGTTGTCGCCAAGCCGGGCGTAAAGGTAGGTCAGCGTTTCTTCTACCGGAAAGGCGCTGGCGCCGGGCAGCTTTGCGGCGGCCAGATTGGTTGCGGCGAGGGCCGGGTCAGTATCTGCCAGTGAAAAGCCAAAAGCCGCCTGGTATGCCGGATTGCCCGGTTCCAGCCGGACTGCATCGCCCAAAGCCAGCCGGGCAGCCTGTGGCTGCTGCATCTTTCTGGCCAGTTCGCCGGCGGCATACGCATACGCCGCATCCTGTGGCGCCAGCATCCGGGCTTGCTGCCAGCGCTCCTGTGCCTGCGGCAGCCGGTCTTGCGCCTGGGCAATGGCTGCACCTGTGGCGTACCAGTCGGCCCGTTGCGAAAGGCCGGCAGCCTGCCACCAGCCATCAGCTAGGGCTGGATCGCCGGCAGCCAGTGCACTGTGTGCAGCACTCAGGCGGTCACTGGCGGTCAGGGTATCTGGTGGCAATGCCTGCCAGGCCGCCACAGCCAGCGCAGCATCTCCGGTACGTGCGTACAGCTCTGCCAGTGCCCGGTTTGCCGCTTGCGGATCGGTGGCGCGGGCCGCTTCAAAATAACCGATGGCAATGCCGGGATGAAGATGGGCCTGGCAGTGGCCGAGCACGAGAGTGGCACGAGCGGGCAACGGGGACACGGGAGCCAGCACGGATTCTGCGGCCGTGCAATCGTTGCGCAGGCGCCAGAGTTCAGCCAGTGCAATGCGCTGGTCTGGTGACAGGACTTGCCGGCCAAGCATTTCAAGATCATTCACGGATGCGAGCGCTGGCTCTGCCTGATAAAGCGTCAGCAGGCGATTGGTGAGCACATCGCGCCGGGTCCCAAAGGGCAGGGCGGATTGCAGCAGACGGGCCGCGCTCTGGCGGTCGCCGGTTTCGGCCAGCAGAAAGCTGGCCTGTTCCAGTGCCTGTGGCGTGTGGTCAGCCTGGTAGCGGGCCAGCCAGCCCCGGGCCGCAGCTTCACGCTGGCCTGTGGCTTGCAGCGCTTGCAGGCGGGCGGCAAATGCAGGGCTGGCCGGTGGAGTACTGGCAGGGACCTGCTCAAGTACGGCTGCAAACTGCCGCTCGTGCAGTTCGTGTTCCAGCAGCAATGCCTGCTGGCGGGCCGCCAGCTGCGGAGTCGGAGCCTGAAAGGCGTGCAGGGCCGGCCAGTTGTCGAGCCGGGCCCATGCTTCCAGCAGCAGCGGCAATTGTGCCGCATCGGCGCGGGTGGCCAGTCGTCCTGCCAGCTCGCGCGCACGCGCCATGTCGTGGCTGGCCAGTGCACTTTCCAGCCCTTGCCCGAGCTGTGCCGGAGACAGCGGCTCGACCCGGTCCAGCATCTCCAGCGTCTGGCTGGCCAGTGCCGGTTGGCCAAGGGCGCTGGCTCGGGCGGCAATGTCCTTGGCCAGCGTCCGCCCGCGCGGGGTGGAGAGTGTTTCCGGTGTCAGCAGTCTGGCTGCCGTTTCTGTTTCACCGGCAGCCAGCAAGGCATAGCCGTAATCCAGTGTCTCAGGCGGTGTCAGCGGGCGTTGCCGGACCAGTGCCTGCCACTGGGCGATGGCGGCAGGCCAGTCCTGCCGGGCTTGTGCCAGCCGTGCCTGCATCTGCCGGGCGGTAGCGGGGTCATGCCGTGCCAGCTCTTTCAGCCACGGGGCCAGATAGCGTTCGGCTTCGGCGGAGCGGTCTTGCCGTGCCAGGGTATCAAGTACGGCCTCGGCATAACGAGGTTGCAGGTCCGCAGGGCTGGAGGCCAGCCAGTCATGCACGGTCTGGGGTGAAGGCAGAGGGTGCCCGGCCAGGCGCTTGAGCCGGCTTTCCAGCAGCAGGCCGGCTACGGGCGAGGCGCTGGCATCCAGAGGCTCAAGTATGGTCTCAACCTGCCCGAACCGGCCTTGCAGCATGAAGGTACGGGCCAGTGCCAGCCGGATGGCCCGGCTGTCGGGTGCGACGCTCAGGGCTTGTTGCAGCAGGGTGCTGGCTGCAGCGTAATGTCCGGCTGCGTTGTCGCGCAAGGCGCGGTCTACCAGCGGGTAGACCCGGTAACGGGTCAACTCGCTCAAGGATTCTCCGGCAAAAAAATCATTGGTTGCCGAAGCCGGTATGGCCGCCTGGGCGGTGGCCGCAGCGCCCAGGCTGGCAAGCAGCATGAGGCGCAGCATCACGGTGCCTTGCCCGGCAGGTCAAGAAAATCGGCCACATCCTGGCGGATGCGTCGGGCGGCATGGCCATCTCCAAACGGATTGGCCGTGCCGGGGTCGATCCGGCGTTCGCCTTCGATCCAGACCCGGGCTGCGGCCAGGATGCGTGCCGGGTCGATCCCGACCAGATCGGCCATGCCGGCCTCGATGGCTTCCGGGCGTTCGGTCGTATCGCGCAGCACGAGACAGGGGACACGGAAACCTGCCGCTTCTTCCTGGATGCCGCCCGAGTCGGTCAGGACCAGCGTGGCCTGTGCCAGCTCCTGCTGCAAGGCGACATAGTCCAGCGGGGCTGTCAGGCAGATGCGGGGCTCGTGGTCGAGCAGCGGGTGGACAATCTGGCGCACCAGCGGATTGGGATGCAACGGGAAAACAGCCTCCAGCGCCGGGTAATGACGGCACAGTGCCAGCAGTGCTTCGCAGATGTTTGTCAGGTACGGCCAGTTTTCGCGGCGATGGGCTGTGACCAGCAAGCGGGGAAACCGGGCTGGCGCACGGCGGATGCCATAGTGCCTGGCCAGGAGCTGCTGTGCATCGACTACGGTATTGCCGGTCAGCAGGATGTCATGGGTGGCAACATGTTCAGTTCGCAGGTTGGCGAGCGCCCGTGGTGTGGGAGCGTAATGACGGGTAGCCAGGCTTGCCACCAGCTTGCGGTTGCTCTCTTCAGGAAAAGGCTCTTCAAGCTGGCCGGAACGCAGGCCGGCTTCAACGTGTCCGACCGGAACATGCCTGTAAAAGGCTGCCAGTGCTCCCGCCAGGGTGGTACTGGTGTCACCGTGTACCAGCACCATGTCCCAGTCCTGTTCGCCCATAACGGCGTTGCATCCCTGCACCAGCCCGGCCAGCAAATCTGCCAGTTCATTGCCTGCTGGACGGGTGAGTACGATATCCGGGGTGATGCCGAAGAAATCGAACATCTGGGCGGCGATAATGTCATGCTGGCCACTGTGGCACCACGCGACATTCAAGCCGGGCAATGTTGACAATTCCTGATGGACAGGCGCCATCTTGATGATTTCCGGACGGGTGCCGGTCAGGATCAGTAGTTGCTTCATCGTTGTGTCCCGGTAGATGTCGAGGCCGCCTGATCAATCAGGGTATTGATATCGATCTGTTCAGCCCGTTGCAGGGCCAGCGCCTGATCCAGACGGGCCTGATCAAGTACGCCTGCCTCAACCAGAAAGCGGCCGAAAGGAAGGTCGCTTTTTTCATAGGCGATAAGCGCCTGATTGAGTACCGCGGGCTCAATCAGGTTGAACCGCAGCAGGAAATCCCCCAGTACCGACTGACGTGAAACGTATTGCTGCCAGAGGATTTCAGCCCGCTCCGGCGGAACGGCACCGCGCTCGACTGCGCTGTCGAGCTGCGCCCGCGGATCCGGGCCATTCGGGTGGCGGGCATACCAGTGGCGCAGTCCCACGGTAACCTGGCCTGGCGGGCAGATGCAGTAGGAGATCGATCGCTCCAGGCGACGGGACAGGGCAGCCAGCAATACTGGGGGCATCGGGCTTTCCCGGGCCAGCAGCAGGCTTTCCGGGGACTCTTCTACCGGTATGACTGCATACTTGAGCGCAAACCGGGGCGGCAACTGGCCGATGAGGTCTGGCGACAGCTGCCAGGCGTCTACCTCTCGACTGGCAACGCCTGCCTGCTCTGCCAGTGCCGTGGCCAGATCCATGGGCGATATGAGGTTTTGCCGGACCAGGTAGTAACCGAGCCGCATGTGATGGGCCGGCGCAGCGGTCAGGGCTGTTTCCAGGGTGGAGCGGGACAGGGCACCGGCTGCCAGAAGCCGTTCGCCAAGGGGAGATCCGCGGCTGCCGTCCTCCAGACTCGGGAAGTCGTGCTGGGTCTTGTCCCATGCCATCCGGTTGACATTGCCGATGGCCATGATCTGGCGCGTGGCCCGGATCTGGGCCAGAAAGTTGATCAGCATGCCCCAGATCGTGCGAGGGATGGACAGCATTGCTTGTATCGGACCATAGCTGTGCCAGACGAAATAGACCCGGCTGCTCATGCGGAACATGAACAGTACCCCGTTGACCAGCAGCAGATACCAGAGCAGCGTACCTGGCATGATCAGTGCCGGGAAATGCCAAGCCATGGGCCATGCCAGGTACACCAGTTGCAGGCAAGCCAGCTGGATCAGCACCAAGAAGGCGATGAAGCTGATCAGGTTGGTGAGGGCTCCACGCCGGTCACGCCACAGGAAATAATTCACCAGTGGACGACTGCTCCAGCGCAGGTTTTTCATGCCCTGGAACACGATGCCGACCACCCAGCGGGCTTTTTGCCGGACGGCGAGAGACAGGCGATCGGGGAAATACTCTCGCACCCCGATCTGGGCATTGCGTACGGAATGCCCGTCATGGCCCTGCATGGCTACGGGCAGGTCTTCAAAACGTACAAATACGCCGTGCAGGCCGTGTGCAGCCAGCCGGAAGCCGATGTCGTAATCCTCGGTCAGGCTTTTGGTGTCAAACACCACGCCATCGCCTTCTTCCTGCAATAGCTGGATGGCCCGGCGGCTGAAACAGGTACCGACACCGGCACTCGGCACCTGTCCGATCAATGCCTCGCGCACGATCACGTCCTTGCCGTGGGTTTCGGCAAATTCGTCGAGGTAATGCGAGCGGGTGAACTGGTACCAGTGGCCGGGCAAGGGATAGACCGGAAGCTGGATCAGGTCCTTGCGCGCGACCAGATGGTTGAAAAGGCGCAGCTCCAGGGGCGAGATCACGTCTTCCGAATCGTGCAGGATGAAGCCTGCAAAGCGGATACGGGCACGTTCTTCAAATGCCAGGATGCTGCTGACGATATTGTTGAGACAGTCTGCCTTGCTGGTGGGGCCGGGCAGGGCGCATACCACCTTGTGGACATTGGGGTGACGGGTGCATACCCATTCCACCTGCTCTTGTGTGGCCTGGTCGTTGGGACAGGTGCCGATGAATATGTGATAGTTCTCGTAATCCAGCGTTCTCGCTGCCAGATCGGCCATGTGAGCAATCACGTCGGCCTCTTGCCAGGCCGGCACCATAATGGCC
>JAGPIM010000134.1 GCA_018055005.1 Laribacter sp.
CCGCGCTTGACGTAGGCGTCCAGCTTCCAGCAGTTGGCGTCCGAAGTATCGACACCGTCGAAAATGACGCCGGATACGTACACAGCCATTATTCGAACTCCGCAAGTTTCTGGTCGATCGCTTCGGGGGTCATGAAACTGCACATCTTGTGGTTGTTCACCAGCAGGACCGGAGCATCACCGCAGGCGCCCATGCACTCCCCTTCCAGCAGGGTGAACTTGCCGTCAGCGGTAGTCTCGCCCAGCGCAATCCCGAGCTTTTTCTGCAGGTAATCAGCCGTATCCACACCGCCGCGCAGGGCACAGGGCAGGTTGGTACAAACTGTCAACTTGTACTTGCCGACCGGCTTCATGTCGTACATGTTGTAAAAGGTGGCAACCTCATAGGCCGCCACGGGCGGAATACCCAGGTAGCCGGCAACAAATTCGACCAGCTCGGTGGTCAAGCAACGCTCTTCCGGTGTCCGGCCTTGTTCGCGACGCTCGGTCAGTGCAATGCGCAATGCGCCCATCACGGCTGAACGAGCCTGGTCTGCCGGGTATTTGGCAACTTCACGATCGATCAGTTGCAGTGCTTCTGGCGACAACATCAGCGGTCAATCTCCCCGAAAACGATATCCTGGGTGCCGATGATGGAGACCACGTCGGCCAGCATGTGGCCACGGCTCATTTCATCCATCGACGACAGGTGGGCATAGCCCGGTGCCCGGATCTTCAGGCGGTACGGCTTGTTGGCGCCATCGGACACGAGGTAGATACCGAACTCGCCCTTCGGATGCTCGATGCCGACATAGGCCTCGCCTTCCGGCACGTGCATGCCTTCGGAGAAGAGCTTGAAGTGATGGATCAGCTCTTCCATATTGCTCTTCATGTCGGCGCGGCAGGGAGGCGCAACCTTGTGGTTGTCGGTAATGACCGGCCCCGGATTCTTGCGCAGCCAGTCGACACACTGCTTGATGATGCGGTTCGACTGGCGCAACTCTTCGATACGGACCAGATAACGGTCGTAGCAGTCGCCGTTGACTCCGACCGGGATGTCGAAATCCACACGGTCATATACTTCGTAAGGCTGCTTCTTGCGGACGTCCCACTCGATGCCGGAACCGCGCAACATGGCGCCGGTAAAACCCAGTTGCAGGGCGCGCTCGGGCGAGACGACACCGATGCCGACCGTACGCTGCTTCCAGATGCGGTTGTCCGTCAGCAGGGTTTCATATTCGTCAACACACTTCGGGAAGCGGCTGGTGAAATCGTCAATGAAATCAAGCAGGCTGCCCTGGCGGTTTTCATTGAGACGGGCCAGTTCACGGTCGTTCTTGATCTTGGAAAATTCGTATTGCGGCATGCTGTCCGGCAGGTCGCGGTAGACTCCGCCCGGACGGTAATAAGCGGCATGCATGCGCGCACCGGATACGGCCTCATAACAGTCCATCAGGTCTTCACGCTCGCGGAATGCGTACAGGAAGACGGTCATGGCACCGATATCAAGACCGTGCGCCCCAACCCACAGCAGGTGGTTGAGGATCCGGGTGATTTCGTCAAACATCACGCGGATGTACTGGGCCCGCAACGGTACGTCAACGCCAAGCAGCTTTTCGATTGCCATGACGTAAGCGTGCTCATTGGCCATCATCGACATGTAGTCGAGACGGTCCATGTACGGCACGTTTTGCAGGAACGTCTTGGTTTCTGCCAGCTTTTCCGTCCCCCGGTGCAACAGGCCGATGTGCGGGTCGGCACGTTCGACCACCTCACCATCAAGCTCGAGCACCAGACGCAGCACACCGTGGGCAGCCGGGTGCTGCGGACCGAAGTTCAGCGTGTAATTGCGGATTTCAGCCACCGTAATTCTCCTCGCGGATGATGCGCGGAGTAATCTCGCGCGGCTCGATAGTCACCGGCTGGTAAATGACGCGGCCTTCGGTCGGGTCATACCGCATCTCGACATGACCGGAGACAGGGAAGTCCTTGCGGAAGGGGTGGCCGACAAAACCGTAGTCGGTCAGGATGCGCCTCAGGTCCGGGTGACCTTCGAACACTATGCCGTACATGTCGAATGCTTCGCGCTCGTACCAGTTGACCGATGCCCAGACGTCAATCAGGGATGGCACAACCGGAAAATCGTCATCCGGAGCAAAGAAGCGCACACGCAGCCGCTGGTTGTTTTGCACGGACATCAGATGCAGCACCACGGCAAAGCGCGGCCCGTCATGCAGGCCGTCCCGGTAGGTGCTGTAATCCATGCCGCACAGATCAATGCACTGGTCGAAACCGGCCTGATCACGCAGCAGCTGGCAGCTAACGGCAATAGAGGAAGCGGGACAGACGATTGTCAGCTCGCCACGGTCGATGGTCGCCGACTCCAGGTGGTCGCCCAAAAGCGACTCCACCCGGGCCTTCAACGCGTCAAGGCTTGATGCCATGTGCGTATCCTTTTATCGGGCGATGGTACAGGTACGTTTGATTTTGTTCTGGAGCTGGATGATGCCGTACAGCAGTGCTTCGGCTGTCGGCGGGCATCCTGGCACATACACGTCTACCGGGACGATGCGGTCGCAGCCGCGCACCACGGAATACGAATAGTGGTAATAACCCCCACCATTGGCACACGAGCCCATGGACAACACCCAGCGTGGCTCGGCCATCTGGTCGTAAACCTTGCGCAAGGCCGGTGCCATCTTGTTGCACAGAGTGCCTGCCACGATCATCAGGTCCGATTGACGCGGACTGGGACGGAATACGATACCGAACCGGTCAAGGTCATAGCGCGAGGCACCAGCATGCATCATTTCCACTGCACAGCAGGCAAGACCGAACGTCATGGGCCACAGGGATCCTGTACGCGTCCAGTTCAGGACCTTGTCAGCAGAAGTAGTGATGAAACCCTTTTCGAGTACGCCTTCTATTCCCATTCCAGCGCTCCTTTTTTCCACTCGTAGATAAAACCGACCACGAGAATCGCGAGGAATACCAGCATGGCGCCAAAGCCGAACATGCCGATTTCCCGCAGCACGATGGCCCACGGGAACAGGAATGCAATTTCGAGATCGAACAGAATGAAAAGGATGGCAACGAGATAGTAGCGGACATCGAATTTCATCCGGGCATCTTCAAATGCCTCGAAGCCGCACTCATAGGGAGAGTTTTTTTCCGGATCTGGCCGATTGGGAGAAATCAGCTTACCCAGCAGAATTGGAACGATACCCACCATGATGCCAATAATGACAAACATGAGGACAGGGAAATAGTTCTCCAGCATATCCCGATTTACCCCCAAAAAAAAGGGAGCATCGCTCCCTTTATTGACAACCGTTTATCCGGTTTTAATTTTTTTGGTGCCGACAGTGAGACTCGAACTCACACGACCGCAGTCACTACCCCCTCAAGATAGCGTGTCTACCAATTCCACCATGTCGGCATCAGTCAATCTTAATCAGTCCGGAATTTTGCTTCCGGAAGGATTGGAATTCTGATTTGCTAAATTGTCAGCTGCATCTTGCTGAACCTTTTGAGGAACAGCCTGACCGCTCATGACACCCAATGCATTTTCTTTTTTGGGCACACCAAACATGAGAGCCATTGCCAAGCAGGTCGCAAAGAACACGGTCGAACAAACCGCAGTTGTCCGACTTAAAAAATTCGCCGAACCACTAGCGCCGAATAAGCTCCCGGAAGATCCGCTACCAAAAGCGGCCCCCATATCAGCACCTTTACCATGCTGCATGAGCACCAACACAATCACCGCAATTGCGGAGACAATGTTAACGATCCATACTAGGGTTTTCAGAATTTCCATACTTTATCTATTTCGCTGCTGTTTCGCAAATTTTTCTAAACTGCGCCACGTCGAGAGAAGCTCCACCAACCAGCGCACCATCAACTTGCGGCAGCGTCATAATCTCATCGACATTATCAGCCTTGACCGATCCGCCGTAGAGGACGGAGATATTACAGGACTTTCCGGCACAGTCAAAAACTTTTTCACGGACAGCGTCATGCATCTCGGCAATCTGACCAAGACCGGCCACCCGCCCCGTTCCGATCGCCCAGACAGGCTCATAAGCAATACAGACTTGCGTACGCCCCGCAAGCACATCCCGTATACCCTCGATTTGCGTGGCCACAAATGCCAGATGATCGCCTGCTTCGCGCTCGGACAGGCTTTCCCCGACACACACGACCGGCAACAGACCGGCAGCATAGACCGCATCAACCTTCAATCGCAGCGAGGCATCATCCTCGCCGAAATACTGACGGCGCTCGGAATGCCCGAGCAATACCTCCCGGCAGCCGCAGTCAGCCAGCATGGCAGCAGAAATCTCCCCTGTATAGGCACCATCAGCAGAAAAGCGGCTGACATCCTGCGCCGCCAATCCCGTCCGGTGCCCCGACAACAGACTGGCAACCTGCCCCAGGTATGCTGCCGGCACGCCCAGCGACACATGCCCGGCATCACATGCCGGATCTGCCAGCAACGCCGCCACCAGTTCGGCATTGCGCGCCTGCCGACCAAACATCTTCCAGTTGCCGATTACCCGTTTTGCCATTGCGTACACCACCAGCCGAATCTTGCAAAGCGCTCATTATATATGAGCACGCCCGTTACGCTGTCCAGCCGGCACATCGTTACACGACTTGTAATAATTCTGAAAAACGACCGCTCTACCATCAGCGCCATCCCTTCACTAGGCCCCACCACGGAGCACCCTGATGAACCTGTCCGTCCGTATCGCTGCCGCAGCCACTCTCGCCGGAAGTTTTGCCGTCGCCCATGCGGCCAACATCACCGGTGCCGGCGCCACCTTCCCTTATCCGCTGTACGCCAAATGGGCCGAAGCCTACAAGGTCAAGACCGGCAATGCCATGAACTACCAGTCGATCGGCTCCGGTGGCGGCATCAAGCAGATCAAGTCGCGCACGGTGGACTTCGGTGCCTCCGACAAGCCGCTCAAGCCGGAAGAACTCCAGGAAGCCGGCCTGACCCAGTTCCCGACCGTCGTTGGCGGTGTGGTACCGGTCGTCAATATCCCCGGCATCCAGCCGGGCCAGCTCAAGCTGACCGGCCCGCTGCTGGCCGACATCTACATGGGCAAGATCACCAAATGGAACGATCCGGCCATCCGCCAGATCAACCCGGGCGTCAACCTGCCGGCCACCGGCATCTATCCGGTCCGTCGCTCTGACGGCTCGGGTACCACCTTCGTGTTCACCAACTACCTGTCCAAGATCTCCCCGACCTGGGCCAAGGATGTCGGTGCCGATGCCGCTGTCAACTGGCCAGGCAAGACCGTCGGCGGCAAGGGCAACGAAGGGGTCGCCAACTACGTAACCAAGCTCAAGGGCTCGATCGGCTACGTGGAATACGCGTACGCCAAGCAGAACAAGATTCCGCACGCAGCCCTGAAAAACGAGGCAGGTGTGTTCGTGCAACCGGACGAAGCCACCTTCAAGGCCGCAGCAGCCAACGCCAAGTGGAGCATCAAGAACGATTTCTATGAAATCCTGACCAACCAGCCGGGCAAGGATTCATGGCCGATCACCAGCGCCACCTTCATCCTGATGCCGAAAAAGCCGGACAACACCGCACAGGCACTTGAAGCCCTCAAGTTCTTCAACTGGGCCTATACCGACGGTGGCAAGATGGCACTGGATCTCGACTACATCCCGCTGCCGGACAATGTCCAGCAGATGATCCGCGACAGCTGGAAACAAAATATTCTTGATACCAACGGCAAATCCGTCTGGAAATAAACATAAAATCGGCAGTCTCTCCCGACCACTCGGATCGGGAGAGATTGACACTCCGAGCCGGGGAAGTATCCTCCCCGGCTTTTTCCACTGTCAGCCAGAGTACACACCCCATGGAACTCAGCCCTCTTGAACGCCAGCTTGCCCGGCAGAAACAGCTCGACATGCTGTTCCGGATGGCGACGCGGTTCTTTGCCTTTTTCGTGCTGGCCCTGCTTCTGGGCATCCTGGGCTCGCTGGTCATCGGCGCCATGCCGTCCATCAGCAAGTTCGGTTTTGGCTTCCTGTTCACTGACGCATGGGATCCGGTACAGGAAAACTTCGGTGCACTGGCACCGATCTACGGCACCCTCATTACCTCAGCCATTGCCCTGCTGGTCGGTGTACCTGTGTCATTCGGCATCGCCGTCTTCCTGACCGAGCTGTGCCCGGCCTGGCTGCGCCGCCCCTTGGGCATCGCCATCGAACTGCTGGCCGGCATTCCGTCGATCATCTACGGCATGTGGGGCCTGTTCGTTTTCGCACCGTTCTTCTCCGAGCACATCCAGCCATGGATGATCGAGCACCTGGGCGAACTGCCAATACTCGGCGCCCTGTTCCAGGGATTCCCGATCGGCATTGGCATTTTCACCGCCGGCCTGATCCTCGGCATCATGATCATCCCGTTCATCGCCTCGGTCATGCGTGACGTCTTTGAAGTCGTGCCGCCGATGTTCAAGGAATCGGCCTACGGTCTTGGCGCCACCACCTGGGAAGTCGTACGTTACGTCGTCCTGCCCTACACCAAGACCGGCGTGGTCGGCGGCATCATGCTCGGACTCGGCCGCGCCCTCGGTGAAACCATGGCCGTCACCTTCGTGATCGGCAACGCCTACCAGATTTCCGCCGCCCTGTTCGAACCGGGCAACTCGATTGCCTCGGCCCTGGCCAACGAATTTGCCGAAGCCGACGGTACGTTGTACCTGTCGTCCCTGATCGAACTCGGCCTGATCCTGTTCTTCATCACCTTTGTGGTGCTCGCCTGCTCCAAGCTGCTGCTGTTGCGCCTGAAGAAAAACGAAGGCAAGCAGAGCTAAGCGAGACATTCATCATGAACAAATCCCTCTATCAGCGCCGCCGTTTCACCAATGCCTTCAACCTGACCATGTCGATGGCCACGGTGGCATTCGGCCTGTTCTGGCTGGCCTGGATCCTCTATACCCTGCTGGCCAACGGCCTGTCGGGCATTTCCCCGGACATCTTCACCAAGATCACCCCGCCGCCAGGCAGCCAGGGCGGTCTGGCCAACGCCATCTACGGCAGCCTGCTGATGACGTTCTTCGGCACCCTGATCGGCACACCGATCGGTATCCTCGCCGGCGTGTACCTGGCCGAGTTCGGCAACCGCGGCTGGCTGGCGCCGGCCACCCGCTTCATCAACGACATCCTGCTGTCAGCGCCGTCGATCGTGATCGGCCTGTTCATCTACGAAGTCTACGTCGTGTCGGTCGGCCACTTTTCCGGCTGGGCCGGTTCGATGGCGCTGGCCCTGATCGTGATTCCGGTGGTGGTGCGCACGACGGAAAACATGCTGCGCCTCGTGCCCAACAGCCTGCGTGAAGCCGCTGCCGCGCTGGGCGCACCGCAATGGAAGGTGATCCTCGGCGTCACCCTGCGTGCCTCCAAGGCCGGGGTGCTGACCGGCATCCTGCTGGCCGTGGCCCGCATTTCCGGCGAAACCGCTCCGCTGCTCTTCACCGCGCTCAACAACCAGTTCTGGAATTCGGACATGAACGCGCCGATGGCCAACCTGCCGATCGTGATCTTCCAGTTCGCCATGAGCCCGTACGACGACTGGCACACGCTGGCCTGGGCCGGCTCGCTGCTGATCACTTTCAGCGTCCTTGTCCTCAACATCCTCGCCCGCGTGCTGGGCAGCAAAAACGCCCACAAATAAGCCTTACCGGATACTGCGACCATGATGACCAACGAAAACATCAAGCTCGAGGTCAAGGACCTCAACTTCTACTACGGCAATTTCCACGCCCTCAA
>JAGPIM010000135.1 GCA_018055005.1 Laribacter sp.
GCGTCAGGTACGACGGGGGGCGGGGAGGGGGGGAATAGATCTCTGCCGGCTATCCCCGTAGACCGTGCGACTAGACGCGGTTTTTTATGGCGGGCATTTTTTAGGGGGGGGAGGGTTAAAAATGCCGCCTCATGGTGGGGCGATCGATGGTCTTTTGGTTTAAAAACAACAATGACCGTCCATACAGCGATTGCAGGCCTATTAAACCGGTACTGAAGGCATTTATAGAAATACAGGCAGGCAGTTCCAGAACTTTTCTGCTGCAAATTCACCCCGTCTTGACTCGGTAAATTCCACTCGATTAGTAAATAAACAAGACCTTATGACAACCTGACTCCTCCCACGCATCAGTAAACGCTAATGCTTTGTTTTTTGCGTCAAAACAGCCAAAAACCGGGTTTGTCACTGTGACAAATTAGGTTCTGTCACATGACGTATCGCAGAAAAACCCTATAAAAATCAACGTTGTCACAATGTCACAACTGTCACAACGCATTTTTGAGGGGGTAGGAAAATACACGCGTAAAACCGACCCTGAATACCAAGCATAATAGGTCGTATATATTTACTAATTTTCCGATTCGTTCTGCTTAAGAACCCGACCGTGTGACACCAGGTTGATGGTATCGATTATGGTGTCTATTGAATTTCGTCAGAAAAAACATTTATATTCAATTGTTTAAAAGTATCGTTATAGCCCGGTCGCCGGAACCTATGGAGGTTCAGCGTTGCCGGACTGATGCGGGGGTTCCCTCTTCCCGCTGCTGCCAGACCCGCCGGAAATCCCGTGTAGATGCAAAACCTGCGGTTTCCGATGCTTCGGCAACCGTGGCCCCTTGGGCCAGACAGGTGCGGGCGATCCCGATCTGCAGGCTGTGCCGGTATTCCACCAGGCTGGTTCCGGCATGGATGCGAAAGAGCCGTGCCAGATGCCGCGCACTGACATGCACGCGGTCAGCCAGCTGCTCCAGCGTCCAGCGCTGCGCCGGATTGTCGGCAATCAGGTCCTGTGCCTTGTGCAAGGCCGGGTGCAGGTGATTGCGGTGAGCCATCCATGGAGACTGCTGGGCCATGCTGCCGTCGCGCCGGGCATAGACCACCATGCGACGTGCCACCCGGGCCGCCACTACGCTGCCGGCCAGTGACTCGATCAGCCACAGGGCCAGATCAATGCCCGCGGTAATGCCCGCCGAGGTGGCCACCCGGCCGTCTTCGACAAAAATGCGGTTTTCTTCGACCCGGGCCAATGGTGCCAGCCGGGCCAGCCGGTCGGTCAGCCGGTGATGAGTGGTGCAGCGATGGCCATCCAGCAGCCCGGCACTGGCGGCCAGCAATGCCCCCGAACAAATACAGGTAATCCGGGTCTCCGCCCGCGTGACCTGCCGCAGCCAGTCGATTACCTGCAAGGCGGCGGGCGTTGAATAGTCACGGTCTTCGTCCACCGTGCCGACCAGTACCAGCATGGCCTGTTCCGGAACCCGCTCGGGCAGAGGATCAAGCCGGCTGACCAGCCCCAGTGAATTGATGCAGTCTGCGACCGGCCCGACCGTGTGCAGGGACAAGGCGGCGCCTTCATCAATGGCAATACGCATGGCCTCGGCCATGCCGGCATGATCCAGCACCAGATAGTTCGGCGTCAGGACAAAGAAAATCTCGGTCATGCTTTTTGCCTGCGCCAGAACAGCCGGCGGATGACCGGGCTGCCTGTGGCGAGCCCGACTACCAGCAAGACACCGCCCAATACCTGCAAACCGTCCAGTGTTTCGCCAAGAAACAGACTGGCAGACAGCACGCCAAAAAAAGGCACCAGCAGGCTGTATGGTGCAACCACATTCGCCGAGTGGCGTGACAATAGCCGGCTGTAGCCGAACAGGGTGGCCACCAGCGCCAGATAGCCCACCGCAGCAGCGCTTTTGAGTGTCAGCACGGCACTCCAGTCCGTTGCAGACTGCTCGAACACGGCCCACATCAGCAAGAACGGCACAATGGGTACCAGGCTGGAGTACACCACCAGTGCCAGCATGTCCGGCGAACCACCGCGCCCCACGATCCGGCGCACCACCAGGTTGGAGACGGCCCAGCACAGCGCCGCAGCCACGGTCAGGCCGAAACCGGCTGCCGGCAGACTGTTGCCGCTGCTCAGCCCGATCAGGAACAGCCCGGCACTGCCTGTCGCCAGCCCGGCCAGCTGGGCACGGCCAAACCGCTCGCCCAGCCAGGCAAAGCCCAGCAACAAGGTAAAGAAAGCCTGGCTCTGCAACACGATGGAAGCCAGAGAAGCCGGCATGCCGGCCTTGATGGCAGAAAACAGGAAGGCGAACTGACCGAATCCGACAGTCAGGCCGTAGACCGCCAGATCCCGCCAGGCGATCTGCGGACGACGAACCAGCCACAGGCCGATGGCAGCTGCCACGGCGAACCGAAGTGCACCGAGCAGAAACGGCGGAATACCGGCCACGCCCCATTTGATCACGACAAAATTGAAGCCCCATACCGCCACAATGGCCAGGGCCATCAGACGGTCAGTCAGCGGCATGACCGCTTCCTTGGGAAGGGCAAGAAGCGGCCAGTGCAGCGAGACAACTGTCAACCGAGTGCAAGGTGACAAACCGTTCGGCCAGTACCAGCTCGGTTCTTTCGCACAGCTCAGCCGCCGAGTAACGTCGCCCGGAATGAGGATGGGT
Organism: Laribacter sp.; assembly: GCA_018055005.1. Lineage (GTDB taxonomy): Bacteria > Pseudomonadota > Gammaproteobacteria > Burkholderiales > Aquaspirillaceae > Laribacter. Next base: position 2,685 of record JAGPIM010000135.1, read on the forward strand.
CATGGCAAAGGTCAGCATGGCTTCGCTGACAAAATCCACCTGGTAGCCAAGGTCGGAAGCCACCCGTGCTGTTGTTTCGCAGCACTGCTCCGTGCGGATGCCCGCCAGCACCAGCCGCTGGATGCCACGCGCCTCCAGCCACGGGCGCAGGCCGCTTTCGGTCAGGGCGTTGTGGACATGCTTGGTAAAGGTTGCATCGGCATCAGCGGGCATCCACTCCATCAGCCTCACCAGGCCGGAATCCGCAGCAAACGGCCCGGTCTTGCCTTCATGCAGGATATGCACGACCGGCACACCCAGTTGCCGGCAACCGGCAATCAACGCCAGCAGGTGTTCGCGGAATGCCGGCAAATCCTGTTCGCTCCAGAACGGGCGATACCGGAAAGACTGCTGTACATCAATCACGATCAGGGCGGCAGACATGACAGGAACCTCATGTGGATGGATACGGTCATTATGACGCAAGGCTGATCCGGCCTGCGGGACGGTCCAGGACAGGATAAAGGACAGATCAGGACTAATTGACTCAGGGAGGCTGGCGCCAGAGAAGTTGTCGTATCTGTCCGTTTAAGGCTCGGAGACAGGAATCAAAGGAGCAACAAGAGCCAGAATGACAAAATTGCCGCAATGATCAGTCCTGAGTGGACGGACATAAAGCCATGCGGCCGAGATTTGCAATCAAGGCCAGATGAGGCAGCAAATAAAAACCGGCCACTTTGACATGGCCGGTCTGTTTTTCATTGTCAATCAGACTTTGAATTTTTCGAAATTGCGTTTTATCTGGTCGCAGGCCTGATAGCTGGCAGAGAGCTTGACATTAATCTCCTGAATGGAAAAGTCATTTTGCTCGATTTGCCGGTTGATTTCTTCCGTACTCTGGGCAATCAGCAATCCTGCATCTTTTTGCTCATTCGTGGACAAGGAAACTTCGGTCATTTTCCTGACCAGCTCATTCATGGTCGAATGGATGAAGTCAATGTTTTCCTTGATCTTGTCGGTCCTGTCACGACCGTCATCAACTGCCACAATGGTTTTTTCCATATCGCGGGATGCTTTTGTCGTGCCTTCCCTGACCGACTGGATGGTTTCATTGATTTCCACCGTGGCATTGACGGTTCTCTCGGCCAGTTTTCTGACCTCATCTGCGACAACAGCAAAACCACGGCCATGCTCACCCGCCCGGGCTGCCTCGATCGAGGCATTCAAGGCCAGCAAGTTGGTCTGGTCAGCAATTTCGCCAATAATGCCGGTAATCTTGGAAATATCGCTGGACTGGCTTTCCAGCTTGCTGACGATTCCTCCCATATCCTGTATGACAGTGGAGATATTGTTGATGCTTGACTGCAACAAGTTGACATCACTGAGGGAGCGATCAAGACAGCTGCTGGTTTCATGAACCTTGTCATCAGTCTCATGTGCGCCATCAGAAATGGAGGAAATGCTGACCGATATTTGCTCCAGAGTTGCAGCATTGGAAGCAGAAGCGTCTTTTATCTGTGTAGACCCCAGTGAAAGTTCGCCGGTTTTTTGCGTCACAACCTGAATATCCGAAGCCAGTTTGTCAGATTGCTCCTTGAGGTCTTTGATCAGGTTTTGTAGCCCGTCAATGAAGTGGTTGAAATAACCAGCGACTTCGGCGATTTCATCCTTTCCATTCAGAACCAGGCGATGAGTGAGGTCTGCATCGCCAGAAGCAATATTTTTCATGGCATCTCTCAGCATGGAGACACCTACCATGGTTTTTTTCAAGACCAGAGTGGTAACCAGTACGGCCATTGCACCGATGATGAGGACAATGATGGCAATATTGCGGATTTCTTCATAAAGCGGAGCAAGGATGACATCTTTTGGGGTGAATACACCGACGACCCAATCCGTTCCGGCAACAGGATCCATGAATATGTAGCCTATTTCTCCTGAATCCCGCTGGACTTCCACCAGGTCTTGTTCTTTGGAAAGCTGGTCTATCTTTTCTGGCGTCAGAACAGATGAAGATTCAGAAATGTTTTTTATTTTTTTGTTCGGATGGGCAATAACATCACCATTTTTTCGCAAGACAAAGACAATGCCCCCTCCACGAATGGTGGATTTGCTCAATCGTTCCAGCATGCTGTCCAGGTTGACGTCTGCCCCCAGAACAAAGCGGCCCTCTGGCAATTTCAGGCTTTTTGACACAGTAATGCCCGTTTTCCCTGTGCTGGCAATGACATATGGCTCACTGATGTTTACTTCATCATTTTTAAGGGCATTTGCATACCAAGGACGGGCGTTGAAATCAAAATCTGCCGGAGCAACCCATCCGTCTGAAAAAAGGTGTCGCTTGTCAGGGTAAACCAGAAATGCAGCTAAAAATCCGCCGGCTCGGGCCTGGGTTTTAAGCAACTCAAGTGTGGAACCGGAGTCTGCCGGAAGGGAATGAATGGCAGTCAACTGGCTTGATTTTTCAGCCAAAAACAGTTCGATCAGCTCCCGTTTTTCCTCAACGGTTGTCTGGAATTCTGATCTGAGGGATTCCAGGATCAGTTTTTTTGATTCAAGAATGCTAAAGCTGGCAAGTGAGACGGACAAAACGATGATGATCGTGATGTTCAACGCCATTATTTTTGACTTTAGCGAAGAAAAATTCAGTCTGGATTTCATGGCAGAATGACCGGGAGTGGGGAATATAAATCCTAACCAACCCGGCTGGAAAAGCCGTAATCAAGACAGCATGTAAAATGACCCAGATCAAATGACAATGGCTTTATCGAAAAGCAATTGCTCAGGCAAAAATGGATGTTTTTTGTCGCAAAATTTAATCAGCCTGCCGGTTTTATACGGCAGCCTGAGTACCGACAATTACGACCCTGTCTGCCGGCAAGCGGTAAAACACGGCTTGCCCCTGCCCTTGTCTTGCCAGCCAATGGAAAAGCGCTCTTCTCCAGATCGGGACACCCGCCAGTTTTTCCATTTCTGCCACTCGCCCCAGAAAGAAACTGGCATCACCGGCTTCCAGCAAAAGGCGCATGTCCTTGTTTTTCATCAGGCTTGCAGGCACATCGGGTTCTTCCCGGAAGCCGTATCGCAGGCAGACTCTCCAGAACTGTCCGGCCAGTTGCTCGATGCGGATGTGTTCATCAGCCGCTACGAAGGGGACAGGCTGACTTTCCACATGCAGGATGACCAGTGTCTGGTGCAGGCAGTGATAGTGCTTGAGGTTCTGCTGCAATACGGCAGGCAAGGTATCGTAATGACCACTCAGATAAATGGCTGTTCCCGGCACACGCACGACATCAGGAGGATCGGCAATAAAGCGTTGCAATGGCAGCGCGGCTGTACGGCGCTGGTTGGCAATCGAGTCCATCCCGCGTTTCCAGCTGGTCATCAGTGCATACAGCAGTGCTGCAACCAGAAGCGGCAACCAGCCGCCGCTGAAAAACTTGCCCAGGTTGGAACCGAGGAACAGCAGCTCGTATGACCACAGCGCCAGCAGCGCCAGCAGCAGCCATGCGCGCCGGGCTCCCTGGAACAGTAGCAGGACCAGCAGCATCGACATCAGCGTAGTCAGGTTCATGGCACCCGATACGGCAATTCCATAGGCCGAAGCGAGCGAGCCTGAAGACCGGAATCCCAGCACCAGTGCCATGACGGCGACCATCAGCAACCAGTTGATTCCCGGAAGGTAAATCTGTCCCCGCTCGGTTTCCGAAGTGTATTTGAGGACAAACGGCGGCAAATACCCCAGACGGCTTGCCTGGGTCGTCATGGAGTACACGCCAGCGATTGTTGCCTGCGAAGCAATGACAGTAGCCAGGGCCGCCAGGATCACCAATGGCAATTGCAGCATAGTCGGGGCCAACTCAAAAAACGGATGGTTGACCGCTGCGGGTGTTCTCAGCACAAATGCGCCCTGGCCGAAATAATTCAGCATCAGTGCTGGCCAGACCATGCTGAACCATGCCAGCCGGATGGGACGGCGGCCAAAATGGCCCATGTCGGCGTACAGAGCTTCTCCCCCGGTCATGGCAAGAAATACGGCAGACAACAATACGAAAGCCGATCCGGGTGAATCCAGGGCAAATGCCAGCGCAAACGTGGGACTCAAGGCCAGCAGGACTACAGGTGTCTGGGCAATGCTCCAGACCCCCAGCAAGGCCAGGACGGCAAACCAGACCAGCATGACCGGACCGAACAGGCGGCCGACCCGGCCGGTACCAAAGCGCTGGATCGAGAACAGCCCGATCAGGATCAGCAAGGTCAATGGCAGGATGAACGGTGACATGGCCGGGGCCGCCACACTCAGCCCTTCGATGGCAGACAGTACCGAAATGGCGGGAGTGATCATCGCATCGCCAAAAAACAGCGTGGCCCCCAGAATCCCGAGACCCAGTCCCAGCGCCGCCAGATGGCGATGCTGGCCCGCCAGTTGCTGGACGCGCGCGGCCAGTGCCAGTGCTCCGCCCTCGCCGTTATTGTCAAAGCGCAGTACCAGCAACATGTACTTGAGCGAGATGATGATCAGCACAGACCAGAACAGCATCGACAGGGTGGCCAGCACGTGCAGCTGGTCTGGCACAAAGCCGCTTCGCCCGGCAAATGCGGCCTTGAAGGCATACAGCGGACTGGTGCCGATGTCACCATACACCACACCCATCGCGGCCAGGGCCAGTGACCATGGTGGTTGTGACTTGCTCTCCTCGTTCATGTGGCTTCCGTAACTTCTTTTGAATGGAGTGCGTCAGTACTACCCAGGCGTGATGATTGGCTGCCGGCAAAATCTTTTTTGTTCAATAAGATGATGCTGGTCACACCAACGGTGTTCGCAGTCGTGCCATGAAGTGCACCGAATCTGCCAAGGAGTATAGGCACCCAGAAACAAACCGATGAAGAAGCCTTGTTTATAGTCAATAAACAGAACCCATATCGTTTGCCTGACGAAGAATCTGCCATCGAGGGCATGGCAAACCGTGGTCTGTCCCGTTCTTCGTGGACACTAACTTAAGGTGGATAATCACCACTTAGGAGCAGTGTCCATGAATAAAACCAGACGTACTTTCCCCGACTCCCTCAAGCGAGAGGCGGTTGAACAGGTAC
>JAGPIM010000136.1 GCA_018055005.1 Laribacter sp.
AGATTGTATGAAAAAAGCGGGCGGCAGTCCGGGCGGTCATTGTGTATTTTGTTAAACAGGTGTCCTGACAATCTGGTGCAGTTTTTACCCTGTGGAGATTCCGCAAATGCGTATCGGCGTACCGAAGGAAATCAAGATCCACGAGTACCGGGTCGGCCTGCTGCCTTCCGGCGTGCGGGAGCTGACCGCCCAGGGCCACGAGGTCCTGGTGCAGCGGCAGGCCGGAGCCGGTATCGGCTATGACGATGCAGCCTATGTCGCTGCCGGTGCCAGGCTGGCTGATTCGGCCGCAGAGGTGTTTGCCGGAGCCGACATGATCGTCAAGGTCAAGGAACCACAGCCAGTGGAATGCCGTCTGCTGCGTCCCGGGCAGGTGCTGTTTACCTACCTGCACCTGGCACCGGACCCCGGACAGGCACGCCTGCTGCTGGAGTCCGGTGCCATTGCCATTGCCTACGAAACGGTGACCGATGCCCACGGCGGCCTGCCGCTGCTGGCGCCGATGAGCGAGGTGGCCGGGCGCATGGCGGTGCAGGCCGGCGCCCATTGCCTGGAAAAGGCGCAGGGCGGACGCGGGGTGCTGTTGGGCGGCGTGCCCGGCGTGGCCCCGGCACGGGTGCTGGTACTGGGTGGCGGCGTGGTCGGTTTCAATGCTGCACGCATGGCGGCCGGACTGGGGGCCGTGGTGACGGTGGTCGACAGGTCGCTGGCCCGGCTCAAGGAAATCGACACGCTGACCAGTGGCCGCATCCAGACCCTGGCATCCAACACCCAGCACATCGAGGACGAGCTGCGCTGTGCCGATCTGGTGATTGGCGCCGTGCTGGTGCCGGGGGCCGCGGCGCCAAAACTGGTACACCGCAGCCAGCTGGTGCTGATGAAGCCGGGTGCCGTACTGGTGGACGTGGCGATCGATCAGGGCGGCTGCTTTGAAACCAGTCGGCCCACCACGCATGAGGAGCCGGCTTATGTGGTGGACGGCATCGTGCACTACTGCGTGGCCAACATGCCGGGGGCCGTGGCACGCACGGCAACCGAAGCCCTGACCCAGGCCACGCTGCCTTATGTGCTGACACTCGCCGGTCAGGGTGTGGTGACGGCGCTGGAGCGCGACGCGCATCTGCGTGCCGGACTGAATATCTGTCACGGGCGAGTGACGTGTGCGGCGGTGGCCGAAGCCCTGGGTTATCCGCTGTTGCCGGCCGAAGAGGCGCTGGCAGCACTGGCCGACCAGCCGGCAGTACCGGCAAACTGACAGGGTTATTGACCAGACCGGATCTGAAGGAGTCGTACATGCGTCCCGTGATTGCCATTCCCTGTGACCGTCGCATGCTGGGGCAGTATCCCCATCAGGTGGTGGGCGAGAAGTACATCCTGGGGGTGACCGAGGGTGCCGGCGGCATGCCGTGGCTGGTACCGGCGCTGGGGGAGCCTGCGTGGCTGGATGATCTCCTCGACCGGGTGGACGGCGTGCTGCTGACCGGCAGTCCGTCCAATGTCGAACCGCATCACTACCTGGGAGAACCCAGCCGGCCCGGCACCCTGCATGACCCGGAGCGTGATGCCACCAACCTGCCGCTGATTCCGAAACTCATCGAACGCGGCATTCCGCTGCTGGGCATCTGCCGTGGCTTTCAGGAAATCAACGTCGCGCTGGGTGGCGAGCTGTACCAGCACGTGCAGGAGCAGCCGGGGAAGATGGATCACCGTGCACCGCCCGACGGGACACCCGAAGAGCAGTATGCACCGGCGCACCAGGCAGAGGCGGTGGCCGGTGGCTGGCTGGCCGGGTTGCTGGGGCAGGAGCGGTTCATGGTCAATTCGGTGCACCAGCAAGGCGTGAAGCGGCTGGCTCCCGGACTGGTGGCCGAGGCCCGGGCCGAAGATGGGCTGGTCGAAGCTTTCCGGGTTGAGGATGCACCGGCATTTGCCTTTGCCGTGCAGTGGCATCCGGAATGGCGCCGTACCGGAAATCCGGTATCGATGGCGATACTGGGCGCGTTTGGCGAGGCCTGCCGGGCGCGCATGCTGTCCCGTTCCGCTTAGGGAACGGCGACAGGGAAGGAGACGGTGCGGCACGTATCGCACCGCCCTTCGCAAGGCCTGCACGAGAGAGGGAAACATGAGCAACGACATCAGCGACTGGCTGAGGGAACACCGCATCACCGAGGTGGAGTGCATCGTGCCGGACATGACCGGCGTGGCGCGCGGCAAGATCATCCCCAAGGACAAGTTCCTGAGCGAGCCCGACATGCGGTTGCCGGAGGCGGTGCTGATCCAGACCGTGACCGGCGACTATCCGGCAGACAACTATCTTGACCTGACCGATCCGGACATGCTGCTGCGGCCGGACCCGGCCAGCATCCGCTTTGTGCCGTGGGCGACCGACCCGACTGCCCAGCTGATCTATGACTGTTTCCGCTCTGACGGTACGCCCGTGGAAACCTCGCCGCGGGCGGTGCTGCGCCGTGTGCTGGATCTCTATGCCGAACGTGGCTGGGTGCCGGTGCTGGCGCCGGAAATGGAGTTTTACCTGCTGTCGCCCAACCCGAATCCGGACATTCCCGTCCAGCCGCCGGTCGGGCGGGCCGGACGCGCCGAATTCGGCCGGCGCTCCTATTCCATCGATGCGGTCAACGAGTTCGATCCGGTATTCGAGGACATCTACGACTATTGCCATGCCCAGCGGCTGGAGGTGGATACGCTGGTGCACGAAATCGGTACGGCACAGATGGAGATCAATTTCGGCCATGGCAACCCGATCGATCTGGCCGACCAGGTGTTCCTGTTCAAGCGTACCGTGCGCGAGGCGGCGTTGCGGCACCAGATGTACGCCACGTTCATGGCCAAGCCGATGGAAAGCGAGCCTGGCAGCGCCATGCACATGCACCAGAGCGTGCTGTCGTGTCAGGACGGGCACAACCTGTTTTCTGCTGCGGACGGTTCGGCTGCGCCGGCGTTTTTCCACTTCATCGGCGGCCTGCAACGCTACCTGCCGCATGTCATGCCGTTTTTTGCGCCGTACGTGAACAGTTACCGGCGGTTGACGCCGTATACCGCCGCGCCGACCAACGTGGAGTGGGGTTACGACAACCGGACCGTAGGGCTGCGCGTGCCGCATTCCGGTGCAGCGGCCCGCCGGGTCGAGAACCGGGTGCCCGGCGTGGACTGCAATCCGTACATCGCCATGGCTGCTTCTCTGGCCTGTGGCTATCTCGGCATGGTGGATGCCATCGAACCACGCGCTCCGCTGAGTTCCAATGCCTACGACCGGCCGTCGGAGTTTCCGCATGGCACCGAGGACGCGCTGGACCGGCTGCGGCAATGCCGGCCGGTGGCCGAAGTCCTGGGGCCGCGCTTTGTCGAGATGTACATCGCCATGAAAGAGCGTGAGTTTGCCGAGTATTTCCGGGTGATCAGCCCGTGGGAGCGCAAGTATCTGTTGCTGCACGTCTAGGATTTTGTCCGGAGTTTCCGATCATGACTGCCGATCCGCACCGTACCGAGCATTACCGCGAACTGGATGCTGCCCATCATCTGCATCCCTTTTCCGACATGGACGCACTGAACCGGCAGGGCAGCCGGGTGATGGTCAGGGGTGAGGGCATTCATGTCTGGGATTCGGACGGCGTGCGGCTGATCGACGGCATGGCCGGGCTGTGGTGCGTCAATCTGGGGTACGGCCGGCGTGATCTGGCCGAGGCGGCGTATGCGCAGCTGTGCGAGCTGCCGTACTACAACACTTTCTTCAAGACCACCCATCCGCGGGTGGCCGAGCTGTCTGCCCTGGTGGCCGAGGTGGCGCCGCCCGGCTTCAGTCATGTGTTCTATACCAACTCCGGTTCGGAGGCGGTCGACACCATGATTCGCATGGTGCGTCATTACTGGTCCCTGAAGGGGCAGCCGCAGAAGAAGGTGCTGATCGGGCGCTGGAACGGTTACCACGGCTCGACCCTTGGTGGTGCGAGTCTGGGGGGCATGCCGGCAATGCACGCGCAGGGTGACCTGCCGGTGGCCCATGTCGTGCATGTCGAGCAGCCGTGGTTCCTGAAGCATGGTCTGGACGGTGAAACAGAAGAGGCGTTCGGCTTGCGGGCGGCGCGCTGGGTCGAGGAAAAAATCATCGAAACCGGGGCAGACCGGGTGGCGGCGTTTGTGGGGGAGCCGATCCAGGGTGCCGGGGGTGTCATCATTCCGCCAGCCAGCTACTGGCCGGAAGTCGAGCGCATCTGTCGCCGTCACGATGTATTGCTGGTGGCTGACGAGGTGATCTGCGGTTTCGGCCGCACGGGCGAGTGGTTCGGGCACCAGCTGTACGGCATCCGGCCGGATCTCTTGACCGTGGCCAAGGGCTTGTCATCGGGCTATCTGCCGATCGGCGGCGTGGTGGTGGGCGACGAGGTGGCGCAGGTACTCAAGGCCGGCGGGGATTTCAACCACGGGTTTACCTATTCCGGTCATCCGGCGTGTGCCGCTGTGGCTGCGGCCAATGTGCGGGCCTTGCGCGACGAAGGCGTGGTGGAGCGGGTACGGCAGGACATTGGACCGTACATGCAGCGGCGCTGGCGCGAGGCGTTCGGTGGATTTGCCCATCTGGCAGACATTCGCGGTGTCGGGCTGATCCAGGGCTTTACCTGGGTGCAGGACAGGGCATTGCGGCGGCTGTTTCCTGACTGGGGAGAGGTGGGGCTGCTGTGCCGGGATGTGTTTTTCCGGCACAACCTGATCATGCGTGCCTGTGGCGACCACATGGTGGCGGCTCCGCCGCTTGTCATCAGTCGTGATGAGGTGGATTCCATGCTCGAAGTCGCGGTGCAATGCGTGGCTGAAACAGAGTCGGTATTGCGGGCACACGGGCTGATTGACTGAATTTTCTGCCGTGCCCGGACAATATTAGCCGGGCAACATATTTTTGGGGCAGGGCGGCTCTGGTAATATCCGAGCCGCCTTATTCGTGTTCTGGCCGGCAACGGGGGCATTTGCGACAAAAGTCCTTCATGTCAAATCGGACAAATTCCGCAGGTTTTCCGTCGTCCGGCCGATATAGCGCAAGTGTTTGTCCATCCGGTATGCCGGATGGGGCTTCCCTCTCGAAATCAACGGGATTTCTGCATGTTTGTCATCATCGGCTACATCCTCGTACTCGGTAGCGTGATCGGCGGTTTCATGATGGCTGGCGGGCACGTTGCTGCCCTGCTTCAGCCCAACGAGCTGGTGATCATTTTCGGCGCAGGCACCGGGGCTTTTCTGGCCGCCAACGGCGGTGCGCCCCTGCGGGCCACCATGAAGGCCTTGCCGCAGCTCTTCAAAGGCGACAAGTACAACAAGGCGCTCTACATGGAGCTTTTTGCCCTGTTGTTCGAAGTGCTGACCAAGGTGCGCAAGGAAGGCCTGATGTCGATCGAGGCCGATGTCGATGCTCCGCAGGAAAGCCCGATTTTTTCCAAATATCCGATCGTCGTGAATGACCACCACGTGATTGACTTCATCTGTGACTACCTGCGACTGATGGTGGGGGGCAACCTCAATCCGTTCGAAATCGAAAACCTGATGGACATCGAAATCGAAACCCACCACCACGAAGGTTCGGTACCGGTCGGGGCGCTGGCCAAGATGGCGGACGGCCTGCCGGCTTTCGGTATCGTGGCGGCCGTGATGGGGGTGGTGCACACCATGGAGTCGGTCGGTATTCCTCCGGCTGAGCTCGGCAAGCTGATTGCCGCAGCACTGGTCGGTACTTTCCTCGGTATCCTGCTGTCGTACGGTTTTATTGCTCCGTTGTCCAACCGCCTGGAGTACAAGGTCAACGACGTGACCCGCGTGCTGACCACCATCAAGGTGACGCTTCTGGCCTCGCTCAACGGCTACGCTCCGCAGGTGGCTGTCGAATTCGGCCGCAAGGCTCTTTATGGGGCGGATCGTCCGGGCTTCCTCGAGCTGGAAGAGCACGTCAAGAGCACCAAGAACCGCTGATTTTTGCCCGACTGACGGACAGGCCGGTGATTCTGCCTGTCCGCCTTTTTGCAGGGAGGCCGCATGGCCGACGAATCCCAACGTCCGATAATTGTCAAACGCATCAAGAAAGGCCACGGAGGTCATCACGGCGGCGCATGGAAAATCGCCTATGCCGACTTCGTAACCGCCATGATGGCGTTCTTCCTGCTGATGTGGCTGCTGTCTTCGGTTTCCCAAGGCACGCTGGCAGGGATTTCCGAGTACTTCAAGACGCCCCTTAAAGTGGCATTGTCCGGCGGTGACGGATCAGGTGACGCTACCAGTATGATCAAGGGCGGCGGGCAGGATCTGACCCGTTCTGCGGGCCAGGTCAAGCGCACCGACATGAACGAAGAGCGGCGGCGCGAGCGGCAGGTCCTGTCGAAACTGCAACAGCGCATTTCGATGGCGATCGAGTCCAATCCCGTGCTGCGCAAGTACAAGAACCAGCTGCTGCTGGAAATGACGCCCGAGGGCCTGAAAGTCCAGATCGTCGACGAAAAGAACCGGCCGATGTTCGACTCGGGCAGTGCCAACCTGCTTCCCCATACCAAGGACATCCTGCACGAAATGGGCAAGATGTTTAACGATGTACCCAATCGCCTGTCGGTTTCCGGCCATACCGATGCCACGCCTTATGCCGGCGGCGAGCGCGGCTATTCCAACTGGGACCTGTCGGCCGACCGGGCCAACGCAGCCCGCCGCGAGTTGCTGGCCGGCGGCATGCAGGACCAGAAAATCCTGCGTGTGGTCGGCTTGGGCTCGGCCAATCCGCTGGACAAGCAGAATGCGGTCAACCCGATCAATCGCCGGATAGCGATCGTGGTGCTGAACAAACAAAGCGAAGAACAGATCCTGGGTGAACATCCACCGGAAGGGACCGCTGCCAATGGCGAGCCCGACACCGCAACAGTCAACCGCTAGTCCCGGCAGGTTGCGCCCGGCGCGGCACCTGTGGTCGCTTCCGCTTTCCCTTGCCATGACAATGGCGATTTCGCCGGGCTTGCCGTTGGCACCGGTATGGCTGGCCATGCCGCTGGCCCTGGGGCTGGCGCTGATACTGGGCGCGCGCGGCTGGCTGCTTATCGTGTATGCCGGTTTCTGGCCGGCGCTGGTCGGACTGCTGTCGCTGGATGTGCCGGGCTGGTGGTTCGGTGCCGCCGCCTTGTTGCTGTTTGCCCTGTCGCGTCATGCCATTGGCGAGCGTGTGCCGCTGTTCCTGTCCAGCAAGGCTGTCGTAGCCCGGCTGGCAGCCGAACTGCCGGCCGGTGCGCGGGTGGCAGACATGGGATGCGGCATCGGCAGCGTTGTCGTGCCGCTGGCGCGCCTGCGGCCGGACCTGCACGTCACCGGGGTCGAAGGCGCCTGGCTCACCTGGTTGATTGCCAGGCTGCGCGCCGTCAATTCTTCTGCCTGCATCCGCTATGGCGACATCTGGCGTCAGGACTGGCAGGCGTTTGACGTGATCTATGTCTATCTGTCACCCGTTCCCATGCCGCGGGTCTGGCAGAAATTCCAGGCCGAGGCGCTCCCCGGCGCCTGGCTGGTCAGCAATACCTTTGGCATCGACGGTGTACCCCCGGTCCGGCAGGCCGGGCTGGATGACGTCATGCAATCGCAACTGCAGTATTGGATATCCGCACGATGAATCGACGCGAGCTAGAACATTTCGCCGGCAAAACCTGGCCCGTCATGGGATTTACGGTCCAGCGACTGTTTGCCTTTTCCGAAGCAGACCGCGAACGGCTCAA
>JAGPIM010000137.1 GCA_018055005.1 Laribacter sp.
CCGCTGTCCACATGGGCGGTCATGCCTTGCAGCACGTCCCACTCCCAGCAGAAGTTCTCCATGAACTGGCTCGGCAGTTCGACCGCGTCCCACTCCACCCCGCTGATGCCGGACACGCCCGGCACGTCGATGCGGGTCAGGAGATGATGCAGGCCGTGGCCGAATTCGTGGAACAGCGTGGTGACTTCGTCGTGGCTGAACAGTGCCGGCTTGCCGCCGACCGGTGCCGAGAAATTGCAGGTGAGATACGCCACTGGCGTCACCGTGTCGCCTGCGCGGGAGCGACGGCCCCGCGCGTCATCCATCCACGCCCCGCCGCGCTTCTGCGCCCGGGCATAGAGATCAAGGTAGAACTCACCCAGCTTGCTGCCGTCCTGGCGGATTTCAAAGAAACGCACGTCCGGATGCCAGGTTTCGGCCGAGGTCTCCACCACGTCGATGCCATACAGGGTCTTGACCACGCCAAACAGCCCGGCCAGCACCCTGGGTTCGGGGAAATAGGGCTTCACGTCCTGCTCGCTGAAGGCATAGCGGGCCACGCGCAGTTTTTCCGACACAAAGGCCAGATCCCACGCCGCCAGTTCGTCCATGCCCAGCTCGGCCCTGGCAAAGGCTTCCAGCTCGGCACGGTCTTTCTCGGCAAATGGTTTGGCGCGCGCCGCCAGATCCCGCAGGAAAGTGGTCACTTCGGCCGGCGAATCAGCCATTTTCGGCGCCAGCGACAGCTCGGCGTAATTGGCAAAGCCAAGCATGGCCGCTTCTTCGGCCCGCAGCTTGAGGATGTCGCGGATCAGCGGCGCGTTGTTCCACTTTTCCTCGCCGAACTCGGATGCCCGGGTGAAATAGGCGCGATACAGGGTTTCACGCAGCGGCCGGTGGGTACCGTACTGCATCAGCGGGTAATAGAACGGGAATTGCAGGGTGATCTTGTAGCCGTCCTTGCCATCCGCTTCGGCGGCGGCACGGTACATGGCCTTCACGTCAGCCGGCACACCGTCGATTTCCGCTTCGCTGGCGTAATAGGCAAAGGCATCGGTGGCATCCAAGAGGTTCTGCTCGAAGCGGGCATCGAGATCAGCCAGCTTGAGCTGGATCTCGGTAAAGCGCGGCTTGTCGCTGTCCGGCAGCTCGGCCCCGCTCAGGCGGAAGTCGCGCAGTTCGTTTTGCAACACTTTCTGCTGCGGCGCAGACAGCTGCGCGTAGGCCGGGCTGGCCACCAGCGCCTTGTATTTTTCAAACAGGGCGAGGTTTTGCCCCAGTTCGGTGAAGAAGGCCGAAATTTTCGGCAGATTGCTGTTGTAGGCCTCGCGCAGCTCCGGCGTATTCACCACGCTGTTGAGGTGCGACACCGGCCCCCACACGCGACCGATGCGTTCGGTGGCGGCATTGAGCGGCTCGACGAAATGCTCCCAGTCCGGCATGGCCGGGTCGGCCAGCAGGCGCTCGACCACCACGCGGGCATCGGCAATGGTGCGCTCCACGGCCGGCGCCACATGCTCGGGCCGGATCAGGGCAAACGGAGGCAGGTTCGGGTAATCGATCAGCGGATTGTCAGTCATCTCGGATAGGTCCTCGGCTGCGGCACGCAGCATGGATTTTTGTGCCGGCCACCGTCATGATGGCGTTTTCCAGACTAGGCAAATGGGGCTGCGATGGCGAAAGACAATCGGTCTGTCTGCATTGACGGCCATTTGCCGCGACCGGATTCGCGCCATGCTGCTTGAACTCGCCGGCTGGATCACCGCCACCACGCTCGCCACCATGCTGGTGCACGTCTATTCCCTGATCGGCCTGTGGCTGCTGCTGTCCCCCCTGCTCGGACGGCCGGCCCGCTACCGGCGGACCGGCCATGTCGAACTGGCGCTGGCCACAACCGGACTGGTGGTCGTACACCTGCTGGAAATGCTGCTGTGGGCCTGCCTCATCATGCACCAGACCGACCTGACCCGTTTTGGCGACGCCCTGTACTACTCGATGATGAGCTACACCACGGTCGGCTACGGCGACGTGGTCCCCCATGGTGACGGCCGCCTGATCGGCAGCATCGAAGCCGTCATCGGCACCCTGATGACCGGACTGTCAACCGCCTGGCTGCTGGCCTTTGTATCGCGGGCACTGGTTTTCAAATTACCGGACTGAACCGGCCGCCAGCCTGGCACTAACCCGCCTTTCCACTGTCTGCACAAGAGGAATTCCATCCATGCAAGCACGCAACATCCGCCGCTTTGACGGCATCACGCCCACGGTGCCTCCCGGCGTTTTCGTCGACGAAACGGCACTGGTCATCGGGGACTGCGTTCTGGGAGAAGAAGCTTCGGTCTGGCCGATGGCCGTGATCCGGGCCGACGTCAATTCCGTACGCATCGGCGCCCGCAGCAACATCCAGGATTTCGCCATGCTGCACGAAAGCCACCGCCGCCCGCCGGCCGATCCGGAAGGCGCGCCCCTGACCATCGGCGACGATGTCACCGTCGGCCATCACGTCACCCTGCACGGCTGCACGATCGGCAACCGCGTGCTGGTCGGCATCGGCAGCATCGTGCTCGACCGGGCCGTCATCGAAGACGACGTGATCATTGGCGCCGGCAGCCTCGTGCCGCCAAGCAAGCGGCTGGAGTCGGGCGGACTGTACGTCGGCAGCCCGGTCAAACGGGTCCGCGACCTGACCGACGAAGAAAAGGCATTCCTGCCCTATTCGGCCGCTCATTACGTACGGCTGGCGGCACGACATGCCAGCGGTGAATGAGCCATGAGCTACCTTGCACTCAAAGGCGCCCACGCCGGCTTTGCCTATCTGACCGTCCTGTCGTTCACCATCCGCGGCATCTGGATGCTGACGGATTCGCGCCTGCTGACTGCCCGCCTGACCCGTATCGTGCCGCACGTCATCGACACGGCCTTGCTGGGACTCGGCATCTGGCTGGCCTGGAGCGCCCGATTCAATCCGCTGGCCGAGCCCTGGCTGATGGCCAAGATCGTGCTGCTGCTGGTGTATGTCGGCCTGGGATCAGTCGCCCTGCGCCCCGGCCGCAGCAAGGCCGTACGTACCGCAGCATACGTCACGTCACTTGTCGTTGTTACCGGCATCATCGTGATCGCCAAAACAAAAATGGTGTGGCCGCTGGCCTGAATGCCGGCACCCCACCATCAAAAACCCCTCGTCATCAACCAAAAACACCGTAACGCCACAGGACTACCCAATGGCAAAAACAACAAATACATGACGTTACCATCGTCATAAACAGGGTTTATACCCCCCTATCAGGAAATCTGATTGGAATTAGTCAGGTTGATAGACTTAGTATCGGTTCCAGTGTTCGGGCTTTGATGGCCGGGCACTACGAATCAGGTGTTTCTTCCTCGTGTTTGCCCCGAAGCCTCGTGCCAGGGGTTTTTTTTTGCCCGTCGCCCGGACCTCAGCCGCCGGCACGCAAACCGCGGACCAGCAGCGCCACCAGGGCAGGCGCCCGCTCTGCCAGCGGATACAAATCGCGCCGGGGCGTCATCAGCCAGCCCGACACCGTGCCATGCATGAAGAACATCACCATTTCAGCTGCCGTCAGCGGATCCACGTCCGCGCGCATTTCCCCGCTGGCCTGGGCGGCCGAGAACACATCCCGCAAACGGTTCTGATTGCCTTCATGGCTTTCCACCAGCCGTTCGATCGCCGGCTTGAGCTCCTCGATGTACTCCGACTTGTGCAACAGGATGTCCATCACCCTCCGCCGCTGCGGATTGGTCACCAGATCGGTCAGGATATCCGTCAGGATCACTTCCAGCCGGTCCAGCAGCTGCCCGGTTTCCTGCAGCAAGGCATCGAAACGGGCACTCAGCGGCAGCCGGATGCGCTCATGCAGCGCGGTATACAGGTCGCTTTTGTTGCGGAAATGCCAGTAGACCGCCCCGCGCGTCACACCAGCGGCGGCGGCAATGTCGGCGAGCGAGGTCCGCGAGACACCGCGCTCGGCAAACAGCTGCTCGGCAGCGTCCAGCAACGCAGCCCGTGTCTGCGCGGCTTCTTCTTTGGTTCGTCTCATCGTTTCTCCCCTTCCTGCCTTGATGCGGCGGCGAATTATGCCAAATGCCGATTCACATCAGGGCAAACCTTGCCATGCGCTTTCAGCAGTGATCTCCGGACACCGGATTTTTCTGTAGCACCATACTTACATACATACTAGCATGTATATAAAATCACCCGGATGCCACCTGCTGTCGGGCAGAAACCGTTCACAACCACACCTGCAAAAACCTGCTTTTTCATGTTCTGCAACAATGTGGTTTGTATAGTGGGTACAGATAATCCGTATCTTCTTGCCGGCCTACCCGGATTCACCAACCTGGCGCTTCCCGGCGCGTCGCAGCCATGAGGCCCGTCGCCGCGGAACACCACACCGACCAACGAGGTTTCCGTGAAGCCCCTGCTCTCACACCGCACCCGTACCGCCTTGCTGCTGCCGCTGGCAGCCCTGCTGGCGGCCTGCAACGACCAGACCGCCCAGCCCTCTGCCCCGCCGCCTGAAGTCAGTGTCATCACGACCAAGACGGCTGACGTCCCGGTCAGCTTCCAGTACGTGGGACAGGTAGCAGGCTTTCGCGACATCCAGATCCGTGGCCGCGTCAACGGCATCCTGCTCAAGCGCCTTTATCAGGAAGGCCAGTCAGTCAAGGCCGGCACTCCGCTGTTCCAGATCGACCCCGAGCCCTACCAGGTGGCGGTCGAGCGCGCCCGCGCGGCGCTGGCCGTGCAGCAGGCCAGCCTGATGAATGCCGACCTCAACTACAAGCGCATCGTGCCGCTCTACAAGGAAAACGCCGTCAGCCAGAAAGACCGCGACGATGCACTGGCCACCTTTGAAGCAGCCAAGGCCGCCGTGGCCCAGGCCAAGGCAGCCCTGCACGAAGCCGAAATCAACCTGAGCTACACGCTGGTCACCGCACCGATTTCCGGCCTGACCAACAAGGCGGCCCAGTCCGAAGGCAGCCTCATCAGCGCTTCGTCGCCCGAAGGCAGCCTGCTGACCAGCATGTCGCAGATCGACCCGATCTACGTCAACTTCGCCTTCTCGGAAAACGAGTCGATCGAACAGCGCAAGATGGAAGCCTCGGGCAAGCTGATCGCGCCGCCGGAAAAGAAGTTCGACGTACAGCTGACGCTGGGTGACGGCAGCACTTACAGCCGTACCGGCACCATGAACTTCACCGACAACGTGGTCGACCCGACCACCGGCACCATCAGCGCCCGTGCCCTGTTCCAGAACCCGGACAGCGAGCTGCGTCCGGGCCAGTATGCCCGCGTGACACTCAAGGGCTACCAGTTCCGCGACGCCATCACCATCCCGCAAAAATCCGTGCTGACCACCCAGCAGGGCAAGATCGTCATGCTGGTCGGCCAGGACAACAAGGTCTCGCCGCGTCCGGTCACGCTGGGCCAGGAAGTGAACAACGACGTACTGGTACTGTCCGGCCTCAAGCCGGGCGAGCGCGTGATCGTCGAAGGCCTGGTCAAGGCGCGTCCCGGCCAGCCGGTCAAGATCGTGCCGCAGACCCCGCCGCCGGCCAAGGCGCCGGCCGCCAGGCCTGACGCTGCCCAGCCGGAAAAGCTGGCGCCCTCGGCCAAATAAGGAGCGTCCATGTTTTCAGCGTTCTTCATCCGCAGGCCGATCTTTGCCTCGGTGATCTCGATCCTGATCACGCTGGCCGGCCTCGCCGCCATGCGTGTGCTGCCGATCGAGCAATACCCGCAGATCGTGCCGCCGCAGGTCACCGTGACCGCCGTCTATCCCGGCGCCTCGGCCGACGTGATCGCCAAGACCGTCGCCGCACCACTGGAGCAGCAGATCAACGGTGTCGACAACATGCTGTACATGCAGTCGTCGAGCGACTCGGCCGGCTCCATGGTGCTGACCGTCACCTTTGCCATCGGTACCGACCCCGACCAGAACACCATCAACGTCAACAACCGCGTGCAGGCTGCCACCGCGCAGCTGCCGCAGGAAGTGCGCCAACAGGGCGTGACGGTGCAGAAAAAGTCCGCCAACATCCTGCAGATCGCCACCTTCAGCTCGCCTGGCGGTGAATACAGCGAACTGTTCATCTCCAACTACGTGCTGCTGAACGTACTGGACGAACTCAAGCGCATTCCGGGCGTCGGTGACGCTTCGATCTTCGGCTC
The DNA here is from genome assembly GCA_018055005.1 of Laribacter sp. GTDB lineage: Bacteria > Pseudomonadota > Gammaproteobacteria > Burkholderiales > Aquaspirillaceae > Laribacter. The sequence goes on from JAGPIM010000137.1 coordinate 6,173, forward strand.
GAAGAACTACTCGATGCGGATCTGGCTGCGCCAGGACAAGCTGGTACAGCTCGGCCTGACCCCGACCGATGTCGTCAGTGCCATCAAGGACCAGAACTCGCAGTTCGCCGCCGGCAAGGTGGGGGCCGAGCCGATCCAGAACCCGGTCGACTTCACCTATACCGTCACCACCCAGGGCCGCCTCTCTGATCCGGTTCAGTTCGAAAACATCATCATCCGCGCCAATCCTGACGGATCGGCCATCTACCTCAAGGATGTCGCCCGCGTCGACCTCGGCGCCCAGGACTACAACTTCGCCGGTACGCTCAACGGCAAGCCGACCATCCCGGTGGGCATCTATCTCGCCCCGGGCGCCAACCAGCTCCAGGTGGCCGAAGACGTCACCAAGGCCCTGGCGCAGATGTCGCAGCGCTTCCCGACCGGCCTTGCCTACAGCATCCCGTACGACACCACTTCGTTCGTGAAGATCTCGATCGAGGAAGTGCAGAAGACCCTGTTCGAAGCCATGGTGCTGGTGTTCCTCGTGGTTTACCTGTTCCTGCAGAACTGGCGCGCCACGCTGATTCCCTGCCTGGCCGTGCCGGTGTCGATCATCGGTACCTTCGCCGGCATGTACGCACTCGGCTTCTCCATCAACACCCTGACGCTGTTCGGCATGGTGCTCGCCATCGGCATCGTGGTGGATGACGCCATCGTGGTGCTGGAAAACGTCGAACGCATCATGTCGACCGAAAAACTCGGTCCAGTGGATGCCTCGATCAAGGCCATGCAGGAAGTGTCCGGCCCGGTGGTCGCCATCGTGCTGGTGCTGTGTGCCGTGTTCGTACCGGTCGCCTTCATGGGCGGGCTGGCCGGCCAGATGTACAAGCAGTTCGCCATCACCATTGCCGTGTCGGTGGTGCTGTCCGGCATCGTGGCCCTGACGCTGACGCCGGCCCTGTGCGCCCTGCTGCTCAAGGAAGGCCACAGCCACCCCAACCGCTTCTTCGTCTGGTTCAACAACTTCTTCGACCGCGTAACCGCGCGCTACACCGCCGGCGTGCGCTTCTTCCTCAAGCGTACCGGCGTCGGCCTGCTGGTGTTTGCCGGCCTGATCGCCATCACCGTCGGCCTGTTCCGTGCCGTGCCCTCGAGCCTCGTGCCGAACGAAGACCAGGGCTACGTGCTGGCCGCAGCTTTCCTGCCGGATGCTGCCTCGCTGTCGCGCACCGAAGACGTGATGAAGCAGTTTGACCAGCAGATGATGAAAAACCCGGCGGTGGCCAACGTGGTGACCTTCTCCGGCTTTGACCTGCTGTCGGGTGCCTACAAGACCAGCGCCGGCATCAGCTTCGTCACGCTCAAGCCGTGGAGCGAACGCACGACCGCCGCACTGTCGTCCGACGCCGTGGTGGGCGACGTGTTCCGCATCGGTTCCGGCATCAAGGGCGGCTTCCTGATGGGTCTGGCACCGCCGCCGATTTCCGGCATGTCGAGTACCGGCGGCTTTGAAGCCTACATCCAGAACCGCGGTTCCGGCGGCAGTGCCGCGCTGGCCGAAGCGGTGCAGAAAGTCGTCGCCGCCGCCCAGA
>JAGPIM010000017.1 GCA_018055005.1 Laribacter sp.
CCAGCCCGCATCAGGGCGAGGGTTTCGCGATAGGCGCCCAGCAGGATGTGCTGGCCGTTGTCCAGACGGCCCTCGCCCACCCGCCGGGAACGCCCGCCGGCGACCCGCCCGGCCTCGAACAGGGTGACATGCGCCCCCAGCCCGGCCAGACGCCAGGCTGCCGCCACACCGGCCAGACCGGCACCGATGACGGCTAGGCGCGGGGCTTGAGGCCGAAGGTCCAGGTTTTCCACGCGAGCCACACTTTGCGCCGGGCCGGCAACGAGAGTTTCTGGTTAAGGGGTTTGGCCGGGCCGTCGAGGGCGATTTCGTCCAGCAGTGCCCGGTAAATGGCGGCCATCACCAGTCCGACCCGTTGCCGGCGGGCATCCACTGCCGGCAAGGTACGCAGGGCCTGGTCGTAAAAATGCTGCGCGCGGTCGATCTGGAAGCGCATCAGTGCCTCAAAGGCCGGGGATTCGCGATAGGCCAGTACATCCCCCAGCGGTACGCCGAAGCGTGCCAGGTCTTCCTGCGGCAGGTAGACACGACCACGCCGGGCATCTTCACCCACGTCGCGGATGATGTTGGTCAGCTGGAAGGCAATGCCCAGATCGTGGGCGTAATGAAAGGTCCGCTTGTCGTCAAAACCGAAAATCAGCGCCGAAAGCTGTCCGACCACGCCGGCCACCCGGTAGCAGTACAGTTGCAGGTCCTTGAAGGTCGGGTAGAAGGACTGGTCCAGATCCATTTCCATGCCGTCGATGATTTCGGCCAGCAGGTTGTGCGGCAGGTCGAACGCCGTGACGTGCGGCGCCAGCGCACACAGCACGGGATGGGTGGCCTGCCCGGCATACAGTGCGGCAAGCTCGGTCCGCCACCAGTCCAGCGTGCGCCGCGCCAGGGCCGGATCGCGGGTTTCATCGACCACGTCGTCCACTTCGCGGCAGAACGCATACAGGGCGGTAATGGCACGCCGCTGTTCCGGAGGCAAAAAGCGGAAGCTGGAATAAAAACTGGAGCCGCTGGCGGCTGCCTTGTTTTCGCAATACTCGTCAGGCGTCACGCGCCAGGCTCCTTGGATGAAATGGACCGGGAATCCTGCCGGACTCAGCGGGCGCGCACCGCACGCCAGAACATGTACAGCCAGTCGGCCGGCCGCAATACCGGCCGTTGCCGGAACACGTCGCCATTGCTGGCATGGACTTTCTGCAGGATGCGCTCGCCGCCGAGAATGATCAGCCGCAGCTCCAGTCCGAAACGGCCCGGCAGGCGTTTGCCCAGCGGTGCACCGGCAGCCAGGAACTGGCGCGCCCGCCGCACCTGGTCGCGCATCATCACGCCCCACATGCCGCTGGTGTCACCCCGGGCGATCACATCCTCGGTCAGGCCGTATTGTGCCAGTGCGCTCTGGGGCAGGTATACCCGTCCCTTTTGCCAGTCGACCGCCACATCCTGCAGGAAGTTGGCCAGCTGCAGCGCCGTGCAGATGCCGTCGCTCATGGCCACACTCTGCCGGTCGGTCACGCCAAACAGGTGCAGCATCAGGCGTCCGACCGGGTTGGCCGACAGCCGGCAGTAGCTGACCACATCCCCGAACGTGGCATAACGGGTAACGGCGACATCCTGCTCAAATGCATCCAGCAGGTGATAAAACGGTTCCAGCGGCAGCCGGTGTTGCTCCACAACCCGGGCCAGATCGCGGAAAAGCGGCATGTCCGGAACCTGTCCGGCCGCCAGGCAATCAAGCTGTGCGCGGTATTCGCGCAGGCGAACCAGCCGGGTTTCCGGCAGTTCGTCGCCCTCGTCGGCAATATCGTCTGCCGAGCGCGCAAAGCGGTAGATCACATGAGTGGCATGACGGACGCGCTTTGGCAGCAGCCAGGAACCGACCGGAAAGTTTTCATAATGATCGACCGACAAGACGGACTCGCTTTTGAAAATGCAAAAAGGCGGCAAATTGTAGCCGAAATGAATGAGTGCCACGTTTTTTCAAAAAATGCTTGACGGCCAAAACCGGCATTTATATTATGCGCCCCACTTCGACGGCGCAGGCCTTTGCGGCTTGTGCGTGCACCAAAAACGTGGGGGTATAGCTCAGCTGGGAGAGCGCTTGCATGGCATGCAAGAGGTCAGCGGTTCGATCCCGCTTACCTCCACCACAATCCGTTTTACTGGCGTTCTGCCAGCACAGGATCAGGGTCCCCATCGTCTAGAGGCCTAGGACACCGCCCTTTCACGGCGATAACCGGGGTTCGAATCCCCGTGGGGACGCCACACCAGTTTTGAAAAGCCACCCTCGGGGTGGCTTTTGTCTTGTCTGCCGGCACATCAGCCACGGCAATGCCGTCCGGCAGGCATTGTCCTGTTCCCAAGTCAATTGCAGGCCGGCCAAAAATCAATAAACCCTTTGATTCGCATGATATTTTCCTGAATTATCCCGGCATCGACTATCATGCCGTTTAATTGAACTAGCCAAACTATTCCTTACATGACCAGTAAACCGGTTTTTGACCTGATTCTTCAGCCTCAATTCAAGGGCTTCCTGATTCCGCGCCAGCAGAATCCTTTTTACGAATCCGATGGTCGCACCCCCAGTAATGCCGTTGCGCGAAAAGGCCGTCTGGCTGATCTGCTGGCCTCCTATTTCGAACGACTGGGCTTTCCCCTGGCGCGCCATCTGCAAAATGACAGCCGCTTTCATGCCAAAGACGTCATTGAAATTTTCCCGGCCCGCCCGGTCGGCAAAAAATACGTCCACCTGCAAAGTTCGATGAATCCGAACCAGCAATGGGAAATCAATCCTGACGGTGATGATGCCTCGCCGTGGACGCGCAACATCGACTGGATGGCCTGCTGTACGACCAAACCTTTTTCCAAGGACTTTGATCTGGTACATGTCCTGATGATCTCGAGCGACAGCATGCAGGCATACGAAGCGCAGCGGGCCGACCATACCGCCCTGTTGCGCATGGAAAGCGAAGACCAGTCGCGCTGGCGTTTCCTGTATCAGCTGGACTGATTCCCCGCCGGCCCCCGGCCATTCTTGCCCCCTCCACCTCCAGCCCGCCCACAACAACAGCTTTTGCTGATATTCAGTCCGCAAAACAGGTAAACTCGGTACACAACCTGACCTGTCCCGGGCTCCGCCCCGACCGGACGGTGCAGCCTGTACCAATGCATTTTTATGCCGAGCCGGAAGCCTACCATGCCCTTGCCCTCACCGCTTTCCCGTTTTCGCGGCTGCCTGCTGGGCGGTGCAACCGGTGATGCACTGGGCGGGCCGGTCGAGCAACTGGGTCACGCAGAAATCTGCCGGCAGTTCGGACCCGACGGCTTGACCTCTTACACCCCGGCCCATGGCGGACATGGCCGCATTACTGATGACACACAACTGTCGCTTTTCACTGCCGAAGGCCTGATCCGCGGCTGGGTGCGACTGTCACTGCACCAGCAGACCAGCTACGCCGGCATCACGGCCAATGCCTACCTGCGCTGGCTGGCTACGCAAGGACTTGCATCCACAGCCGTCCGCGATGCCCAGACCGATGCCCCAGGCTGGCTGGTGTCCCACTCCGGGCTGCACCAGCAACGCAGTCCCGGCCATACTTGTCTGCATGCCTTGCAGACCATGCCTTACCTGGGCGCTCCGGCCCGCAACGACAGCAAGGACTGCGGCGGCGTCACGCGTTCGGCCCCGGCAGGACTGTTTGTCTGGCGCTTGCGCGGACAGGCCGGATTGCAGGATGCCCTGATGCTCGGCACCGAGCTGGCCGCCCTGACACACGGCCATCCAAGCGGAGCCGTATCCGGAGGCGCCCTGGCCATGCTGGTACTGGCACTGGCCGATGGTGCCAGCCTGCCCCAGGCACTGGATGCCACCCTGGCCTGGCTACCGCTGGCCAACGGTCATCAGGAAGTACTGACGGCCCTGCAACACGCCCGGGTACTGGCACACTCTGCCCTGCCCCCGCTGGAAGCCATTGCCACCCTCGGCCGTGGCCATGCTGCCGAAGAAGCCCTGGCGATTGCCGTGTACTGCGCCCTGAAGGCCAAAGACTTTGCCCACGGCGTCTTGCTGGCCGTGAACCACGATGGCAACTCCGGCTCGACCGGCGCCATCACCGGCAACCTGCTGGGCACACTGTTTGGCGAGGCCGCCATTCCGGAATCCTGGCTCGCCCAACTCGAACTGCACGACGTACTGGCCGAAATCGCCGGCGACCTATACGACTTTGCCGACTGGGATATTGGCCCGCTCCCGGCACAGGCAGCATTGACCCGTCAGGTCAGTCAGAAATATCCCGGCATCTGACTGCATCACGCCCCGGCTCCTTGTGGCAGCACTGCAGGTACAGACCGGCCCAAAGCATGGCCGGTGCCGTACCAGTCATGCCGGCCCCGGTCTTTCCGCAACCCCTCAAGCATGAAAACCACCAGAAAAACCATGCCATTGCCCTTGCGGCACGACAGGCAGAAAATGGCGGGGAGCAGTTTGTCATGTCGCTGGATTCCGGTTTTTCGTTATAAAAACCTTTCGTTTTTTTATTTGACAACACCGATCACGAACGGCAGGATATTCCAAAACCTGATTACGCCGATTTGATCACAGCTTGCGGGCGTTAAACTGCTAAAGCGTTACGGAATGCCATGCCATTCCACAACCACAGATTCAAGCCCGCCGTGATTAATGTCCCGGCGGGCTTTTTACATTGACCGCTGCCAAAGTCCGGCAGCCAGAAGCAGATTCATGATTGAATTACTCGAGGTTGAAAAAACCTACCAAAAACCTGACGGCAGCCAGTTCCAGGCGGTTGCCAGCACTTCACTGACCATCGGGCGTGGCGAGATCTTCGGCATCATCGGCCGCTCGGGAGCCGGCAAATCCACGCTGGTGCGCCTGATCAACCTGCTGGAGCGCCCGACTGCCGGGCGTGTGCTGATCGACGGCAACGACATCACCGGCCTCGACAGCGACGGACTGCGTGCAGCGCGCCAGCAGATCGGCATGATCTTCCAGCACTTCAACCTGCTGTCGTCCAAGACCATCGCCGCCAATGTCGCCTTTCCTCTACAGATCGCCGGCCGCCACAGCAAGGCCGAAATCAGCAAGCGGGTAGCGCAGTTGCTGGAACGGGTCGGACTGGCCGAGCAGGCCGACAAATACCCGAGCCAGCTTTCGGGCGGCCAGAAGCAGCGGGTCGGCATTGCCCGCGCGCTGGCCACCAATCCGAAAATCCTGCTGTGCGACGAAGCCACCAGCGCGCTCGATCCGGAAACCACCCGCTCCGTACTGCGGCTGCTGGCCGAAATCAACCGTGAACTCGGCCTGACCATCGTGCTGATCACCCACGAAATGGACGTGATCCGCAGCATCTGCGACAAGGTAGCGGTTCTGGATGCCGGGCATGTGGTGGAAAGCGGCAGTGCATCCGATGTCTTTCTGCACCCACAGCACGCCACCACCCGCCGGTTCGTGCAGGAAGCGGAAAACATCGATGAAAACGACCAGTACGCCGACTTTGCCAACGTGCCTGGCCGCATCGTGCGCCTGACCTTCGTCGGCGAGCGGACCTACGAGCCGTTCCTGACCCGGGTGGCCCGCAATACCGGCATGGACTTCAACATTCTTTCCGGTCGCATCGACCGCATCAAGGACACACCCTACGGTCAGCTCATCCTGTCGCTGGTAGGCGGCAACCAGGATGATGCCATCGCCCAGCTGGTCGAGCACGGCGTGACCGTCGAGGAGCTGCGCGCATGAACACCGAACTGCTGAACGAACTGTTTGCCAACGTCGACTGGCTCGACATCTGGCTGGCAAGCCAGGACACCCTGATCATGGTGGGTGTCTCGCTGGTGTTTACCATTGCCTTCGGCCTGCCGCTGGGCGTCCTGCTGTTCCTCACCAGCAGGCAACAACTGCTGGACAGCCCGCGTCTTTACCGCGTGCTGGCCTTCATGACCAACCTGCTGCGCTCGCTGCCGTTCGTGATCCTGCTGATCGCCATGATCCCGATCACCGTGCTGCTGACCGGCACCTCCATCGGTGTGGCCGGGGTGATTCCCCCGCTGGTGATCGGTGCCACGCCCTTCTTCGCCCGGCTGGTGGAAACCGCCCTGCGCGAAGTCGACCGCGGCATCATCGAAGCCTCGCAGGCCATGGGTGCCTCCACCCGCCAGATCGTGCTGAAGGCCCTGCTGCCCGAAGCCCTGCCCAGCATCCTGGCCAGCGTCATCGTCACCGCCATCACCCTTGTGTCCTACTCGGCCATGTCCGGCCTCGTGGGCGGCGGTGGCCTGGGCGACCTGGCCGTCCGCAACGGCTACCAGCGTTTCCAGACCGACGTGATGATCGTCACCGTCGTCCTGCTCCTGATCCTGGTGCAGGTGCTGCAAAGCGTCGGCGACCGTCTGGTCCAGCATTTTTCGCGCAAGTAACACCGGGACACCCCGGACATTCCATCCATCAAAAGAGAGAGAAGGTTCCATCATGAAACAGTTGCTCGCCCTGCTGGCCACCGTGGCCGCATTCAACGCCCACGCCGCCGACAAGCTGACCGTGGCCGCCACCGCCGTTCCGCACGCCGAAATCCTCGAGTTCGTCAAACCGGCTCTGGCCAAGGAAGGTGTCGAGCTGGACGTGAAAGTCTTTACCGACTACGTGCAGCCGAACGTGCAGGTGGCTGAAAAGCGTCTTGACGCCAACTTCTTCCAGCACAAGCCGTACCTGGACGAATTCAATAAGGGCAAGGGCACCAATCTGGTGACCGTGGCAGGCATCCACATCGAGCCGTTCGGAGCCTACTCGACCAAGCACAAGAAACTGGCCGACCTGCCGCAAGGCGCCACCGTGGCCATTCCGAATGACCCGACCAACGGCGGCCGCGCGCTGATGCTGCTCGACAAGGCCGGCGTGATCAAGCTCAAGAACCCGAACAACGTGCTGGCCACGGTGAAGGACGTCAGCGCCAACCCGAAAAAGCTGAAGTTCAAGGAACTTGAAGCCGCCACCCTGCCGCGCGTGCTGAGCCAGGTTGATCTGGCCCTGATCAATACCAACTACGCCCTGGCAGCCAAGCTGAACCCGATGAAGGACGCACTGGCGATCGAAGGCAAACAGTCGCCGTACGTCAACATCCTGGTTTCGCGCCCGGACAACCAGGCTGCACCGGCCATGAAGAAACTGTCGGCAGCGCTGACCAGCCCGGCTACCAAAAAGTTCATCGAAGACAAGTACCAGGGCGCCGTGGTTCCGGCTTTCTGAGCCAGACCTGCAACCACCCTGCTTCGGACAACACCCGGCCTTGCGCCGGGTGTTTTTGTCTTGACGGTGTCAGCCCCGGCCGGAGCCGGCCAGTGCCGTATCGCGTACCACCCGGCCGTCCTCCAGCCCGATCCGGCGCGCGCAGGTATCGGCCAGCCGCGGATCGTGGGTCACGATCAGGAACGTCACCCCGTCGCTGCGGTTGATCTCGTGCAGCAGCCCGAACACGTCGGCGGCACTGCGGGTATCCAGGTTGCCGGTCGGCTCGTCGGCCAGTACCAGCCGTGGTCGCGCCATCAGTGCCCGCACGATGGCCACCCGTTGTTGCTGCCCGCCGGAGAGCTGCACCGGCCGCTTGTGGGCGTGATCTGCCAGCCCGACCCGCTCCAGCAGCTGTCTTGCCCGTTCCCGGTCGGCAGGCTCGATCCGGCCGCGACCGGCAAATACCGGCATCAGTACGTTTTCCAGGGCACTGAATGCCGGCAGCAGGTGGTGGAACTGGAAAATGAAGCCCAGATAGCGGTTGCGTAGCCGGGTCAGCCGGTCGTCATCCAGCCCGGCCGCAGCCTCCCCGGCCAGCATGATGTCGCCAGAAGTGGGGGACTCCAGCAGACCGATGATGTTGAGGAGCGTGGATTTTCCCGAACCGGAAGGCCCGGTCAGGGCGGCAAATTCACCCTCGGCCAGCGCCAGGTCAATGCCGTGCAGCACCTCGACCCTGGGCGCCTTGCCGCCACCATAGGATTTGCGGATATCAGCCAGACACAGGACATCAGCCACGGATGGCCTCCACCGGATCCAGCGCCGCAGCCCGTCGGGCCGGCAGCCAGGCTGACAGCACGCCGACCACGGTGGCAATCAGCGCCGTGACAATGAACAGCGATGGCGTGATCACCACCGGAAACAGCGCCGAACCGTCGCTGTTGCGCGCCAGCTGCGAAAATCCGAGCGACAGCACGGCGCCCAGCGAGGTGCCCAGCAATGATCCGACCAGCCCGTACAGGCCGCCCTGCACCAGAAATATGGCCCGGATGCGGCTGGCAGGTGTCCCCATGGCACGCAGGATGCCGATTTCCGGGCGCTTTTGCACCACCGACACCACCTGTACGCTGGCGATGCCCAGCGCAACGGCCAGTGTGACAAAAATCTTGATCATCCACGTTGAAGCCGTCTGGCTGCGCAATGCGGTGACAAGCTGGGAATTGCTGGCCTGCCAGCTGTCGGCATCCAGCCTGGTACGGGCAGCGGCCAGTGCGGCCAGCCGGTCAGCATCAAAGAGGTCGTCGGTCTGCAGGTAGATTTCGGTCACGTCAAGACGATAACCCAGGAGCGACTGGGCAGCCCGGAGCGGCATCAGTATCCAGCGGGTCGACAGGTCCTTGATGCCGAAATCGAGGATGCCGGACACGGTATAGCTTTCTGCCACACCAGTGGCCGCCACCAGACGGATGCGTCCGCCCGGGCGGATGCCCAGTTCGCGGGCCAGTTCGTTGCCGATCAGTACCGTCCCCTGGGGCAGTTGCACCTTGCCGGCCCGCAGCTTGGCTTCGAGGGGAACGATGCGCTGGTAATCTTCCAGTTCGACGCCGATCAGCGACACGGACTTGCGCACGCCGCCTTTGGTGGCAAAGCCAGGACCGCTGGCGATGGCTGCACTGGCGCGGATGCCGGCAATGCCTGCAGCAGCCTGGCGACGGCGTTCCCAGTCATCAATGGTGTTTTCGCGCTGGGTGCGGGTTTCGATTTCGGTCATGAGTTCCTGGTCCGGCAGGTCGATCAGCCGCCGGTTGCGGTCTTCGCGCGGTTTCAGGACGATGTGGGCCTGGGTAGACAGGGTTTTTTCGATGATGTTGGCCTGAAGGCCGTTCACCACCGCCGTGATATACACCACGACGGCTACGCCGATGGTCACACCGGCCAGAATCAGCAGGCTCTGGAAACGGCCTTCGCGCATCAGCCGCCATGCCACGGTCCAGACGAATTTCATGGCGCCGGATCGTCCGGACGCACCCGCTGCCCGGCTGTCAGCGGCGTCAGCGCCGAGCTGACGACACGGTCCCCGGCCTTCAGTCCCCCCAGTACCTCCACCCGGCTTTCGGCTGCCGGGCTGACGATCACGGCCACGGGCCTGACCCGGCCGTCCTCGACACGCCAGACGTATTCACGCCCTTGCGCTTCCCAGAGGGATGCAGCCGGCAACGTCAGCGCCGACGGTTTTTGCGCCACCACGATTTCGGCCGATACGGTCATGTTGTGGGTCAGCCCGGCCGGCAGAGGAGCGCCGGCCACCCGTACTTCGACGGTTCCGCGATCACGGTCTACCTGCGGTGCAATCCGGACAATGCGCATCCGGAACTGCCGGTCGGGGAAGGCATCCGGTGCCACTACCACCGGCTGCCCGACGGCCAGCCGCGCCAGGTAGCGCTCGTCCACGTCCAGCCGTACCTCGCCCCGGCCCTGGCGGGCAAACGTCAGCACCGGCTTGCCCGCCGTCACAAGGTCTCCCGCTTCGACCTGCCGGGACACCAGGCGTCCGTCAGCCGGTGCCCGCACGGTGAATTCGGCCAGATGCGCCTCTGCCTGTGTCACGGCAGCATGGGCAGTATCAGCCAGTGCCCTGGCCAGCCGCACGTTCTTGTCTTCGGCATCCAGGGCTGCCTGGCTGATGAACCCCTGGGCAAACAGTTGCTGCTGACGCCGGAACTGGCGCTGCGCCTCGGCCAGGGTGGCATCGGCCTGACGCGCATTGCCGCGGGCCTGCTCCAGCGCGGCGACGGCCTCGGCAGATTCGAGCCGGATCAGGACGTCACCTGCATGCACGCTCTGTCCTTCTTCAACCGGCAGGCTGGCCACCCGTGCTGTCAGCGTGGCACCCAGCACGCTTTCTTCGGTATTGGACACGTAGCCGGTTGCCACCACTGTATTCGTGAGTGGATGTGCAGCCAGCCGGAATACCTCCACGCGCGGTCCGGCCCATGGTTGCCAGATCCACAGGGCCAGCATGGCGGCAACCAGCAACCCGATGGCCATCCAGCCCTTTCGTCCCGGACGTATGCGCGACAGCAACATGTTTTCTCCGCTCGGTCAGTGTCTTCCTGATTCTGTCAGCCCGTTGCCGGCTTAGCGAGCATTTTAGGGGAACCGGCAGCTGCTTTGCTGCCAATGAGCCCATGGTGCGGCATTTTTGCGCATGGCGTCATACCTGTCCGCTGCACCGCCCGGCGTACTCGCCCGGTATCGCGTGGCATGCATTCATGGCCTACGCTCCAAACAAGTTGACGTTCACGTAAACGTTATTCAACATGAGATCCAGCAGTCGCCACCAGAGCGGCTTTTCCAACGAGGAGACATTGCATGAACTCTCTGCCAGACCTGCTGGGCGAAGACCTTGCTGCCCTGCGCAACGCAGTCCGGGCCTTTGCCGAAGCCGAAATCGCCCCCCGTGCTGCCGACATTGACCGTACCAACCAGTTTCCGGCCGACCTGTGGCCCAGGCTCGGCGACATGGGACTGCTCGGCATCACCGTGGACGAGGCCGACGGCGGCAGCGGCATGGGCTATCTGGCCCATATTGTCGCCATGGAAGAGATCAGCCGCGCCTCGGCTTCGGTGGCACTCTCCTACGGCGCCCATTCCAACCTGTGCGTCAACCAGATCCGTCGTCATGGCACCACCACCCAGAAAGCCCGCTACCTGCCCGGCCTGATTGCCGGCACCCGTGTCGGCGCACTGGCCATGTCCGAGCCCAATGCCGGCAGCGACGTGGTCAGCATGAAGCTGCGCGCCGAAGCGGTGGGCGACCGTTTCATCCTCAACGGCAGCAAGATGTGGATCACCAATGGCGGCGACGCCGACGTGCTGGTGGTCTACGCCAAAACCGATCCGGCAGCCGGGCCGCGCGGCATTACCGCGTTCATCGTCGAAAAGGACATGCCCGGTTTCAGTCACGGCCCCAAGCTCGACAAACTCGGCATGCGCGGCTCCAACACCTATCCGCTGTTCTTCGACAATGTCGAAATTCCGGCAGAAAACGTGCTGGGCAATGTCGGCGGTGGCGTCAACGTGCTGATGAGCGGGCTGGATTACGAACGCGCGGTACTGGCTGCCGGCCCGCTCGGCATTATGCAGGCCTGTCTTGACGTGGCCGAACCGTATCTGGCCGAGCGCCGGCAGTTCGGCCAGCCGATCGGCGACTTCCAGCTCATGCAGGGCAAGCTCGCCGACATGTACGTCACCCTGTCTGCCAGCCGTGCCTACGTCTACGCCGTCGGCCGGGCACTGGATGCCGGTTACCAGGGCCGCAGCGTACGCAAGGACGCCGCCGGCGCCATTCTCTACGCCGCCGAAAATGCCACCCGCCTCGCACTGGATGCCATCCAGTGCCTCGGCGGCAACGGCTACATCAACGACTATCCGGCCGGCCGCCTGTTGCGCGATGCCAAACTCTACGAGATCGGCGCCGGCACCAGCGAAATCCGCCGCTGGCTGATCGGCCGCGAGCTGATGGCCGAATACCGCTAATCCACCCCGGCGCGCTGGCCCGGCCGGCGCGCCCGCTACGGAATCCTGCGCATGCCGATCCTCGAATCGAAACTCTCCCCGCGCGCGGCGGATTTTCTTGCCAATGCCGACCGCATGCAGACGCTGGTGGCTGACCTGCGTGACCGGGTTGCCACAGCGGCCCTGGGAGGTGGCAACGCCGCCCGCAACAAGCACATTGCTCGTGGCAAGCTGCTGCCGCGTGAACGCATCGACCTGCTGATCGATCCGGGCACCGCCTTGCTGGAATTTTCCCAGCTCGCCGGCTTTGGCCAGTACGGCGATGAAGCGCCAGGGGCCGGTGTCGTGACCGGCATTGGTCTGGTCTCCGGCACCGAATGCGTCATCGTCGCCAACGACGCCACCGTCAAAGGCGGCACCTATTACCCGATGACGGTCAAAAAGCACCTGCGCGCGCAGGACATCGCCCGCGACAATGCCCTGCCGTGCATTTACCTTGTCGACTCCGGTGGCGCCTTCCTGCCGATGCAGGACGAGGTGTTTCCCGACCGCGACCACTTCGGACGCATTTTCTTCAACCAGGCCACCCTGTCGGCCATGGGCATTCCACAGATTGCCGTAGTGATGGGCAGCTGCACCGCCGGAGGCGCTTATGTGCCGGCCATGGCCGACGAATCCATCATCGTGCGCCAGCAGGGCACCATTTTTCTGGGGGGGCCGCCGCTGGTCAAAGCCGCCACCGGCGAGGAAGTCAGTGCCGAAGAACTTGGCGGGGCCGATGTGCATACACGCATTTCCGGGGTGGCCGACCACTACGCCCTCAACGACGCCCACGCCATTGCGCTGGCACGCCAGAGCGTGGCCCGGCTCAACCGCCAGCGCCCGGCCGGCCCCGTACGCCAGCCGCCCTGCCCACCCCGCCATGCGGCCGAAGAACTCTACGGCGTGATTCCGGCTGATCCGAAAAAACCGTTCGACGTGCGCGAAATCATCCTGCGGCTGGTGGACGACAGCGCCTTTGACGAATTCAAGGCCAACTACGGCACCACACTGGTCACCGGTTTCGCCCATCTGGATGGCTGGCCAGTCGGCATCATCGCCAACAACGGCATCCTGTTTTCCGAATCGGCCCTCAAGGGCGCGCATTTCGTCGAATTGTGCTGCCAGCGCAAGATTCCGCTGGTGTTCCTGCAAAACATCACCGGCTTCATGGTCGGCAAGAAATACGAAAACGGCGGCATTGCCAAGGATGGCGCCAAGCTCGTCACCGCCGTGTCCTGCGCCCAGGTACCCAAGTTCACCGTCCTGATCGGCGGCAGCTTTGGCGCCGGCAACTACGGCATGTGCGGCCGCGCCTTCAACCCGCGCTTTTTGTGGATGTGGCCCAACAGCCGTATTTCGGTCATGGGAGGCGAACAGGCCGCCAGCGTACTGGCCACCGTCAAGCGCGACCAGCTGGGGGATGACTGGAGCGCGGAAGACGAAGCCGCCTTCAAGGCGCCGGTCCGCGAACAGTACGAGCGGCAGGGCCACCCCTACTACGCCACCAGCCGCCTGTGGGACGACGGTGTGATCGATCCTGCGCAAACCCGTGACGTCCTGGCGCTGGCCCTGTCGGCCAGCCTGAATGCCCCCATCCCGGATACCCGTTTCGGCGTGTTCCGCATGTAAGAAAGGGTCCGCCATGTTCCAGAAGATCCTGATCGCCAACCGTGGCGAAATCGCCTGCCGGGTCATCCGCACCTGCCGCCAGCTCGGTATCCGCACCGTTGCCGTCTATTCGGATGCCGATGCCGGTTCCCTGTTTGTCCGCGAAGCCGACGAAGCCTGGCGGCTCGGCCCGGCACCGGCCCGCGAAAGCTATCTGAATACCGAACGCCTCCTCGCCATCGCCCGTGAGAGCGGGGCCGAGGCTATCCACCCCGGTTACGGCTTCCTGTCGGAAAACGCGGATTTTGCCCGCGCCTGCCAACGTGCCGGACTGGTCTTTATCGGCCCCCCCCCCGAAGCGATTGCCGCCATGGGCAGCAAATCCGCAGCCAAACAGTTGATGAGCACCGCCAGTGTGCCGCTGGTGCCCGGCTACCACGGCAGCGAACAGGCTGCGGATTTTCTGGCGCAGGAAGCCCGCCGCATCGGCTTTCCGGTGCTGATCAAGGCCACGCTGGGCGGCGGCGGCAAGGGTATGCGGATTGTCGAACGCGCGGAGGATTTCCCCGCGGCGCTGGCCTCCTGCCAGCGGGAGGCACTGGCTGCTTTCGGCTCGGAGGAGGTGCTGCTTGAACGTTACCTGACCCGGCCGCGCCATATCGAAATGCAGGTATTTGCCGACCGGCACGGGCAGTGTGTCCATCTGCATGAACGCGACTGCTCGGTACAGCGCCGCCACCAGAAAGTACTGGAAGAAGCACCGGCACCGGGGCTTGATCCGGCCCGGCGGGCCGCCATGGGCGAAGCGGCCTGCGCTGCCGCGCGCGCGGTCGGCTACGAAGGTGCCGGCACGGTGGAATTCATCGTCGATACCACTACGGACGAATTCTTCTTCATGGAGATGAACACCCGCCTGCAGGTCGAACACCCGGTCACGGAAATGATTACCGGGCTGGATCTGGTGGAATGGCAGTTGCGCGTGGCAGCCGGCGAAGCCCTGCCGCTGACGCAAGCCGACATTCCGCTTCATGGCCATGCCATCGAGGCGCGCCTGTACGCCGAAGACCCGGACAAGGGCTTTCTGCCCGCCACCGGCCGGCTGGACATCCTGCGCTGGCCGGCCACCGGCAGCACCATCCGCATCGACAGCGGTGTGGCTGAAGGGGATGCGGTTTCTCCGTTTTACGACCCGATGCTGGCCAAGCTGATCGTGCATGGCCGCACCCGCGACGAAGCACTGGCCCGGTTGCGCCAGGCTCTGGCGGACATCCGCCTCGCTGGCATCACCACCAATATCGCCTTTCTGTCCCGCCTGATTGCCCTGCCCGCGTTTGCCAGAGCCGACCTCGATACCGGACTGATCGCCCGCGAGGAAGTCCGGCTGTTTCCGCCGGCCACGCCGCCCGCAGCCGAGGTGCTGGCACTGGTACTGCTGGCCGGCATGACGCCGGATACCTCGCCGTGGCATACCCGCCCGCTGTGGCGCCTCAATGGTCAGGCCCGGCTGACCGGGCGGTTTGTCTGGCATGGACAGGAACTGCCGGTCAGCCTGACCCCCGCCGCCAATGGCTGGCTGCTGCCGGACGGTCGGCGACTGGTCGTAACGTCCCGTCTGGGCGAGGACTGGCAGCTCACTCTGAATGAACGCCAACTGCCTGCGACGGTGCTGGCACTCGGCTCGCGTCGCATCATCTACTGCCTTGGTCAGCGCTACGAACTGGAATGGCAGGACCCGCTGGCAGTTTCGACTACCCACGAAGGAAGCGACGCCCACCTCAAGGCACCCATGCCGGGGCGAATCGTGGCGTGGCTGGCCGATGCCGGCTCGACTGTCGACAAGGGGACGCCGCTACTGGTGCTGGAAGCCATGAAGATGGAACACACGCTGACCGCCCCACGCTCCGGCCGGGTCGTGGAATACTATTTCCGCCCGGGGGAGCAGGTGCAGGAAGGGGTGGATTTGCTGGACTTCGCTACGGAGTAAACCATGACCCAGGACGCTGTCACCCTCGTGGAAGTCGGCCCGCGTGACGGGCTGCAAAATGAATCGCTGTCACTGACGACCGGCTTGCGTATCGAGCTGATCGAGCGGCTGATCCGCACCGGCCTCGGCGTCATTGAGGCTGGCAGCTTTGTTTCACCCAAATGGGTGCCACAAATGGCCGGCACGGCCGAGGTACTGGCCGGCATTGCGCCGGCCCCAGGCCTGCGTCTGCCAGTCCTGGTGCCCAATCTGCAAGGACTGGAAACGGCTCTGGCCGCAGGGGCGAGGGAAATCGCCGTCTTTACCGCCGCCAGCGAAACCTTTGCCTTCAAGAACCTCAATTGCAGTATCGGCGACAGTCTGGCCCGCTTTGCGCCCGTGATCGACGAAGCCCGACTGGCCGGGCTGCGGGTGCGTGGCTATGTGTCCTGCGTGCTGGGCTGCCCTTACGAAGGCAGCGTGGCGCCGGAACGGGTCGTGGATGTCTCGGCATCCCTGCTGAGACTGGGCTGCGACGAAATTTCGCTTGGTGACACCATCGGTGCCGGCACGCCGGACACCACCCGCAGGCTGATCCGCGAGCTGGCACGGGAAGTACCGGTCGAACGGCTCGCCGGGCATTTCCACGATACCTGGGGCATGGCAGTGGCCAACATTTATGCCGCATGGCTGGAGGGGGTGCGGACATTCGACTGCTCGGTAGGCGGACTCGGCGGCTGCCCGTATGCGCCGGGAGCCACCGGCAACGTGGCAACCGAGGATCTGGTCCACCTGTTTGACGGCATGGGCATCACCACGGGTGTCAGTCTGGCCGCCGTGGTGGAAACCGCACACTGGATCAGCCGCCAGCTTGGCCGCCAGCCAGCCAGCCGTGCCGCCCGGGCCTGGCTGGCCCGTCACCCACTGCCTGTGGAGGCCCGCTGATGGAGACCCCTCTGTGGCAGCCGACGGCCGAACGGATCGCCGGCACGGCTCTGGAACACTTCCGCCTCGCAGCCAGCCGGGTTGCCGGGCATGCATTGCCCGACTACCAGGCCCTGTGGCAGTGGAGCATCGACTATCCGGCCGCGTTCTGGTTTTTGGTCTGGGATGACGGTCAGGTGAAAGGCGACAAGGGCGCGGTCAGCCTCATGCAGCCGGACGCCATGCCGGGGGCACGCTGGTTTCCGCAAGCCAGCCTGAATTTTGCCGAAAACCTGCTGCGCAACCGCGACGACAGTCCGGCGATCATCTTCAGCGGCGAAGGCAAGATCGAGCACACGCTCAGCCACCGCCAGTTGTACGACAAAGTCAGCCGGGCGGCCCGGGCGCTGGCGGCCGAAGGCGTGCAGGAAGGCGACCGGGTGGCGGCCATGCTGCCCAACCTGCCGGAAACCGTGATTGCCATGCTGGCAACGGCCAGCCTCGGGGCAATCTGGTCATCGTGCTCGCCGGATTTCGGTGTGGAAGGTGCGCTGGACCGGCAGGGGCAACTCACGCCCAAGGTCTGGCTGGTGAGTGACGGTTATCTTTACAACGGCCGGCGTATTGACCTGGCCGACAAGGCCACCACCATTGCGGGCGGCCTGACGGAAACCACCCGGATTGTCGTGGTGCCTTACAGTGGCGGCAGCAGCCTGCCTGATGCACGCGCCATCGGCTGGCATGACTGGCTGGCACCGTTTGCACCGGGCGACATCGACTTTGTGCGCGGCCCGTTCGACCGTCCGCTGTACGTACTGTTTTCCAGCGGCACCACCGGCAAGCCCAAGGGCATCGTGCACGGCCAGGGCGGCACCCTGCTGCAACACCTGAAAGAACACCGGCTGCACAGCGACGTGCGCCCCGGTGACCGGCTGTTCTATTTCACCACCTGCGGCTGGATGATGTGGAACTGGCTGGTATCAGGCCTGGCTGCCGGCGCCACCCTGCTCCTGTATGACGGCAGCCCGTTTGCCGAGCGCGGCCGGGCATTGTGGGACTTTTTTTCCCGGGCACGCGGCACCCACTTCGGCACATCGGCCAAATACCTTGATGCCGCCGCCAAACTTGGCCTGAAGCCAGGCGAGCGCCATATCCTGACGTCCTTGCGGGTGTTGATGTCCACCGGTTCGCCACTGGCACCGGAAGGCTTTGATTACGTCTATCAGGCCATCAAGGCCGACCTGCAGCTCGCCTCGATTTCCGGTGGAACCGATATCGTGTCGTGCTTTGCCCTGGGGTGTCCAACCCGGCCTGTCTGGCGCGGGGAGTTGCAATGTCGCGGGCTCGGCATGGCAGTGGACGTGTTCGATGCCGAAGGCCGGTCACTGGAGCATGGCAAGGGCGAGCTGGTCTGTACCCGCCCCTTTCCTTCCATGCCGACCGGTTTCTGGAATGATCCGGACGGCAGCCGCTACCACGCAGCTTACTTTGCCCGTTTTCCCGGTGTGTGGAGCCACGGAGACTGGGCCGAACGTACGCCTCACGACGGTCTGGTCATTCACGGCCGCTCGGATGCCACCCTGAATCCCGGAGGGGTCCGCATCGGCACGGCAGAAATCTACCGCCAGGTCGAACAGATACCCGACGTACTGGAAAGCCTGGCTGTCGGCCAGCGCTGGCAGGGGGACGAGCGGGTGGTGCTGTTCGTGCGACTGCGCGAAGGCAGGGCACTGGATGACAGGCTGGTAGAGCTGATCCGCCAGCGCATCCGCGAAGGCGCCAGCCCGCGGCATGTCCCGGCAAAAATCATTGCCGTACCGGACCTGCCACGCACGCTGTCGGGCAAGCTGGTGGAACTGGCGGTCAAGCGCACGATTCACGACGAGCCGGTCGACAATCTCGGTGCCTTGGCCAATCCGGAGTCTCTGGCGTTGTTCCGCCATCATCCGGCACTGGCCGGGCAGGATGCCTGAAACAGGAAAAAACACCGGCCCGCCCAGGCCGGTGTTTCAGGGCACATGAAAATACGCTACGACAGGGAGGCAGGAAAGGTTGCCTGCACTTTACGGTGCGGAATAGCCAAGTGACGCCGCTGGCGCTTACCCTCAGCAGGGTCCTGCCCTGACGCATGCACAACATGGGCCGGTTCAGCCCGTCTTTGAAGGCCTGGCCCACCAGGTCTTGATGACCCAGTCCTGTGGTTGGTAATAGCGGGGCAAGTGCGCCGGATGGCCAAAGCGGTTCCAGTAGGCAACCCGGTGCATGGCCAGGTGCCAGTTGGGCACGAGCAGGTATTCTGCCCGCAGGATGCGGTCCAGAGCCCGGCTGGCGGTTACCAGTTGTTCACGGTTCTGGAATGTCAGGAAATTCGGCAGCAAGGCATCAACGGCAGGACTGGCCAGTCCGACCACATTGTTTGATCCGGACTGGCCGGCGGCCCGTGAGCCGAAATACTCGAGCATCTCGTTGCCGGGCGACAGGGACATCGGATACACCGCCACGGTCATGTCGTAGTCAAATCCGTCCATGCGCTGCTGGTACACCGCCGGGTCAACCGTACGGGTATTGAGCGTGATGCCGAGCCGCGCCAGATTGCGCGCATAGGGTGCCACGATGCGCTCATAAGTCTTGGCGTAGGTCAGGAACTCGACCGACAAGGGCTGTCCGTCCGGCCCCACGCGGACACTGCCGCGCATGGGATAGCCGGCGGCATTCAGCAAGGCGGCAGCCCGCTTGAGGTTGCGGCGCAGTTCATCGGCACTGGCATTGCCCGGTGGCTCGACTACCGGGCCGAATACGGCTTCCGGCAAGGCGTGGCGCCAGGGGGCCAGCAAGGCCAGCTCGTCAGCCCCCGGGGTACCGCTTGCAGCCAGTTCGCTATTGGAAAAATAACTGGGGCTGCGCTGGTACTGGTCATAGAACTGCTTGTGGTTGGCCCACGGAAAATCGAATGCCAGCACGAACGCCTCGCGCACGCGCCGGTCCTGAAAAGGTGCCCGGCGCAGGTTCATGGCAAAGCCCTGCATCCCGGCCGGATTTTCATGGCTGAACTCGGCCTTGGCGATGCGGCCGCTGTCAAACTTCTCGCCCTTGTAGCCACGCGCCCACAGCTTGGCAACGTTTTCCGCCACGACATCGAATTCGCCCGCCTTGAAGGCTTCCAGCCGCACGGCATCGTCCCGCAGGTAGCGAAAGCGGATACGGTCAAAGTTGTACTGCCCGCGCCGCACCGGCAGGTCTTTGGCCCAGTAGTCGTCACGCCGCTGGTACTGGCTTTGCTTGCCCAGATCGAATCCCGCCAGACGGTATGGCCCGCTACCGACCGGCGGCTCCAGCACCTTGCTGCCCAACGCTGCTCCTGCCAGCCATTTGTGCGAAAAAACCGGCAATTCAGCGATGATCATGTGTAGTTCGGCGTTTTTTTCCTTGAAATCAAAGCGTACGGTCCGTGCATCCACGGCAACGGCCTGGCGGATGCCATCCCAGTAAAACCGGAACCGCGGGTGGGCGGCCTTGTCCTGGGTCAGCGTGACAAAGCTGCTGACGACATCTTTGGCCAGTACCGGATCCCCATTGGAAAAACGGGCTTTCGGATTGAGGTGAAACGTCACCGACAATCCGTCGGGAGCCAGACGGATATCGTCTGCCAGCAGGCCATACATGCTGAACGGTTCATCCAGCGATTTTTCTGCCAGTGTGTCAAACAACAGATCGGCCACGCCTGCCTCCTTGTCACCCTTGAGGGTAAAAGGATTGAGCGTGTCAAAGCTGCCCAGGGCCGGCAGGCGCAGCTCGCCGCCCTTGGGGGCTGCCGGGTTGACATAATCAAACTGCCTGAAGCCTGCTGCATACTTGGGCTCGTATCCCAGCGCCACGGCAGGCGCGGCCCATGCCGTCCCCGCCGCCAGCCCGCCCGCAAGGGCCAGCAGCAACCCGGCCACGGCATGCCTGCAGACGCGGGTCATTCCGCCGCCACCGGGAGGGCTTCAACCTTGGCAATGGCGGGGAACAAGGTATCGGTGAATCCGAACCGGCTCATGTCTTTCATGCGCATCGGATACAAAAACCCCCACAAGTGATCGCATTCATGCTGGACTACCCGGGCATGAAATCCTTCAACTGTCCGATCGATCGGCTGCCCGTACAGATCAAAGCCCTGATAGCGCACGGAGGCATAGCGCGACACGGCACCGCGCAGGCCAGGCAAGGACAAGCACCCTTCCCAGCCATCCTCCATGGATGCGCCCAGCGGGGTGACGATGGGATTGATGAGTACGGTCGGCGGCACGATCCCGGCATCCGGATAACGGGGATTGGGTTCCCCGGTACCAAACACCACGACTTGCAGGTTTTCCCCGATCTGGGGTGCGGCCAGGCCGGCACCGCTGTACACCTTCATGGTCTCCCACAGGTCTTCGACCAGCCGGGTCAGCCGTGGCGTGCCAAATGCCGTCACGGGCTCCGCCGACAGCAATAAACGAGGATCACCCATTTTGATCACAGTACGAATCGACATCTGCCTCTCCTTGTCATCGCAGGCCTGACCGAATGATTCCATGCTACGCCACCCGCCCCAGGCTCAACAATCAGGGCCGGACGGTGATTTTCCAGCATCCGTCGAACTGTCTGACAAAACGACGGCAAGACGTTGACAATATCGCCATTACATAAAAATCAAGCATAAAACATTTCAAGTTGTGTGCTTTATGGCACACAAAACTTCATGTCATAAAACATGACATATTGATCGTCATGGTTAATTCGGCTTACCGTGCGCCAACCAAGCAATTGCTTGACTCCAATCATTCCAACCAGACCTGACCAACAGGCGCCCCAAGGAGGAGAACATGGCCACGACGCTCAAGGATTTTCACCGCCAGTCCATCGAACAACCGGAAGCCTTCTGGGGCCGCGAAGCCCGGCGCATTGACTGGCAACAACCCTGGCAACAGGTCCTGAATGCCGACAACCTGCCGTTCCGCGACTGGTTTGCCGGCGGCACTACCAATCTTTGCCATAACGCCGTTGATCGCCACCTGTCCGACCGCCCCGACCAGGCAGCCCTCATTCATGTTTCGACCGAAACCGGCGCCGAGCAGGTGTTCAGCTATCGCGACCTGCATGCCGAGGTCAACCGCTGCGCCGCCATGCTGCAGGCCCTGGGCGTGGGCAAAGGCGACCGGGTACTGATTTACATGCCGATGGTGCCGGAAGCCATCTTTGCCATGCTGGCAACCGTGCGCCTCGGAGCCATCCATTCGGTCGTGTTTGGCGGCTTTGCCTCGGTCAGCCTCGCCACCCGCATCGACGACGCGCGGCCCAAGGTCATCGTCACGGCAGATGCCGGCATGCGCGGCGGCAAGGTCATTCCGTACAAGCCGCTGGTCGACTCCGCCATCGGACTGGCCGAACACAAACCCGACCGTGTCCTGCTGCTCAACCGCGGACTGGACGACAACATGCCGGTCACCCAGATGCGCGACATTGACTACGCGGCACTGCGGGCCCGGCATCTGGACGCCAGCGTGCCCTGTGAATGGGTCGAATCCAACCATCCCAGCTACATCCTCTACACCTCGGGCACCACCGGCAAACCCAAGGGCGTGCAGCGCGATACCGGCGGATATACCGTGGCCCTCGCTGCCTCGATGGAATACATCTATGGCGGCAAACCGGGTGAAACCTTCTTCTCCACCTCAGACATCGGCTGGGTGGTCGGTCACTCCTACATCGTCTACGGCCCGCTGGTCCACGGCATGGCCACCATCGTTTACGAAGGCCTGCCCACCCGCCCCGATCCCGGCATCTGGTGGTCAATCGTGGAAAAATACCGCGTCACCATCATGTTCTCTGCTCCGACGGCGCTGCGTGTCCTGAAAAAACAGGACCCGAGCTGGCTCAAGCGCTACGACCTCTCCTCGCTGCGATCGCTGTTCGTTGCCGGCGAACCGCTGGACGAACCCACCGCCAGCTGGATCAGCGAAGAACTGGGCGTCCCTGTCATCGACAACTACTGGCAGACCGAAACCGGCTGGCCCATGCTCTCGGCCATGCATGGCGTGGAACGTACTCCGCTCAAGAACGGCAGCCCCAGCTTTCCGGTGTACGGATTCAACATCCAGCTGCTGGACGAGATTTCCGGACAGCCAGTGCCACCGGGCGAAAAAGGCGTACTGGCCGTGGTGCCGCCACTGCCGCCGGGCTGCCTCTCGACCATCTGGAACCAGGACGAACGCTTCGTCAGCACGTATTTCAAGGGATTCCGCGACCGGCTGGTCTATTCCAGCTTCGACTGGGGCATCCAGGACCAGGACGGCTACTACTTCATCCTCGGTCGTACCGATGACGTCATCAACGTTGCCGGCCACCGGCTGGGAACCCGCGAAATCGAGGAAGCCGCCAGCGGTCACTCGGCCATTGCCGAAGTGGCAGTGGTGGGCGTGCATGACAACCTCAAGGGGCAGGTACCGATGGCCTTTGCCGTCCTGAAAAATCCCGACCAGCTCCAGACCGATGCCGACCGCGAGCGGCTGGCCCGCGAAGTCATCCAGCAGGTCGGACACGAACTGGGCGCCATCGCCCATCCGTCCCAGGTTCACTTTGTGAACCAGTTGCCGAAAACCCGTTCGGGCAAAGTGCTGCGCCGCTCGATCCAGGCCATTGCCGAAGGGCGCGATCCGGGCGACCTGACCACGCTGGATGATCCATCCGGCATCGAACAGATCCGCCAGGTCCTCGGGCAAACGGCCTCGGCCTGACCGGAGCGGGCCACGCGGCATCATCAGGGCCGACGGACTGCCTGCCAGCCCGGCCGGCCGGCAAACATGCCCCGACCCGCACCGCCCGAAAAAACACCGCATTCCAGATAAAGGAAAGCGGTGTTTTTTGTTCCGGCTACAGATGAAAGCTACCTTTCTTCCAGCGGCGGCAACCCGTTGCGGGAGCGGGCACGGTGGCAGGCATCTTCAAATACGCCAATCACGGCCCGGCTGCCAAATTCGCGACAGGGAGACGGGCGCTCGGCATAAATGGCGCATTGCACCGACTCCCCTATCTTTCCCACCAGCGCCCGGCACCGGGGGCGGGCATAGTCGGTCCCCTTGAGCCGCCACAGGCTGCCGGTTTCATGATCCGCCAGTCCGGCCGGCACACATCCGCCATGGCTGTCGAGTTCGCTTTCGTGAAACGTCACCCGGAAAGCGGCGCAACAGGCACCGCACTGCTGACAGACAGACACGCTCATTGCACGGCCTCCCCCGTTCGCGACAAGACATCCAGACAGTCCGATGCCCGCGTCAGGCTCCGCACCTGCCGGAACAATTCTCCGGCTTCATGGCTCCAGCCGCTTGGCAACATCAGGAGCTTGAGCCACTGCTTGAGCCGGAACGGCAGATAGTTGCCCTGCGGCGCGGCATCATGCATGTGCCGGGCCATCTGCCTCAACAGCTCCAGCATTTCGTGCCAGTCCAAAGGCGCAACCTCGGTTCCGCTGTTCATGGCGGCAATCCGGCGTGCAAGATCCGGCCGCACCACCAGCCCGCGGCCGATCATGATGTCATCAACCCCGCTTTCATGCCGGATATCCTGCCAGTCCTGAAGGTTCCAGACCTCCCCGTTGGCCCAGACTCGCGCAGCCACCACCTCTTTGACATGCGCCACCCACTGCCAGTGAGCGGGAGGACGATACCCTTCCACCTTGGTACGGGCATGCACCACCAGTTCGCTGATACCGGCACTGTCCAGTGCCCGCGCGCAATCCAGCGTCAGTTCCGTATCGCGCAGCCCCAGCCGCATCTTGGCCGTCAGCGGGACTCCGGCAGGCAAGGCTGCCCGCACCGTACTGGCAATCCGGTACAGCTGCTCAGGGTTGTCGAGCAGTGCCGCCCCGCCGCCATGCTTGTTGACCGTAGGAGCCGGACAGCCAAAGTTGAGGTCCAGTACCGGCGCGCCCAGCTCGGCGCCACGGGCAGCATTGTCGGCAAGGCTTGCAGGATCGGAGCCAAGCAGTTGCAGGCGCACCGGAGTTCCCGCCGGGGTCCGCCAGCCATGGGCATGTTCAGGAGCAATACGCCGGAAAGCAGCGGCCGGTAGCAACGAGCCGGTCACCCGCAGGAATTCGGTTACGCACCAGTCCACCCCACCCATGCGGGTAATCAGGTCGCGCAACGGGGCATCGACCAGTCCTTCCATCGGAGCAAGCGCTATCGGCATAACAAGGAATATTGACAATTTACGACGGCGCGCATTGTAACCGAGGCAACAGGCTGCCTGTTGCAGCGCATCCCGATACAATCAGCGCCAGTTTCTTTTTACCCAACATCATCATGCCGCTGCATCTGCCACATGACCTGTATACCCAGCTGCGCCTGGCTGTCACCGAGGCGGATGAATACCGCCTGACTCCGCAGGCACTGGCTGCGCTGCAAAACGAGCCGCGGCCGGAACCGGTCGCCGCCCCGCCGCTGGACCCGCGCAATCCGTTCACCCTGCTGCCCAGTGCAGCGGCCGTATTGCAGCATCTGTACGAGCAGGCACCTTTTGTCGGCGGATTTCTGGCGCAGATCAACGGCCTGATCACGCCGCTTTTGTCGATCATATCGTCTGCACCGGATGCCGGCATTGCTGCCACCCTGCAACTCGACACCAATCATTACACCTCGGCGCACGCCATTCAGGTAGCCGCCCTGATTGTCGTCATCCGGCCCCTGATGCAGTTTGACGAAGCCGAATGCCGTGTCCTGATGCAGGCGGCGCTGTGCATGAATCTGGCCTCGTCAGCCTTGCAGGACAATCTGGACCGCCAGCTTGCCCCCCTGTCCAGCCGGCAGTCTCGCGACCTGCGCATCCATCCCTTGCTGTCGAGTGCCTGGATGCACGAAATGGGCGTGGAAGAACCGCTCCTGCACCGTCTGGTTTATGAACACCATGAACGGCTGGACGGGCGAGGCTATCCGACACGACAGATACGGGATGAAATCCACCCGTTGTCCCATGTACTGCAAGTGCTGGACGAGCTGACCGCACGCTTCAGTCCGCGGTCACACCGACTGCCCCTGCAATCGGCCCAGATCATGCGGGAACTTTTTGCCCGCCGGGGCACCCATATCGAAAGCAAGCTTGTCGAGGCAGTCATCAAGACCCTTGGACTGTATCCTTCAGGCCTGCTGGTCCGCCTTGGCAACGGCCGCAACGCCATGGTCTGGCAGCAAACAGACAAAGTGGACCAACCCAGGGTGGTCCTGCTGGAAAGCGACGGACGGTTTTCACCGCTCGACTTGAGGCAGGCCGGATTCGGCATAGAAGAGCAAGTGGTATTGCGCCCCAGCCGGCAGGCCAGTCGCCATCTGCGGCAGGCCTGGGGCTATGAATTACCGGAAACGGCGGATGCCCTTTAGCCATTCACGGAGTGAAGCATCATGCAGGATACGGCGACCTTTGCCGGTGGCTGCTTCTGGTG
>JAGPIM010000138.1 GCA_018055005.1 Laribacter sp.
GGGCCGCTTCCATCGAGTTTTTCGATCAGTTCGCGGTCAAAAACGAACTGCACAGGCGTGATGCCTGATTCAGTAAAATTTGTCATCTGGGTATACCTTTCAGGCACTGCTGTACTTTGCCTGAGTGGGACAGTCTAACCTTTGATGATGGTCAAGACCGGACTGAAAGTTAACCTTTTTGCATATTATGGCCGAACACAACCCGATCTGCGCCCATACACTGAAGGTCTCTTGCTCAAGCTGCAGCCTGCGTGAGCTGTGTCTTCCCATCGGTTTGAACCGGGAGGAGATGAGTCAGCTTGACGCGGTTATCCGGCAAAGCCGGCGCTTGAAGCGTGGTGAATACCTGTTCCGGGCTGGCGAGCCGTTCAAGTCGATGTTTGCGATTCGCACCGGTTTTTTCAAGACTTGCATTTCCAGCCATGATGGCCGCGAGCAGGTGACCGGGTTCCAGATGTCCGGCGAGCTTCTGGGGCTGGATGGTGTTTCGAGTGGTGCTCATGGCTGTGACGCTGTCGCACTGGAAGATGCCGAGGTCTGCGAATTGCCGTTTGTCCGCATGGAGAGTCTTGGGCGCGAGATTCCGTCGCTGCAGCATCATTTTTTCCGCTTGATGAGTCGTGAAATCGTTCGTGACCAGTCGGTCATGCTGCTGCTGGGCAACATGAAGGCTGAGGAACGTCTGGCTGCATTCCTGCTTAACCTGTCCCAGCGTTTTTCGGCACGCGGCTTTGCTGCCAACGATTTCATCCTGCGCATGAGCCGTGAGGAAATCGGTTCGTTCTTGGGGCTGAAGCTGGAAACGGTCAGCCGGACCCTGTCCAAGTTCCAGTCCCAAGGCTGGATTACGGTCGAACACAAGCATATCCAGCTGATTCAGCCCGAGCGTCTGAAAGATCTGGTTGGCGGATGTCTTCCCGCCACGCAGCCGCCGCAATCCTGATTTCGTCTTCATCACTTCTGTTGTTGCTGTCAAAGCCCGCCATATGGCGGGCTTTTTCTTGCTCTGGCTAGAACAGCATGTCTTTGCTGATGCCTTTGCGTCGCAGTATGCGCCGCAGGCTTTCGAGTCCTTCGATCTGGATCTGGCGCACCCTCTCACGGGTCAGGCTCAGGCTGTCTGCAAGTTCTTCAAGGGTACAGATTTCGTAGCCATTCAGCCCGTAGCGCCGCTCGATGACCAGACGCTGTTTGTCGGTCAACTGCTTCAGCCAGGTCTGTACATAGCGATTGACCTGCATGCCGTGCAGCTTGATGTCCGGCTCTTCCTGTTGCTCGTCTGGGATGGATTCACCGATGGTGAGCATGGGGTCGATGTCAAGTGGCGCATCCAGAGAGGCCATGCGCTCGTTGAGGCTCATGACCCGGCGGACTTCCTCCGGTGGCTTGCCGACAAGGTGGGCAATTTCATCAATCGTGGGGTCACGGCCAATCTGGCTTTCGAGATGACGCGATGCCCGCAGGTAGACGTTGAGCTCCTTGATGACATGGACGGGCAGACGGATCGTGCGCGACTGGTTCATGATGGCGCGTTCGATCGACTGGCGAATCCACCAGGTAGCATAGGTCGAGAAGCGGAAGCCGCGCTCGGGATCGAATTTTTCCAGTGCGTGCATCAGGCCGATGTTGCCTTCCTCGATCAGGTCGAGCAGGGCCATGCCACGATTGATGTAATGCTTGGCAATGTTCACGACGAGGCGCAGGTTGTGCTCGATCATGCGCTGGCGTGCTTCGAAGTCACCCTGTACCACCCGGCGCGCCAGGGCACGTTCTTCGTCCGGAGTCAGCAAGGCATTGTTGCCGATGTCGTTGAGGTAGATCTGGGTAACGTCGGCTACTTCTTCGTAGGCACGACCACTCGACTCTTCGGCCTCTGCGGCTTCCTGTTCTTCGTCGTGTTTGTCTTCCTCGAGTTCGTCTACTTCTTCATCGTCGATACGGTCAATGTCGTTGTTGCTCATGTCGGTATTTTCCCTCTGCCAGTCAGGCTCCTCCGGCGTGTGCGGGCTCAGAGCTGCGGCATGTAGTTATATGGATCGACCGGTTTGCCGTAGCGGCGCAATTCGAAGTGCAGTTTGGTCTTGTCTGCATCCGAGTTGCCCATTTCGGCAATTTTCTGGCCTTTCCGGACCGCCTGTCCCTCTTTGACCAAGAGGGCGTTGTTATGTGCGTAGGCGCTCAGGAAAGCCTTGTTATGCTTGATGATGATGAGTTTTCCGTAGCCTCGTAATCCTGTGCCGCTGTAGACCACCTTGCCGTCGGCAGCAGCCTGAACAGGCTGACCCATTTTGCCTGGAATGTCCACCCCTTTGGTTCTTTCGTCATATTTTGACGGTGATCCACTGACAGGCCACTGCCAGCCACTTTCGGGCGTATCGGCATCGGCTGTGCGCGGGGCGGCAGGACGGGCATCCGTTTTGCCGGCTTGTTCCGGTACGGGCTTGTTGGCAGTTTTGTCTCCCTGGGATGCAGTGGGTTTGTCTGGTGTGGCTGCTGCACCCTGGGGTGCAGCATTGCCGGGCTGGCTTTCCCGCGCCAATTGCTCGGCTGCTGCAGGTGAATACGGCAGTTTCAGTCCTTTAGGATATTGTTTGACGCTGCCGTCACCGCTCTGGGTTGCCCCTGCGGCATAAACCGGTGCAACAGGCGATGCCGCTACCGGTTGCTGGCTGGTGGCTGTCGGCGCGTGAGTGTCGTCCTTGATCTGGATCCGCAGCGTCTGGCCTGCCTTGATGTCGGCCGGATTGCTGATGCCGTTCAGTTCGGCCAGTTCCCGATAGCCCATGCCGTGGTTCAATGCAATCCTGAACAGGTTGTCACCCGGTTTGACGGTATAGCTTTCCGGTAATCCGGTCATGTCTGCCTGCCCGGCGGTGGCATTTTCACCGACAGGCGTTGAACCGACCGGGGTAATCCGGCTGGCTGCCGGTGCGGCGTAGGCCGTACTGGTTTCCGGGACAGGGCGTGGAGCTGCGTCAGCCTGTTGTCCGGCATTTCCATGCTGGACAATCGGTGCAGCGGGCTGTTCCAGCGCACTGCATCCGGACAGGAGCAGTACACCGCCACACCAGGCGAATCGAGCGACACGTTTGCAGGCCAAAAACATCATCCTAACCTTCTAGTAAATTAGGTTTAAACAAGCACCCCGGATATGTCCAGAACAAAATTAGCATTTGCTGAATTTTATTGAACTATTTTTCACTGCCGCCCAGACAGAAGCGGAACAAACTTTACCGGGTCCAGCTTCTGGTGCCGTAATCCACTGGCGGTACGTTCAACCATCCACAGGTGTTGTTCGTGATCGTTGCCGACCGGAAGAACCAGCCGGCCGTTGGCTGCCAGTTGGTTGGTCAGCTCTTCCGGAATGGCCGGAGCCGCTGCTGCCACGATGATGCTGTCAAAGGGAGCCGCTTCGGGCAGGCCCAGCCGGCCGTCGGTATGCACCAGCCGCGGTGTCACCATGCGTGCAGCGCGCAGGTTGAGCCGGGCCTTGTCGAGCAGGGCAGCGATCCGTTCGACGGAATACACTTCGGGAAACAGCCGTGACAGTACGGCAGCCTGGTAACCGCAGCCCGTACCGACCTCCAGTACGCGTCCGGGGGCGCGGCCTTCCAGCAGCAGCTCGATCATGCGGCCCACGATCAGTGGCTGGGAAATGGTCTGGCCATGACCCAGTGGCAGGGCCGTATCGTCATAGGCCCGGCTGGCCAGTGCCGGATCGACAAACAGGTGGCGCGGTACGGCGTAGAGCGCAGCAAGCACCCGTTCGTCGCGGATGCCCTGTTCCTGCAGGCGCTCGATCATGCGGCGCCGGGTCCGGTCGGACGTCAGGCCACTGCCGGTGGCGGCAGGGCGCCGGGTCAGGGATTGAGCCATGCTGGCAGCTCCGCCAGTTGCCGGTACCCCGTCAGGTCGATCGACAGCGGGGTGACCGAGACAAATCCTTCTCGCACGGCATGAAAGTCGGTGCCTTCTCCGGCGTCCTGCGCCGGGCCGGCCGCACCGACCCAGTAAACCACGTCGCCACGCGGGTTGACGCTTTTGACCACCGGCTCGGCATGGTGGCGCCGGCCCAGACGAGTGGCGACCGTGCCGCGCAGTTCATGGAATGGCCGGTCGGGTACGTTGATGTTGAGCAAGGTGGGCTCGGTGAACGGCCGGTCCATCATCTGCTGCACGATGCCGAGCGTAACCTGCACGGCGGTGTCGAGGTGTTCGCCGGGTTTGGCGGCCAGCGAAACGGCCAGCGACGGTACGCCGAGCAGGAAGCCTTCGGTGGCGGCGGCCACTGTGCCGGAATACACGGTGTCGTCACCCATGTTGGCCCCGTGGTTGATGCCTGAGATCACCATGTCCGGTTGCTGGTCGAGCATGCCGGTCACCGCCAGGTGCACGCAGTCGGTGGGCGTGCCGTTGACGAAGTAAAAACCGTTGGGCGCCCGGCGCAGCATCAGGGGGCGATCCAGTGTCAGGGAGTTGGATGCACCGCTGCGGTCCCGCTCCGGGGCGACCACCGTCACTGTGCCCAGAGTCGCCAGTCCGGCTGCCAGGGCCTCGATGCCCGGTGCGAAATAACCGTCGTCGTTACTCAGCAAAAACCTCATGTTCCGTCTCCCTTTTCCGGTCAGGTTCCTTGATAGCGGCGGCTGAATTCCAGCATGCGCTCGATCGGCAGGCGGGCAGCGTCCATCTGTGCCGGCGTCAGGTAATCGATCACCGTGCCTTCACCTGTCTGGGCGCGACGTACTGCATCGACCGTGTTGAGCTTCATGTAAGGACAGGAATTGCACTGACAGCCGGTGTAAACCGGTGCCTGCCGCAGGTCGAGGTCCGGACGGGCTTCGTGCATGTTGTACAGGATGCCGTCTTCGGTGGCGACGAAGATCACGGATTGCGGGCTGCCCTGGTACTGCCTGATCCAGTTGAGCATGCCGGAGGTCGAGCCGACGTAATCGGCCCGCTTGAGCACCGGCAGCGGGCTTTCCGGGTGGGCGATCAGGAAGCTTTCGCCGGATACGGATGCCAGCGCTTCGTCCAGCGCGGCCTCGTTGAACTTGTCGTGTACTTCGCACACGGCGGTCCAGAGCAGCATGTCGTAGCCGTACTGGAAGTTCAGGTAGGCACCCATGTTGCGGTCGGGCGAGAAAATGACCTTTTTACCCTCGGCATACAGGTGGGCAATGATGTCGTCGACGTTGCGGCTGGTGACGATCCAGTCCGACAGCGCCTTGTGTTCGGCTGACGAGTTGATGTACGACACGTGCACATGGTCGGGGTAACGCTCGCGCCAGGCCTTGAGGGCAGTCACGTCGGTCTGGGTGACCAGCGAACAGGTGGAGCCGGCGTCAGGCAGGATCACCGTGGCGTCCGGATTGAGGATCCTGGCAGTTTCAGCCATGAAACGGACACCGGCAAAAACGATGATGTCCGCTTCGGCATCGCGGGCAAACAGGGACAGTTCCAGACTGTCGCCAACCTTGTCGGCCATGCGCTGGATGTCGGGTGCCGTGTAATAGTGGGCCAGAGTCACGACACGGGTCATGATGGTAGTCTCCGCTAAAGGCAATATCTGCCTAAATCTGCAATAGAAAACCGCGTCACTTTAGCAAAAAAACGACATGCCCGTCCCGGCCTGCTCCGGTTGCCGGATGCAGGTTGACAGGGCGCAAGCACGGACCGGCTGTGTTGCGGTATTCATCAACCGGTAAAATAACCATACCTTTGGCATCGTATGATGCCTTTGTGCTGCTCTGGGAAAACTGTCATGAAACCGCACTACCTTACTCCCCTGCTGTCGCCCAAAACGGTTGCCGTGATCGGCGCCAGTGAAACCCCAGGCTCGGTGGGGCAGGCAGTCTTTGCCAACCTGCTGGCGGGCGGCTTCAAGGGCCGGCTGTACCCGGTCAACCTGAACCACCGGGTCGTGGGCGGCATGCCGGCTGTCAGTTCGGTGCGCTCGATCGAGGCGCCGATCGATCTGGCCGTTGTCACCACCGCCGTGCGGACGTGGCCGGGCATCATGAAGGAGTGTGGCAAAAAAGGCGTCAAGGCCGTGCTGTTTGCCAAGGAATTCGGCGACGCTGACCCGCTGGCGCACGAAGTGATGCAGGAATCGCTGGCCATTGCCCGTGAATACCGCATCCGGGTGCTGGGACCGAACATGCTGGGGCTGATGCGCCCGACCATCGGTCTCAATGCCAGCAACTACAACGGCACCGTGCGTGCCGGCAATCTGGCGCTGGTATCGCACTCGTCGGCACTGTGCGCTGCCATGCTCGACTGGGCCGACGCCAAGGGCATTGGCTTTACCAGCGTCATTTCGATGGGTGACAGCGTCGACCTCGATTTTGGCGAAATCCTCGACTACCTCGTCTACGACAACCAGACCCAGGGCATCCTGCTGCATCTGCACCACATTCATGATGCACGCCGCTTCATGAGCGCATTGCGCATGGCATCCCGGACCAAGCCGGTGGTGGTGATCAAGTCCGGCCGGGCCGCCGAACCGCTGAACGGGGTCACGACCTCCAGCCACCTGACCGCCAGCGAGGATGTGTACGACGCCGCTCTCGAACGCGCCGGTGTGCTGCGGGTCAACACCATCGCACAGCTCTTTACGGCTGCCCGTGTGCTGGCCGCCAACTACCGCTCGCAGGGCGACCGGCTGGCCATCGTCACCAACGGCATCGGCCCCGGCATCCTGGCGGCTGACGCGGCCCGTGCCATCGGCGTGGAACTGGCCACGTTGTCAGACCATACCGTACAGCTTTTCAATGATGTGCTGCCCTCCAACTGGTCACGCGGCAATCCGGTCGACATCGTTGGCGATGCCAGTCCGGTGCGGTTCCGGACGGCGGTCAAGGCGTGTCTTGATGACCCGAACGTGGATGGTGTGCTGGTGATCTGCACGCCCCAGCTCAGTACCGATCACCTGAATACGGCGCAGCTGATGGTCGACCTGCGCAAGGAAAGCAACAAGCCGCTTTTGCTGTCGTGGCTGGGCGACACCAAGGTGGCTGCCAGCCGCGAACTGTTTGTCCGCCACCGGGTAGCGCACTTCCGGGCGCCGGAGGCCGCAGTGGAAGTATTCCGGGCGCTGGCGGCCTTTCATCGCAACCAGCGCCTGCTGTTGCAGACCCCGCCGCCATTGCTCTTCGAGGAAGTGGCGGCAGATGTGGCCAGTGCACGCAAACTGATCCGCACGGCGCTGGACGAAGGGCGCTCGGTGTTGTCCGAGCTGGAATCCAAGTCACTGCTGGCGGCTTTCAATCTGCCTGTCAACCAGGTGCGGCTGGCGCGGACCTCCGCTGAAGCAGTGGCGTATGCCGAGGAGTTCGGCTATCCGGTCGTGCTGAAAATCGATTCGCCGGACGTGATCTACAAGTCCGACGTGGGGGGGGTGGAGCTGAACCTGCGGACCGAGGCTGCGGTGCGGGCCATGTTCGAGGCAATCCTCGAACGCACCCGGCAGCATCGGCCGGACGCCCGCATCAACGGCATTTTGGTGCAACCGATGACCCGGCCGCGTTACGGGCGCGAGCTGATGGTCGGGGTGACGCACGATGACAGCTTCGGGCCGGTGATGACCTTCGGCATGGGCGGCATTGCCGTCGAGGTGCTGAACGACACCAGCATTGCC
>JAGPIM010000018.1 GCA_018055005.1 Laribacter sp.
CACGTCATGGGTCGCTCGCTTCAGAAAAAATTCATATAAACGTATAGACGTATCCATCATAATCGTCGGGGTGGCATCATCACATCGCAGAACGGTGAATTTTTCGTGACAAACAGATGGCAGCCCGACCGGGCTGGATGGAGACAACATGATTGAGCGGGGTTCCGGCGTCGCAGTCTGGCGCCAGATAGAAAACGAGCTGGCCGATGCCATTGCACAAGGCAGTCTGGCGGCAGGCGAACGGCTGCCCAACGAAATGCAACTGGCCGAGCAGT
The DNA here is from genome assembly GCA_018055005.1 of Laribacter sp. Classification (GTDB taxonomy): domain Bacteria; phylum Pseudomonadota; class Gammaproteobacteria; order Burkholderiales; family Aquaspirillaceae; genus Laribacter. The sequence continues at coordinate 276 of JAGPIM010000018.1, forward strand.
TCGCCGTCAACCGTCACACCATCCGCCGTGCCGTGGCGGCACTGGTGGAGCGCGGCGTGCTGCGGGTGGAGCAGGGGCGCGGTACGTTCGTGCAGGACAATGCCATTGACTATGCCATCAGCCGGCGCACGCGCTTTTCGCGCAACATGGCCCGGCAGAACCTGGACGCCAGCATCGAGATCGTCAGCAGCGACACGACTCCTGCCACGGCCGAACTGGCCGGGTTGCTGGAAGTGGTGCCGGGCAGCCTGCTGTATCGGATCCGGACCCTCAGCCGGGTGGACGGGCGGCTGGTGGATACCTCGCTGGGCTTTTTCCCGGCCGGACGCCTGCCGGGGTTTGCCGACCTCTATGCCGAAGAAAAATCGGTTACCCGCACGCTGGCACGGCTGGGCGTGGGGGATTACACCCGGCGCTTTACCCGCGTGACCGCGCGCCTGCCGGACAGTGAAATCCAGACCTTGCTGCACTTGCCCAAAACCCGGCCGGTGCTGCATGTGAAATCACTCAACGTCGACGCGGAGGGTGTGCCGGTGCAGTACGGGATCACCTGGTTCAATGGCGACCTGATCCAGCTGGTCATGGAAGCGGAGGGAGCCTGATGCGCTACGCGGTCTACCTTGCGCCACCGCCGGACAGCCGCTTCTGGCAACTGGGTTCGGCCTGGCTTGGGCGTGATGCCTGGTCAGGCCGTTCCGTGGCCTTGCCGGCTGGCTGGTCTGCCGACGCTGCTGCCCGGGTGGCTGCCGCCGCCCGTTATGGCTGGCATGCTACGCTGCGCGCCCCGTTTGCCCTGGCTGATGGAGCCAGTGCCGGCGCCGTCCACGAGGCCATCCGCACGCTGGCCCGGCGTTTTGACACGTTCGGGCTGACGCTGGCGCCTGCAACGCTCAACGGCTTTGCCGCTTTGCGCCCGGTATCCGGGCAGCCTCAGGTGGCGGAGCTGGCAACGGCGGCACTGCTGGCGCTGGATGCACTGGCTGCTCCGGCACCGGTACGCACCGGTCTGTCAGCGCGCGAGGCCGAGCTGTGCCGGCGCTGGGGGTATCCGTATGTGTTCGAGTGCTATCGCTGCCATTTCACCCTGACCAGCCAGCTTGACGAAGCAGACATCCCGCCATGGCTTGCCCGGGCCGCAGCGCATTTTGACGGTGCCCTGCGCCAGCAGGTGGAAGGGCTGGCCCTGTTTGCCGAGCCGGAAGCGGGCGCGGCATTCCGCTACGCCGCGTGGTACGGTTTTGATGGCCGGGAGTATGTCAATGCAGACTGAAACCGGACAACTGGTCTACGTGATGGGGCCGTCGGGTGCCGGCAAGGACAGCCTGCTCGGCTATGCGCGGGAACGGCTGGCCGGGCAGCCGCTGGTGTTTGCCCACCGCTACATCACCCGGCCGGCGACTGCCGGCAGCGAAAACCATGTGGCACTCAGCGAGGCAGAATTTGCCCTGCGCGAAGCACACGGCTGCTTCGCCCTGAGCTGGCGGCGCAACGGGCTGGCCTACGGTCTGGGCTGCGAAGTGACAGACTGGCTGGCCGCCGGGCTGGTGGTGGTGGTGAACGGTTCCCGTGCCGCGCTGCCGCAGGCCCGCCAGCGGTTTCCGGGGCTGAAACCGCTCTGGATTACCGCCAGCCTGCCGGTGCTGGCAACCCGGCTGGCTGGGCGCGGGCGCGAAAGCGCCGACGATATTGCCGCCCGGCTGGCCGCCTCGGCCGGATTCCGGCCGCCGGCGGATTGCCGGGTGCTGTGCAATGACCGCGAGCTGGCCGTGGCGGGCGACGAGCTGGTGGCGTGGCTGTCCTCGCATTGTCATCAACCCATCACAGCGTTGTAACGGACGCGCTCTAGAGTAGGCGTATCGGATATCTGCCGGCCGCAATGTCCGTCCTTAAATGTCTATACGTCTACACAAGGAGCGTTGTCCATGCTGCTCAAGACCCTGTTTGCCGCCTGCGGAGTTGCCCTGTCGATGTCGGCAGCCGCTGCCACCACCCTGACCGTGTATACCGCGCTGGAACCGGACCAGCTCAAGTCCTACAAGGAGGCTTTTGAAAAAGCCAACCCGGACGTGCAGATCCGCTGGGTGCGCGAATCGACCGGCATCATCACTGCCCGGCTGATCGCGGAAAAGGCCCGCCCGCAGGCTGACGCGGTGTGGGGGCTGGCAGCCACCAGCCTGATGCAGCTCGACCAGCAGGGCATGTTGCAGCCCTATGCCCCCAAGGGACTGGCGGCACTCGACAAGCGCTATGTCGACAGCCACCAGCCGCCGCGCTGGGTCGGCATGGACGTGTGGGCGGCCACCGTGTGCTTCAACACGGTCGAGGCTGCCAAAAAAGGTCTGCCGAAGCCGGAAAGCTGGGAAGACCTGACCCGCCCGGTCTACAAGGGCCAGATCGTCATGCCGCATCCGGCTTCCAGCGGCACTGGCTTTCTGGACGTGTCGGCGTGGTTGCAGCACTTCGGCGACAAGAAGGGCTGGGACTACATGGACCGCCTGCACGTGAACATGGCGCAGTACGTCCATTCCGGTTCCAAGCCCTGCAAGATGGCCGCTTCGGGCGAATATCCGATCGGGATTTCGTTCGAATACCGGGGTGCCCAGCTCAAGGACAAGGGCGCGCCGATTGATCTGGTGTACCCGAAGGAAGGGCTGGGCTGGGACATCGAAGCCACGGCGATCATGAAGGGTACGAAGAACCTGGCCGCCGCGCAGAAGCTGGCCGATTTTGCCGCCAGCCGCGAGGCCAACGAGCTGTACGAAAAGAACTTTGCCGTGGTGGCCATGCCTGGCGTCGCCAAGCCGAGCCCGCACATTCCGGCTGATTACGCCCAGCGGCTGGTCAAGAACGATTTTGGCTGGGCTGCCCGCCAGCGCGACAGCATCCTGCGCGAATGGAGCCGCCGCTACGAAAGCAAGTCCGAACCCAAGCCGGATACCAAGCTCTGATCGTTTTGCCCATACCGGCCGGCTGCCTGAGCGGAGTCGGCCGGCGCAGGATGTTGCCATGCCCATGTCTATTGCTTCTGCCACCCGGCCGCATCTGGCCGTGCGTGGCCTCTCGCGCCATTACGGCGCCTTTACCGCGCTGGATGCCGTGTCGCTCGACATTGCCAAAGGCGAGTTCGTCTGCCTGCTCGGGCCGTCCGGCTGCGGCAAGACCACGCTGCTGCGCCTGATTGCCGGGCTGGACGAACCGGACAGCGGCGACATCGAGCTGGCTGGCCGCGACATTACCCGCACCCCCCCGGCCGGGCGCGATTACGGCATCGTGTTCCAGAGCTATGCGCTGTTTCCGAACCTGACCGTGGCCGCCAACATTGCCTATGGCCTGCGTCCGCGCTGGCAGACCGGGCGGCACCGTCAGCGGGTGCGCGAATTGCTCGACATGGTGGGGCTGCCCGGAGCCGAGGACAAATATCCGTCCGAGCTGTCCGGTGGCCAGCAGCAGCGGGTGGCGCTGGCACGGGCGCTGGCGACTTCGCCGGGCCTGCTGTTGCTGGACGAACCCCTGTCGGCGCTGGATGCGCGTGTGCGCGACCGCCTGCGCGAAGAACTCAAGCGCCTGCAAAAGAAGCTTGGCGTGACCACGCTGATGGTGACGCATGACCAGGCCGAGGCGCTGGCGATTGCTGACCGGGTGGTGGTGATGAACAAGGGGCGGATCGAGCAGGTCGGCAGTCCGGCCGACATTTACCGCCGTCCGGCCAGCCGGTTCGTGGCCGAGTTTGTCGGGGAAGCCAACTGGCTGAATGGCGAGCGGGCTGGCGAGCGGAGCGTCCGGATCGGGCGGAAAACCCTGGCGCTGTCCGGTGGCCTGCCGGCCGGCGAAGCCCAGGCGCTGTTCGTGCGGCCGGAGGACGTGATCCTGCACGAGCGCTGGGAAGAGGGGAGCAACCGTTTTCTGGCCGAGCTGACCGACATCAGTTTTGCCGGGGCGATGACCCAGTGCCGGCTGGCTCCTGAGGGCATGCCCGGCGTGGAACTGCGGGCGGATTTCTGCCCGTCGACGCTGTCGCGCCGGCCGGTGCAGGTGGGCGACACGGTAGCGGTCGAGCTGCCGGCGGATCGCTTGCTGGCCTATGCCGCAGACGGGAGGGCGGCATGAAGCTGGCCCTGCCGATGATCTGGCTGGCCGGCAAGGCCGAGGCAGAGCCGGTGCGCGAGCGCCGGGTCGGGTACGTGCTGGTATGGCTGTGGGTGGCCGTGCTGGCAGCCTGCGTGGGCGTGCCGCTGCTGGCAATCGGCTGGCGCAGCGTGGTGCGGCTGGACGGCAGTTTTGCCGGCCTTGCGGCGTGGGGCGAAGTATTGGCCACGCCGGGGCTGATGCAGGCGGCGCAAAACAGCCTGCTGCTGGCGGTCGGCAGCACGCTGCTGGTGGTGCCGCTGGCGTTTGCCTTTGCCTGGGCACTGGTCCGCAGCTGCGCGCCGGTCCGCCCCTTGTTCCGGCAGGTGGCACTGGTACCGTTGCTGGCGCCGTCGCTGATGCCGGCGATTTCGCTGATCTACCTGTTCGGCAACCAGGGTCTGCTCAAGGACTGGATGGGCGGGGCCGGCATTTACGGTTTTGCCGGCATGCTGGCCGGCGAGGTGTTTTACACCTTTCCGCATGCGCTGATGATCATCCTGACCGCGCTGTCCACTGCCGATGCGCGGCTTTACGAGGCGGCTACCACGCTGGGCGCGGGTCGCCTGCGGCAGTTTTTCACTCTGACCCTGCCCGGCGCACGCTATGGCGTGGTATCGGCGGCGCTGGTGGTGTTTACCCTGGTGATTACCGATTTCGGGGTGCCGAAGATCATCGGCGGTGATGTCAGCGTGCTGGCGGTCGAGGTCTACAAGCAGGTCATTGGCCAGCAGCAGTTCGAGCGCGGAGCGGTGATCGGCATGCTGTTGCTGCTGCCGGCCGTGCTGGCGTTCTGGTGTGAGCGCCGGCTGGCGGCCCGGCAGCAGTCGGCCTTGCAGGCGCGCTCGGTGCGTTTCCGTCCGCAGCCGCTGTGGTGGCGCGACGGACTGGCCCTGCTGCTGCTGACCGGATTGTCGCTGGCGCTGTTGGGACTGCTGGGCGTGGGCATGGGGGCGTCGTTCATCCGTTACTGGCCTTACGACCTGACGCTGACGCTGGACCACTACGATTTTGACAGCGTCGGCGGCGAAGGCTGGCGGGCGTGGTTCAACAGCCTGTGGCTGGCGGGCGGGACAGCACTGATCGGCTCGGTGCTGGTGTTCCCAGGGGCCGTGTGGACCGAACGGCTGACGCTGGCCGGCAGCGGTCGCCGGATCTTGCGCCTGCTGGCCATGCTGCCGATGGCAGTGCCGGGGCTGGTATTGGGTCTGGGATATGTATTCGTGTTCAACCAGCCCGGCAATCCGCTGGCGTGGCTGTATGGCAGCCTGCTCCTGATGACGGTGTGCACGGTGGCGCATTTCTATACCACGGCCCACCTGACCGCCACGACCGCCCTCAAGCAGCTGGACCCGGAATTCGAAGCCGTGGCAGCCTCGCTGAAGGTGCCGTTCTGGATCACCTTCTGGCGGGTCACGCTGCCGATGTGCCTGCCTGCCGTGATCGAGGTGGCGCGTTATTTCTTCGTGTCGGCGATGACGACCGTGTCGGCCCTGATCTTCCTGTATTCGCCGGACAGCAGCGTGGCGGCCCTGACCATCCTGACGCTGGACGATGCCGGCGACACGGCTGCGGCGGCGGCGATGGCAACGCTGGTGGTGCTGACTTCGGCCGTGGTATCCGCCGGTTTTTACTGGCTTGGCCGGCAGGTCAGGAGCCCCGGGTAAGAGTGGCCGGACCGTTTGCCAAAGCATCCACCCGTCTTGCTGCAAAGAATGTCCGGGCCAGCGGTGCGCAGGAGCCGGAGGTTGCCACACGGATACCCAGGAGTCAGAACAGTGGCTGGCTTTCGGGAAAAGCGGAACCGGACCGGCAAGAAACCGGCCTTGCGGGCAGTGGCTCCCGGCGTGGTCATGCAATACGGGGTGCGTCTGCGACGTGTGGCATCCGTGCCTCTGGCCGGCGATGCAACGGCCTGTGCCGCTGCCGGTATCGCGGATGGCCTCGCCTGTCAGGAGAGGGGCGCATACGGGGAAAAGGCGAAAGTCCGGCCATGTCTGCGGCCTGGTTTTTGGCGGCCATGCCGGCTGCATGACCAAGTGGCCGGCATGGTCGGGAGCCTGTCGGAAAATGCTCCGCCGGACGGCGCATACCTTGAATGACAAGGACTTATCGCCATGCCTGACGGGGAATCACCTTGCGGGTCAAAAACAACATCTAGTGTCAAGACTTGTTGATCTGACGATATCTAGTAAAATTCCCGGGAAATTCACTGAATACTGACCGCCGTAACCTCTTTTGCTTCACGGCGGTTTTTTCATGGTGCAGCTGCCTCAGCGGCTGCCCAGATTCCCGGAGACAACAACGTGATGCACGAAAAACCGGCCCTGCTGGCCGAGCAGGAAATCTCCCGCGAAGTGCTGCTGGAAAAATACGCCAAGGGTGACGAGCAAAACGTCGCTGACGTACGTCGCCGGGTGGCGGCGGCACTGGCCGGGCAGGAGCAGGAACCGTCGCGCCATGCCGAATCGTTTTACTGGGCCATGGAGCAGGGCTTCATCCCGGGCGGACGGATCAATTCCGCTGCCGGCACCGAGCTGTCGGCAACGCTGATCAACTGCTTCGTGCAGCCGGTGGGAGATTCGGTCAGCGAAACCCGCGACGGCAAGGTCGGCATTTACGAAGCCTTGTTGCAGGCCGCCGAAACCATGCGCCGTGGCGGCGGGGTGGGCTACAACTTCACCCGCATCCGCCCGAAGGGTGCGCGGGTAAAAGGCACCAACAGCCGGGCGTCCGGCCCGGTGTCGTACATGCGCGTATTCGACCGCAGCTGCGAGACCGTCGAATCCGCCGGCGCCCGCCGTGGTGCCCAGATGGGCGTGCTCGACTGCGATCACCCGGACATCGAATCCTTCATCCACGCCAAGGATGCCGGCGACCTGCGCAATTTCAACATCTCGGTCGGTGTGAGCGATGCTTTCATGCAGGCCGTGGAGGCCGACAGCAGCTGGGAGCTGGTGCACAAGGAAGAACCGGACCGCAAGGAATTTCCGGATGCCAGCCAGCGGGCCGACGGCAAGTGGGTCTACCGCGCCGTGCGTGCCCGCGACCTGTGGAACCAGATCATGGAGTCGACCTATGACCATGCCGAGCCGGGCGTGCTGTTCATGTCGAAGATCAACCGTGACAACAACCTGTCGTACTGCGAAGTGATCGAGTCGACCAACCCGTGTGGCGAACAGCCGCTGCCGGATTACGGCTGCTGCGACCTCGGTTCGATCAACCTGACCCGCTTCGTGCGCGATCCGTTCAGCAGCAAGGCCAGCTTTGATTTTGCCACCTTCGACAAGGTGGTACGCCAGTCGGTGCGCATGCTCGACAACGTGCTCGACCTGACCGTGTGGCCGCTGCCGGAACAGCAGCGCGAAGCCCAGTCCAAGCGCCGGGTCGGCCTTGGCTTTACCGGCCTTGGTGACGCACTGATCATGCTCACCATCAAGTACAGCTCTGATGCCGGTCGTGCCTTTGCCGCCCGGGTGTCCGAAGCCATGCGCAATTCCGCCTACGACGCTTCGGTGGATCTGGCGATCGAAAAGGGCGCCTTCCCGCTCTTTGACGCTGATCAGTACCTGGCCGAGCCACACTGCGCCAGCCGGCTGCCCAAGGAAATCAAGGCCCGCATCAAGAAATACGGCATCCGCAACTCGCACCTGCTGTCGATTGCACCGACCGGTACCATTTCGCTGGCGTTTGCCGACAATGCCAGTAACGGCATCGAGCCGCCGTTCAGCTGGTTCTATACCCGCAAGAAGCGCATGGCCGACGGTACCCAGCAGGAATACCGTGTCGAGGACCACGCCTACCGCGTTTATCGTGAAATGGGCGGCGATGTCTCCAGCCTGCCGGACTATTTCGTGTCGGCACTGGAAATGAGCGCGCTTGACCACATGAGCATGGTCGCAGCCGTGGCACCGTATATCGATACGGCCATCTCCAAGACTGTCAACGTGCCGGCTGACTATCCGTTTGCCGACTTCGAAAGCCTGTATATCGAAGCCTGGCGTGCCGGCCTGAAGGGTATTACCACCTATCGCCCGAACAGCGTGCTGGGTTCGGTGTTGAGCGTGGAGCCGACGAAGGAAACACCGGCCGACCTGCCGCCGTCCGATGATCCGGACCGCCGTATCGTGCTCAACAAGACCCCGGAGCCGGCACTGGCCTCGCTCAAGTGGCCCAACCGTCCGAAAATCAAGGGCGGCAATCCCGGCTGGACCTACATGGTGGAAAACCCTTCCGGTGACTTCGCCGTATTCGTGGGGCACATCCAGAACGGTCATGCCACGCCGTTTGAAGTCTGGGTGAATGGAGCCGAGCAGCCACGCGGTCTGGGCGCCATTGCCAAGACGCTGTCGATGGACATGCGCTCGATGGACCGCGCCTGGCTCAAGGCCAAGCTCGAAGCACTGGCCAAGACCCACGACGACAAACGCTACGTGCTGGAGCTGGGCAACGACACCATCCGCGCCACCAGTGCCTCGTCGGTACTGGCCCAGGTCGTGCGCCAACGCGTGGAAGAGCTGGGTGCTTTCGGTGCCATCGAAGGCGAAGCTACGCCTGTGATGGACGCGCTGTTTGCCCGCAAGGAGCCGAAGTCCGGCGTGGACGGCACCATGAGCTGGTCGGTTGACGTGGTCAACCCGGCGACCGGTGACGATTTCGTGTTGTTCCTGAAAGAGCTGGTATTGCCGACCGGACAGCGCCGCCCGTTCTCGATGTGGCTGGCTGGCAGCTATCCGCGCGAGCTGGACGGCCTGTGCAAGATGCTGTCGCTGGACATGCGCGTCATTGATCCGGCCTGGATCGGCATGAAGCTGCGCAAGCTGCTGTCTTATGCCGAACCGCAAGGTGATTTCTTCGCCCGCATTCCGGGTAGCGAAAAGTCGCAAAGCTGGCCGTCTACCGTGGCCTACATCGCCCGTCTGGTCATCCACCGCTTCGCCATGCTGGGCGTCCTCAACGAGGACGGCTTCCCGCTGGAGGAAATGGGTGTGATGGTGCCGGAGCAGGGCGAGCTTTTTGATGCCGTCACCACCCAGGCACCGGCGCCGACCTCGGGTCGCAAGTGCCCGGAGTGCGGCAACCACGCCGTGATCAAGAAGGATGGCTGCGAATTCTGCACGGCCTGCGGACATATCGGCAGCTGCGGCTGAGTCCCGTACGCCGGGATGATCTCCACGGTGTCACCTGCCTGTGCTCTGGCGGCTGAAATGCCGGAGCCAGGCAGCCGAACGGCTTTCCGTCATGGAAAGCCGTTTTTGTTTGCAGACAAGATGCAGAGATTCTGTCGATGACCCGGTCGTCAGCATTGCACGAGCCCTGCGATTTGCATGGTGCGTGAGCCGGATTCAGAGGCAGGTATCACAGGGGTATTGCCATGTGCAGGGGCGTGCGTCAGCCTGCAACGGCAACGGCAACGGCAACGGCAACGGCAACGGCAACGGCAACGGCAACGGCAACGGCAACGTCAACGGCAACGGCAACGGCAACGGCAACGGCAACGGCAACGAAAACGACAACGGCAACGGCAACGGCAACCGGCACGACCGCTTGTGCTTCCTGTTCATCGGCCTTGCAGGCCGGGCTCTGCAAAAAGTCCCAAAAAAACAGGCTGCCACAAGGCAGCCTGTCGGGATCAGGGCAGAGGTGTTTCAGTCACCTTCGACCGGTGCATCCACCCGGCCGGGCAGGATCAGGTTCAGCCCCAGTGCGACCAGCGAGCTGACCGTAATGCCCGAGCCGAATACTTCCTTGACGAATGACGGCAGCTTGGACAGCAGCTCGGGGCGTACGGTCACGGCCATGCCGCAGCCGATGGCGACGGCGATGATCACGCCGTTGCGTTTGGTTTGCGGCACGCGGCCCAGCATTTCCACGCCGGCCACGATGATCATGGCGAACATCATCAGTCCGGCTCCGCCAAGCACTGGCTGCGGGATGGTGACGATCAGTGCGCCAAAGACCGGGAACAGGCCTGCCAGCACCAGCAACACGCCGGTCAGCGCCACGACGTAGCGGCTGGCCACGCCAGTCAGCGAGACAACGCCGATGTTCTGGGCAAACGAGGAGAAGGGCGTGGTCGACATGACGGCGGCGCAAGCCGAACCCAGTCCGTCACACAGGATGCCGGCCGACATCTGCTTGCCGCCGACCTTGACCTTGGTGGCCTGGCCGAGCGCCAGGAAATTGCCTGTGGATTCGACGATGGTGACGAGGTAGGCAATCGACATGCCGATGATGCCGGCGATCGGGAAACTCATGCCAAAGTGCATGGGCGAGGGAACGGTAAAAACATCCGCCTGCCTGACCGGTCCGAAATCGATCAGTCCGAAGGCCAGGCACACCAGATAGCCGACAAACATGCCGATCACAATGGCGGCTGCGGCCACGATGCCGCGACCGAACTGCACCAGCCCGATGACCAGCACCAGCACGAAGAGGGCAATGCCCAGATTGGTCGGCGAAGCGTAGTCAGGTGATCCGACCTGACCGCCGGCAAACCAGTCGACAGCTACCGGAATCAGCGACAGGCCGATCATGGATACCACCGTACCGGTAACGACCGGCGGGAACAGTTTGCGGATCTGCGGCATGAAAAAGCTGCCGATGATCATGACGATCGATCCGACCAGCGACGAGCCCAGAATGCCGGCTACGCCTTGCTCAAAGCCGATGGCAATGGCTGCGGCCACAAACGTGAAGCTGGTGCCCATCACGCAGGGCAGGCGGATGCCGATCGGTCCGACCCCGCGACACTGAACGATGGTCACGGCGCCCGATACCATCAGCGCGGCATTGACGAGTGCCACCACGTCAGCCGTTGGCAATTTGAGGACGCCACCCACAACGAGCGGGACGGCGATGATGCCGCCCAGGGCAGCCAGCAAATGCTGGATGGCCAGAAGCAGTGAGGTGGCAAACGGAGGCCGGTCTTCGACCTGATACAAAAGCTGTTCCACTTTGGATTTCCGGAAGGGTTGGCGGAGTCAGGCCGGCAAGGCCCGCGCGCGAGGCGCGCATGATTCATGTTTGGCGCGGGCAAGTCAAACGCAGGTGGCATCAAATGGTGCTTGTGTTCACAGTAAGCATTTGTTTTGCCATGAATGATTGGTGAGGTGTCGCGCACGTTCCGAGCGGAAGCTAGAATGGCACCTCATACCAATGTCAATAAAGGTTTTGCGCATGACCCATTTCGAAAACGCCAGCATCCAGAAAACGGCCAATGTCTATTTTGATGGCAAATGCATCAGCCATAATCTGATCCTGCCGGATGGCAGTCGCAAATCCGTGGGCGTGATCCTGCCGGCCACGCTGGAATTCAATACCGGTGCGCCGGAAATCATGGAAGTGCTGGCCGGCCAGTGTCGCGTGACTCTGGCGAATGCGCCGGCAAGCCAGGTCTATGAAGCAGGCCAGTCATTCAACGTGCCGGGTAACAGCCGCTTCACTATTGAAGTGACTGACACGCTGCATTACGTCTGCCATTTCGGTTGACTCCGCCGCCGGAGTTGTCTGGCAGCCCCGATGCTGGTCATCCAGCCAGCAAGCGGGCGCTTGCCGGGCCTGGCCACATCACAAGAGCCGGTTTCCGCCTGTGGCTTGCAGGCTGTACCAAAGGCGTGTGCGTATCCGGCCTTTGCCCGGAATGAATCCCCTGCGTGCAGGATGTGCAATCCTGGCACATTTCTTGATGTCGGCCTGACGGCTTTGTTTCCGCCATGGCTTTGAGGGGTGAGCAAAAACCGCCCGTAGCGGAATGCACCAGAACATCCCCTCGGGCGGTTTCGTCAAACCTGGCATATCAGCGCGGAATTCCCCGCCAGAACGCAATGGCCGCCGCTGCCCAGCCTCCCAGCATCAGGGTGCCGCCCGTGGGCGTGACCATGCCCAGCCACAAAGGCCCGCCCAGTGCCAGCAGGTACAGGGTGCCGCAGAAAATGACCGTACCGGCGAACAGCAGTGCCGCAGCCAGTGCCATGCCGCGCCGGACGACGGCACCGATGGCAATCAGGCCGACTGCGTGAATGAACTGGTACTGCACGGCCGTATTCCACCAGCCCAGCGCCCGGGCATCAAAACCGGGAGCCAGTGCATGGGCACCAAATGCCCCCAGTGCCACCCCCAGCAGCATCAGGATGGCACCCGCAAACTGAGTCATTCGCATTGTTCTATCTCCTTCTTGTTTCCCGATTTCAGCATAAGTCAGCAAAGGCTATTGCATGTGTTGAAAGTTACAAATGCAAACTGGATAAAACAGCTTGCTGATTGCACAATTGTTGCATAACAAGTCGTATGCGAAGGGGGAGAGAATCAATGGAAGCATTTGTCAAAATCTATGACTTTATCGAGCGGACATTCTGGTTCACGTTGTCCCGCAAGTTGTCCAGCCTGTTGATCATTGCCCTGCTTGAACTGGGCTTTGTATACCTGATCTGGCACGCTGGCCAGGAACTGGCCGTACTGACTGCCCGGATTGATGATCCGGCAATGCGGCAGGCTGTCGGGGCCGTCCTGGATCAGGCCTTGGACTGGGCAATCATCCTGTGGGGGGTCTCGCTGGTGATGATTATTGGCATGGTATTGTATCTGCGCTACCTGATTGTCCGGCCGATACGCATCATCACCGGCATTTTCCAGGATATCGGCCAGGGTGTCGGCGATCTGTCGCGCAGCATTCCTACCTCCACCCACGACGAAATACGCCTGCTTTCCGAGTCATACAACCTGTTTGTCGCCAAGCTGCGCCAGATCATCAACCAGGTGCGGCTGATGACCGTCCGCATTGCCATGGAGTCGGCGCGTACCCTGCAAAACGTCAATACCTCCTGCGAGAATGCCCAGAAGCAGGGTGAGCTGGCCCGCGAGGTGACCAATGCCAGCCAGCAGAATACGGACGGCATCAATTCGGTTTCAGTGCAGACCCAGCAGATTGCCAGCAACACGCATGCCAATCTCGACATGGCCCGTTCAACCCGCAACGAACTGGCCGAGGTGGAAGGACGCATCAGTCAGGTCGGCCTCCGCATCCAGGCATTCAACCAGACGGTCGGTGAGCTGAACCAGCGTTCTGCATCCATCCAGCAGATCGTTTCCCTGATCAAGGACATTTCCGAGCAGACCAATCTTCTGGCCTTGAATGCTGCGATCGAGGCCGCTCGTGCCGGCGAATCCGGACGTGGTTTTGCCGTCGTGGCCGACGAAGTGCGCAAGCTGGCCGAGCGGGTCCGCGGTGCTACCGACGAGATATCCGGCAACATCGACAGCATGCTCAAGCTCGTGGTCACCACGCAGAGCGAAACCTATGCCATCAATGCCGATACCCAGTATGCAACCCAGGTCGTCGGTACGACTTCACAGCGTTTTACCGGGCTGGTGAACGACTTTGAGCAGACCTCCAGCGCACTGGCCGCCATTGCAGATTCGGTTCAGACCTTCGCCGGGCACAATGTGCAGGTCAATGCCAATGTCGGCGAAATCCGTACCCTCTCTACCGAGGTCCAGGACCGGCTGGCACAGTCAGCCGACGTTTCGCGCTCGCTGGCCGAAGCCGCCGAGCAAGTGCAGGGGCTGGTCAGCCGTTTTACCCTGGGAGAGGGTGAGTTTGACCAGATCATCGCCCGAGCCCGGCATTACCGCGACCAGTGCCAGTCCCGTCTGGTCGAGCTGGCCGAAGCCGGCGTCGAGCTTTTTGACCAGCGCTACCAGCCGGTACCCGGAACTCATCCGCAAAAATACCGTACCGGTTACGACGACAAGATCCCTGAACGCCTGCAACCCCTCTACGACAAGCTGGTCCAGGAAACCTCGGGCGGCCGCTTTGCCCTGCTGGTGGATACCAATGGCTATGCTCCCAGCCACAACAGCCACTATTCGCGCCCGTTGACCGGCAATCCCAAAACCGACTTGCAGCAGAGCCGTGACAAACGGATTTTCAATGATCCGGCCGGCCTCAAGGCTGCCCGCAACGACACGCCGTTCCTGTTGCAGACCTATGTCCGCGACACGGGTGAAATCCTGTCGGAAATCAGTTTGCCGATCATGGTCAAGGGCCGCCACTGGGGCGCATTGCGACTGGGGTTTGATGCCGGCAAGTTGCTGGCATCGGGCAGTCTGCCTGACGGAAGTGCTTCAGGCTTGTAGCAGGACGCCCAAGCCACGACAATCCGCATTCGCTTCAATACCTGACAGGATGGACCATGCTCCGACTTCGCCCCCTTGCCGCCTTCATGCTGGCGATTCCGTTGCTGGCCTGCGCGGCCGGGACTGCTGACAACACCGACAGCGTGCGGCAGGCATTCGAGAAAAAATTTCCGCAACGGCAAGTACAGGCCGTCCGGGCCACGCCGGTAACCGGCATCTACGAGATCGTGCTGCCGGACCGGCAGGTTGTCTATGCCGATGCCAAGGTCAAACACCTGTTTGTCGGAGACCTGATTGATGTCGATGCCCGCCAGAGCCTGACCGAAGCACGTGTGGCTGAGCTCTCCAAAGTGGACTGGAAAAACCTGCCCCTCGACCTGGCCTTCAAGGAAGTGCGTGGCAATGGCAGCCGCAAGCTCGCCGTGTTTTCCGACCCGGACTGCCCGTTCTGCAAGCGGCTGGAGCGTGACAGTCTCAAGGGTGTCACCAACGTGACGATTTATACCTTCCTGTATCCGCTGACCTCACTGCATCCGGACGCCATGCACAAATCGGCCCAGATCCTGTGCAGCAGCAATCCTCAGGCGGCCTGGTCTGACTTCATGCTTAATGACAAGCCTCTGGCCGGGGACGGTAAATGTGCCACAGCCGACAAACTGGCCTCCATCCAGCAGCTGGCCGAAAAACTGGGCATCAGCGGCACTCCGGCCCTGGTATTCCCCAACGGCCAGCTGGTTTCCGGCGCCATTCCCAAGGCTGACGTGGAAAAACTGCTCAACAGCAAGTAATGTCTGGTTGTCAGCAAGAAGAAAAGCCGTCTCTTGCAGCGACGGCTTTTCTTTTTTGGTGCATCACTGGCGATGGCCACTCGGTGCACGCCCGTGGGCTGCTCCGGCTCCCGCAGGCAATCCGCCGCCGCAATGGCTGGAATGGCAGCCGTCCCCGGGAGGGGGGCGGGCTTCAGCGTGGAGCGGGAATTTGTCTACGGCACCAAGGGCAGCTCATATCCACAGAGGCCGGCGTAGTCCACCGTCTGGGGATTCGTCCAGACGGTGGAATGCAGCCTGGCAGTACTCAGGTTGCTGCCGGCAAGCAGCCATGTTGTCTTGCGCCATACCCCGCATGGATGGTGATCGTGAGCGGTTGACTGGACAGAAAGCGTCAGGACCTACGAAGCGATAAAGGTAATGCAGGCCGGCGGAGTGCCTGTCAGGTGCGGTATCGCTGGTGCTCATCATGGTTTCCGGGCGGGGGAAATGGCCCTCCCCGGGGCATCTGTTACGGTTTCGCATGGATACTGTCTGGCCCTGCCGGCAGGGCCGCACAGGCAGCCCCGTTGATCAGGTGCTTTGCAGCAGCTCCAGTGCCCCGTCGCGGTCCCAGTCGTGGCCGTGTACCTTGAGATAAGCCACGCCTTCACCGGCGATCACCACGGCTTCACGTACTCCTTGCAGGGCAGACAGAGCCGCGGACAGTCGGGAGGCATCTCCTTGCCAGCCAGCGGGCAGGGCCAGCAGCTCAGTCCGGACAGCCGGGGGCGGAGTCATGCTCATGGCCAGCCATAGCCAGATTGCCATCAGCACGCTGGTAAAGGTGAATACGGCAGCGGCCCCCCCCCAGCCATACAGGGCACCGCCCATGACGCCACCGAGGAACAGGCCGAAGGATTGCGAAGTATTGTAGACACCGATGGCCGTTCCTTTGGCTGCCGGAGGGGCAATTTTGGAAATCAGCGACGGCAGGGTGGCCTCAAGAATATTGAAGGCGATGAAGTACAGTCCCAGCAGTCCGACGATGTGCCAGAAACTCGACAGGGAGGCCGCCATGCCGGCCTGGGCCAGCAGCATCAGGGCAATGGCTGCGACAAACACCCGCTTCAACTGGGCCTTTTTCTCGCCGTAGATAATGGCTGGCACCATCAGGATGAATCCGACGACGGTAACCGGGAGATAAACCTGCCAGTGATGGGCCTTGTCGAGATTGGCGCTTTGCATCAGCGCGAACGGGATGACGACAAACATGGCCATTTGTGCAGCGTGCAGGGCAAAGATGCCGAAATTCAACCGCAGCAGATCGCGGTTTTTCAACACGTCTGGCAGGCGGGCCGGATTGGCTTCGGCATCAGAGTGAAAACGGCTGATGGCCGGGTCCGGAATGAAGAAGCGCACGGCCAGCATCGCCAGCAGTGTCAGGACGGCCGTCAGGACGAAAATGCCCGGGACGCCGATCCAGTGGGTCAGTAAAGGGCCCAGCACCAGACTGGCTGCAAAGGTGGTCCCGATGGTCATGCCGATCATGGCCATGGCCTGGGTCCGCTTTTCTTCCCGGGTCAGGTCGGCGAGCAGGGCGGTAATGGCTGCTGAAATGGCACCCGCACCCTGCAAGGTGCGTCCCAGGGTCAACAGCCAGAGGTTGTCGGCGGCTGCGGCAACCAGGCTGCCGACAGCAAAAATGGCGAGACCAAGATAAATGACCGGCTTGCGGCCGATACGGTCGGACCACATGCCGAAGGGCAGTTGCAGGATCGCCTGTGTCAGGCCGTAGCTGCCCAGCGCAAAGCCGACCAGTGCGGCATTGTGCCCGCCGGGAAGGCTGCTGGCATAGAGGGAGAAGACAGGCAATACCAAAAACATGCCAAGCATGCGCAGGCCGTACAAACCGGCAAGCCCGATGCTTGCGCGCAATTCCAGTGACGTCATCGTAGATACAACCGAGGGTATGCAGAACAGGCGGGCCGCAATGCCAGCCTGTTGGATTGACATGATGACGCAGCCTGCCGGTCAGTTCGTGGGCTGGCGCGCCGTCGATTCGAGTCGGTATAGTAACAGGTTGCTTTGCCTTCCCGAGAGTCCCATGGACAGCATCCGCATTCGCGGCGCACGTACGCACAATCTCAAAAACGTCAATCTGGACTTGCCCCGTCACAAGTTGATCGTCATCACCGGCCTGTCCGGTTCCGGCAAATCCTCTCTGGCATTCGATACCCTTTATGCCGAGGGTCAGCGGCGCTACGTCGAGTCCCTGTCAGCGTATGCCCGGCAGTTTTTGCAGCTGATGGAAAAACCGGATGTCGACCTGATCGAGGGTTTGAGTCCGGCCATTTCGATCGAGCAGAAGGCTACCAGCCACAATCCGCGTTCGACCGTCGGCACGGTGACTGAAATCCACGACTACCTGCGGTTGCTGTTCGCCCGTGTCGGCACGCCATACTGTCCCGAGCATCACCAGCCGTTGGAAAGCCAGACCGTCAGCCAGATGGTCGACCATGTGCTGGCGTTGCCGGAAGATACCCGTCTGATGATCCTGGCGCCGCTGGTTGTCGGCCGGAAAGGCGAGCAGGCGGAGCTGTTTGACGACTTGCGGGCCCAGGGATTCGTGCGGGTGCGGGTGGATGGCGAAGTGCTGGAAATCGATGCCGTGCCCAAGCTGGACAAGAACCGCAAGCACACGGTCGAAGTAGTGGTTGACCGCCTGAAGATCCGTCCGGACGTCAAGCAACGACTGGCCGAATCGTTTGAGACTGCCTTACGGCATGCCGACGGGCGTGCCATCGCCGTGGAAATGGACAGCGGGAAAGAGCACTGGTTCTCGGCCAGGTTTGCCTGTCCGGTGTGCAGCTACAGCCTGCCGGAACTGGAGCCGCGACTGTTTTCCTTCAATAACCCGATGGGGGCCTGCTCGAAGTGTGACGGGCTGGGGCAGATCACCTTTTTCGATCCCCGACGGGTGGTGGTCCATCCGGAACTCAGCCTGGCCTCCGGTGCCATCAAGGGCTGGGACAAGCGTAACCAGTTTTATTTCCAGATGCTGCAAAGCCTGGCGCAGTTTTACGGATTCGAAATTGACCTGCCGTTTGAACTGCTGCCGGAAAAAGTGCGCCATGTGGTGCTGCACGGTTCGGGACGGGAGGCCATCCCTTTCGTTTATACCAACGAGCGCGGACACAAGGTGACGCGAGAGCATCCGTTTGAAGGCATCATCCCGAACCTGGAGCGACGCTACCGTGAAACCGACTCGGCCACGGTGCGCGAGGAACTGGCGAAATACCAGAACAACCAGCCTTGTCCGCATTGCCACGGCACCCGTTTGCGCAAAGAGGCCCGGTTTGTCCAGGTGGCCGACAAGACCCTGCCGGAACTGAACGTCTGGCCTCTGCGCAAAACACTGGACTGGTTCGAGCAACTGTCGTTTACCGGACAGAAGCAGGCGGTGGCCGAGAAAATCGTCAAGGAAATCCATGACCGGCTGGGCTTCCTGAACAATGTCGGGCTGGACTACCTGTCGCTGGACCGTTCTGCCGACACTTTGTCTGGCGGCGAAGCGCAGCGCATCCGCCTGGCAAGCCAGATCGGCTCGGGTCTGACCGGGGTGATGTACGTACTGGATGAACCGTCCATCGGCCTGCACCAGCGTGACAATGACCGGCTGCTGGCCACCCTGATGAAGCTGCGCGATCTGGGCAACAGCGTGATCGTGGTCGAACACGATGAAGATGCCATTCGTGCGGCTGATTTTCTGGTCGACATGGGACCGGGGGCCGGGGAGCACGGTGGCGAGGTGCTGGTGGCCGGGACACCGGCTGAAGTGGCCAGCTGTCCTCGTTCCATTACCGGGCAGTATCTGTCTGGCAACAAGAGCATTGCCATACCGGCCGAGCGCCGGGCGCTGGATCCGGAGCGGGTGCTGCGGCTCAAGGGGGCGCATGGCAACAATCTCAAGGATGTGACGCTGGAATTGCCGGTTGGCCTGCTGACCTGCATTACCGGGGTGTCCGGTTCGGGCAAGTCGACGCTGATCAACGATACCCTGTATGCCGTGGCGGCCCGGGAGCTGAATGGTTCGTCGATCGAGCCGGCACCCTATGCGGAAATCGAAGGGCTGGATTTCTTCGACAAGGTGATCAACGTCGACCAGAGCCCGATCGGCCGGACACCGCGCTCCAATCCGGCCACATATACCGGACTGTTTACCCCGATCCGCGAACTGTTTGCCGGGGTGCCGGTGTCGCGTGAGCGCGGTTATGGACCGGGCCGGTTCAGTTTCAACGTCAAGGGAGGACGTTGCGAGGCATGCCAGGGCGACGGTGTCATCAAGGTTGAAATGCATTTCCTGCCGGACATTTATGTGCCGTGCGATGTCTGCCATGGGCATCGCTACAACCGCGAAACGCTTGAGGTGCAATACAAGGGCAAGAACATCCGTGACATTCTGGAAATGACAGTTGAACAGGCACTGGAGTTTTTCAACGCCGTACCATCCATTGCCCGGAAGCTGCAGACCTTGATGGATGTCGGGTTGGGGTATATCCGCCTCGGGCAGAGTGCCACGACCTTGTCCGGCGGTGAGGCGCAGCGGGTCAAGCTGGCGCTGGAGCTGTCCAAGCGTGACACCGGCCGAACGCTGTACATCCTGGATGAGCCCACAACGGGGCTGCATTTCCATGACATTGATCTACTGTTGAAAGTGCTGCAGCGCCTGCGAGAGCACGGCAATACAGTCGTGGTGATCGAGCACAATCTTGACGTGATCAAAACGGCAGACTGGCTGATCGACCTCGGTCCTGAAGGAGGAGAAGGCGGCGGTCGCATCATCGCCGCAGGCACTCCGGAAATGCTGGCCAGCCATCCGGCCAGCTTTACCGGTCATTACCTGAAAAAGCAGCTGGACTCACAACGATAACAACCATGCCAAAGCTCACCGTAATCGATCATATCCATGTTTGGGTCAAAGACCGTGCTACTTCTGCTTTCTGGTACCAGCGCATTCTGGGACTGATGCCCGAAGCGCGGTTTGCTACTTGGGCAGAGAAACAGGATGGCCCGCTGACCCTGAGCAACTCAAGCAATACGGTACGGATTGCCCTGTTCGAAAAACCGGATGCGCAGGCATCGCATGCCGTCATTGCTTTTTCCGTAGCCGGGCCGGATTTTCTGGCATGGATCGACAAACTGGCTGGCGAGCGGGTGCAGGCCATTGATGGCCGTTTTCTCGCACGAGACTGCATTCGTGACCACAAGCAGGCATGGTCTTTCTATTTTGTCGATCCGGATGGCAATCCATTTGAAATTACCAGCTATGACTACTCGTGGCTGGCGGCAAAGCTGAGGAGCTGATTGCCTGGCTGTCTGACAAACGAGTGTTTAATTGCGATAATCGGGCCGCCCAGATCGGGCGGCCCGATCATATTTGTCATTCCGGCTTGACACTCTCACCATTAAAACGTAAGTTTCAAACAACTGTTTGGATTAAGCATGAACGAATTTCCCCACGACGCCGAGACATTACCGAATCAAACCAGCATGAGTACCAGCCGGCCAGATACCGCCACACGCATCTTGGACGTAGCAGAGCGCCTGTTTGTTGAACACGGCTTTGAGGCGACCTCCTTGCGGATGATTACCCAACAGGCAGAAGTCAATCTGGCTGCGGTGAACTATCACTTCGGCTCGAAGGATGCATTGCTGCAACAGGCCGTCATCCGTCGCTTGGCTCCGTGGAATCGCCGTTGCATTGAAGAACTGGATGCACTCGAAGCCTCAGGCGAAGTTCTGACTGTCGAAAATCTGGTTCAGGGGTTTGTCCGCCCTTCACTGGCCTTGTCAAAAGATCCCAACCGGGGCGGGGCGCTGTTTGTGCGCTTGCTGTCACGCACATTCATCGAAAACCACAAAATGTTGCGTGAAGCCATTCCGGCTGAGCACAGCGAATTTGTTGTCAGGTACAGCCGCGCATTTGCCCGCGTCCTGCCTCATCTGAGCCAGGAAGAATTGGCCTGGCGCCTGCACTTCAGCTTCAGCCTGATGTTCAACGCTTTTGCCGGCAATGATGTACTCAAGGTGTTCATCAAAAAGCCGCAATATGTGTCGGCCCGAGATCCTGAGACAGTCGCACGACATCTGTTGCCTTATGTAATTGCCGGTTTGACGGCATCAGTCACTGACTGTTTGTAACTGTATGAATAAAATGGTCATTTTCCTTGTCTTGTGTTGCTAATAACCAACAAAAAGGTCGGATTTACAATATATAAAACGGCTGTTTGAAATATTTGCTCGACATCCGGTGTCGGTGGCAAGCCACGATGCTAATATCATCAAAGGCCGGTCTCAAACGATCGTTTGCCTATAAAACAAACAGCCAATTAGTCCGTCTGGAAAAGAGGAACACATGAAGATCAAGAATCTGAGCTTGGCCATTGCTCTGATGGGGGGGATTCCTGGGGTCGCACTGGCATCGGGTTACCACTTCGGTTCACAAAGCGTGTCAGCGCAAGGAACGGCATTTGCCAGTGCAGCTGAAGCCGATGACGCTTCCACCATTTTCTACAACCCGGCGGGCATGTCACGCCTGAAGGGCAACAACTTTTCCGGTGGCCTGACCGTGGTGGTTCCGAATTCGGACTACACGGACAAGGGTTCGGTCAACTTTCTGAATCGCCCCACCGGGGGTGATAACGGCGGTATTTTTGCTCCGAGCGCAGTTGTGGCTCCTTCCATGTACCTGACCCACCAGATCAATGACCAGTTTACGGCCGGCATTGGCATGTTCGTTCCGTTCGGCGCTTCGCTGGACTACGGTAGCGGTTGGGCCGGTCGTTATGGCATCACCAAAATCGACCTGATGACGATCAACATCAATCCGTCGATCTCGTTCAAGCTCAATGAGCATCACAGTTTTGGTTTTGGTATTTCAGCCCAGTACATGAATGCCGAGCTGGATAAAGCATCTGATGCCATTTCAGGTCTGATTATGGCAGGAACCCCATCAATCAACCCGGGAGCAACTGTTGCACAACAGCGAGTCGCTGGTTTGGCGCGTGCCGGTCTGATTTCCGGTGATGGCAGCATCAAAATCAAGGGAACTGACTGGGGGTATGGTTTTAACCTGGGCTACATGTTTACGCCGGATGAAAATACCCGGTTTGGCATTGCCTACAGATCAGCCATTTCCCAAAAATTGCGTGGTTATGCCGACTGGAGCTTTGATGGCATGAGCTTTACCGGCCCAGCCGCAGCAGCCAAACCTGGTGTGCTGGCTACATTAAACAAAAAGCATCCGGATTCTGATGCCAGTGTTGATGTAAAAACGCCAGAATCCTTGTCGATCAATGGCTTTCATCAAATCAATGACAAATGGGCCGTCATGGCTGATGTGACGTGGACGCGTCACTCGCAAATGCAGAATATTGATGTCAATTTTAATACTCCCGGTGAAGGTGATTTCGTTGTACGCCAGAATTGGCGCAATACTTACAAAGTATCTGTAGGTGCCAATTATAAATACAACGATGCATTGATGCTTCGTGGTGGTATTGCATACGATCAATCGCCCGTCAGCGATGACAGCCTTCGTCATCCGGCGCTGCCTGACAGTAATCGTTGGTTGTTCTCGCTGGGTGGTAATTACAAGTTTACCAAACTTGATTCGCTGGACTTTGCTTATACCTATATCGATTTTGCCAATGCCAACATGAGCTATAAGGATGCGTGCAATCCGTTGGGCATGAATGCAAACGGATTGTGTACTGGCAATGGCGAAAATACCAACGGTCAGTACAAAACCAATATTCACATGCTGGGTATCCAGTACAACCGTGCCTTCTAATTTGATGTCAATTTAGAGGCGTGGAATAACGGGGCCGGGAAAACCGGCTCCGTTGAAAACTCCCCCGGTGATATATCTGCAATACGTTGTCGCCGGTTGTCTACATCAGTCTGTCTGCAACCAGAGGAAACCATGTCTCAGTCCAAGTTCATCGTTCGCAAGGTAGCCGTGCTCGGTGCCGGGGTGATGGGCGCGCAGATTGCCGCTCACCTCGTCAACGCCAAAGTGCCGACTGTTCTCTTCGATCTGGCCGCAAAAGAAGGCGACAAAAGCGCCATTGCCAAGAAAGCCATTGAAGGGCTCAAAAAACTGAAGCCGTCCCCCTTGGCAGGCAAGGACCGGGCCGATTTCATCACTCCGGCCAATTACGACGAACATCTGTCGTTGCTCAAAGAGTGCGACATCGTTATTGAAGCCATTGCCGAACGGATGGACTGGAAAGCCGACCTTTATGCCAAGGTCGCCCCGTTCTTGGGTGAGCACACCATTTTTGCCACCAACACTTCCGGCCTGAGCATCAACCAGCTGGCTGACTCGTGCCCGGCAGATGTCCGTGGCCGTTTTTGCGGGGTGCACTTCTTCAATCCCCCGCGCTACATGCATCTGGTGGAAATCATCCCGTGCGTGACCAGCGATGCAGACATGCTCGACAACCTTGAGCGTTTCCTGGTGACCACGCTCGGCAAGGGTGTGATTCGTGCCAAGGACACCCCGAACTTTGTGGCCAACCGCGTCGGTGTGTTTTCCATGCTGGCGACCATTGCCAATGCCGAAAAATACGGCGTGCGCTTCGATGTGGTCGATGACCTGACAGGTCCGCGTCTGGGACGTCCGAAATCCGCCACCTTCCGCACTGCTGACGTGGTGGGACTGGATACTTTTGCCCATGTGGTCAAAACCATGCAGGACACCCTGCCGGAAGATCCGTGGCACCCGTTGTTCAAGACTCCTGGCTGGCTGGCCAGACTGATTGCCGATGGTGCACTGGGGCAGAAAACCCGACGCGGCATTTACAAGAAAGAAGGCAAGCAAACCTTCGTGCTGGACCCGCTCAAGGGTGAATATGTCGAAGGTGGCCAAAAGGGCGATGAAGCCGTCAAGGCCATCCTCAAAGAAGCTGATCCGGCAATCAAGTTCAAGAAACTGCGTGAAAGCCAGCATCCCCAGGCGCAATTCCTGTGGGCCTGCTTCCGCGATGTTTTCCATTACATCAGCTACCACCTGGCCGATATTGCCGACAATGCCCGTGACCTTGATCTGGCTATCCGCTGGGGCTTCGGCTGGTCCACCGGGCCGTTTGAAACCTGGCAATCCGCGGGCTGGCAGCAAGTGGCCCAATGGCTCAAGGAAGACATTGAGGCCGGAAACGCGATGGGCAAGGCAGCCCTGCCGGCTTGGGTGACCGATTCCAACCGTGTTGGTGTGCATTTCAACGAAGGTTCGTACAGTGCTGCTGCCAACACACTGGTTCCGCGCTCTACGCTGGATGTGTACAAGCGGCAGCTGTCGCCGGCCCGTGTGCTGGGTGAAAAATCTCCTTCTCTGGGTGAAACCGTTTTTGAAAACGAAGGTGTACGCGCTCTGACTTCGGGTGACGGCGTGCTGGTCGTATCGTTCAAGAGCAAAGCCCACGCCATTGGCCCGGCCGTCATCGAAGGTCTGAACAAGGCCATCGATATTGCCGAGGACAATTACAAGGCACTGGTGATCTGGCAGACCGAAGAGCCGTTCTCGGTCGGTGCCGATCTGCAGTCAATGATGCCGGCATTCATGATGGGCGACTGGGACGCCATTGATGCCACCGTGCGCAAGTTCCAGGATACCTCCATGCGGCTGAAGTACAGCCAGATCCCGGTTGTGGTTGCCACCCAAGGCTACGCATTCGGTGGCGGCTGCGAATTCGTCATGCATAGCGACAAGGTCGTGGCAGCCCTGGAGACCTACATCGGTCTGGTGGAAGTCGGCGTCGGCCTGCTGCCGGGAGGGGGCGGTTGCAAGGAGTTTGCCCTGCGTGCCGCACAAGAGGCCAAGGGCGACGTGCTGGCCGCGCTGAAGGACTACTTCATGGCCATTGCCACCGCCAAGGTTGGTACCAGCGCCATCGAAGGTCAGGAAATCGGCTTTATCCGCAAGACCGATACCGTGGTTTTCAACGCCTACGAGCTGTTGTACGTGGCCAAGCAGGAAGCGATTGCCTTGGCCGAAGCCGGCTACCGTCCGCCGCTGAAGGTCAAGGCCTTCCCGGTCGCAGGGCGCGCCGGTGCCGCATCGATCAAGGGTTCGCTCGTCAACATGCTGGAAGGCAACTTCATCAGCAAGCACGATTTCACCATCGCCGGCCTGATTGCTGACGTGATGACCGGTGGTGATGTCGATGCAGGGGCCATGGTGGACGAACAGTGGATTCTCGACCTTGAGCGCAAGGGCTTCATGCAACTGCTGAAGAACCCGCTCACCCAGGCGCGCATTGCCAACATGCTGACCACCGGCAAACCGCTGCGCAACTGATCACAAGTCACAAGACAACGCGGATCCGGGCCGTACGAACCGCCCGGATCGCCAGGAAGCATTTGGAGAGA